>CAZYWA010000517.1:0-5678 GCA_964650975.1 uncultured bacterium
TGCTGGTGGGGCGGATCGAGTTTCTCCCGCCCGCCGCCGAGCGTGACGCCATCGACGCCATCCGCGGCAGCCGCTCGCGCGACGAGCCCGTTCGGCTCGAGGCCCGGCAGCGTCTCGATCGGTTTGGCCGGTTCCTGGAGGCCGTCGCCCGCCGCGTCGCGACGATCGCACCCGATCCGGAGACTCGCGCCGCGGCCGAAGCCGAGGCAGGGATGAGCAGCGAGACGGGTCGGCGGAAAGGGTAGCCGCCCGGCGCCGTCGAGCCGCGCCGACGAGCGCCCGGTCGGTGCGATCGCGCGCGACCGGTCCGTCAGCTCGGCGGTAGGGCGGACGCGAGGTCGAGGAGCGACTGGGTCGCCAGGTACGCGGCGTGCAAGTTGCGCGGCGCGCCGATCGCGCGCAGCCGATCGACCGCGTCGAAGTAGCGGCGGGCCTCGGCCGACGTGGCGGTCACGACGTCGCTCGTGCTCGCGGCCGGCGTGCGTTGCAGCACGCGCGACGCGATGCGGTAGCGCGCGTCCTCGATCTGGTCGTCGAGGCGGCGGGCCGCGAGGCGGTCGAAGGCGTCGGCGAGCGGCGCCCGCTCCAGGAACGCGTGCAGCTCGTTCAGGTGGAGCAGGGCGCTCACCTCGCCGTGGGCCGTGAGCGCGCGATCGGGCGGGGCGCCGGTCTCGGCCGAGAGCGCCTCGATCACGAAGAAATCGGCGAGCCCTTCCAGTCGCGCCACCGCTTGCAAAGCCTCGTCGGGAACGCACAGCCCGCGCAGCCGGTCGTCGTCCTTGGCGCGCCGCTCCGCCTCGGCGGCCGACACCGTCGGTCCGACCGCCGCGAGGTGCGCCACGGTGCGCTCGCGGCAGCGGCTCGCTTCCGCCTCATCGGGCCGCAGGAACCGGTGACGTAACAGGTTCCAGCGCGTGGCCCGCGCCAGCACCGCGTTGCATCGAGCGAGCAGGCCGAGCACGGCGCTGGCGTCGACCCGCGGTGGCGTGAGCGCGAGCGCCGCCAGGTGGGCGAAGACCAGGGCGCCGCCCAGCACCGCGTCGGCGGCTCGCCAGGCACCCACCACCTGCTCGGGCGGGACGCCGGTCTCGTTCTCGATCTCGCTCACGAACGAGATGCCGCAGCGATTCACCACCAGGTTGGAGAGTCCCGTGGCCACGATCTCGCGGCGCAGCGGATGCGCCCCGACGGCATTCGGCGCCGCCCGCGTCACTGACTCGGGGAAGTAGGCACGCGCCAGATCGGCCGCGTCGGGCGCGTCGATCAGATCGCCCTGGATCAGCGCGTCGTAGATGCGCCGCTTCTCGTGGGCGATGAGCACCGCGAGCTGTGGCTTGAAGAAGCCGTGGCCGTCGCCGCGCTGGGTCTTGAGGTCGCGTTTCGAAAAGCCCTCGTTCTCGGCGTCGAGATGACCGGTGGCCACCAGCCGCCCGATCAGATCCTGGTACGGCTCGAACTGCACGCGGCTGCGTCGCTGATCGTAGGCGAGCACCAGAGCTTGCAGGCGGTTGTCGGTGAGCACGTGCTCGCAGATCTCGTCGGTAGCGGCGACCAGCGCCTGGTTCTCGGTGCCGAGGTCGATCTCGCCGCGCGCCCGTGCCGTGGTGAGCGCGATCTTCACGTTCACCTCGTGGTCGGAGCAGTCGACGCCGCCCGAGTTGTCGATCGCATCGGTGTGGACACGCACGCCGGCGGCCGAGAGCTCGATTCGCGCCGCTTGCGTGAGGCCCAGGTTCCCGCCCTCCGCCACCACCTTGCAGCGCATCTGGGTGGCGTCGACGCGCACCGCGTCGTTCGACTTGTCGCCGACTTCGGCGTGGGTCTCGCCCGACGCCTTCACGTAGGTGCCGATCCCGCCGTTCGTGAGCAGATCGACCGGGGCCGCGAGCAGCGCCCGGATCAGCTCCTCGCCCGACGCGGTCTCGGCCGCGATGCCGAGCAGCATGCGCAGCGAGAGCGGCACCGGGATCGCCCGGCTGCGGCGCAGGAAGACCCCTCCACCGGGCGAGATGGTGGACGCGTCGTAGCCGTCCCAGCCGAGCGCGGCCTGGAAGCAGCGCTCCCGCTCGGCGAACGACCGCTCGGGATCGGGATCGGGGTCGAGGAACACGTGCCGGTGATTGAAGGCGCCGATCAACCGGATCGTGCGGCTCATGAGCAGGCCGTTCCCGAACACGTCGCCGGACATGTCGCCGATCCCGACCACGGTGATGGGCTGGCGCTCGGGATCGACGCCCATCTCCCAGAAGTGCACCTTCGCGCACTCCCAGGCCCCGCGCGCGGTGATGCCGAGCTTCTTGTGGTCGTAGCCTCGGCTCCCGCCAGACGCGAAGGCGTCGCCCAGCCAGAAGCCGTAGCGCGCCGCGATTCCGTTCGCCACGTCCGAGTAGCTCGCGGTCCCCTTGTCGGCCGCGACCACGAAGTAGGGATCGTCGCCGTCGAGACGAACCACGCGGCGGGGCGGCTCGACGCCCTCGCCGACGCGGTTGTCGGTGACGTCGAGCAGCGCCGAGATGAAGGTCTGGTAGGCGTCGAGCGCGGCGGCGGCGAGTGCCGTCCTGTCGGGCGGCGGTGCGTTCAGGATGAATCCACCCTTGGCGCCCACCGGCACGATGATCGCGTTCTTCACCATCTGGGTCTTCATGAGCCCCAGCACCTCGGTGCGGAAGTCGTCGGGCCGGTCGCTGAAGCGAATGCCGCCGCGCGCGACGTCGCCGCCGCGCAGGTGGACGCCTTCCATGCCCGGCGCCAGCACGAAGATCTCGTGCGCGGGAGCGGGCCGCGGCACGCCCGGCACGCGCCGCGGGTCGATCTTGATGGCGAGAGCCCGGCTGCGCAGCGTGGCGTCGCGGTAGTGATTGGTGCGCACGCTCGCGGCCACCATGTCGCGCATCACGCGAAACACTTTGTAGTCGGTGGGATCCTCGATCGCTTCGATCGCCTGCGCCAAGGCACTCGCGATCTCGTCGTCCGCGTGGCGGCGCTCGTCCTCGCCGTGATGCGGGTCGAAGCGGGTTTCGAACCAGCGCACCAGCGTGCGCGCGAGCTTGGCGCCGTTGAGCAAGCTGGTGGCGGCCGTGGCGCGGGACACGATCAACCCGAGCTGAAACGCGTGGTGAACGTACGCTCGCACGATCCAGACCTGCCGCCACGAGAGCCCGGCCGCGGTCATGAGGCCGTTCACCGGATCGTCCTCGCCCTCTCCCGAGAGCACGCGAGTCAGACCCTCGATGACCGCCACGTCGACCACTTTGGCGTCGAGCAGCTCGCCCTTCCGGCCCCGCACGCGAAACACGTGCAGGTGGCACGCGTCTCGCGTGCTGGGCGCGATGCGGAACGCCGCCTCGTCGATGACCTCGAGTGCCAGGTTCTTGAGCACCGGCATCACGGTGCCGAGGGTGATCGGCTCGCGGTGCGCGATGCGCAGCAGGGTCGCGCTCGGATCGCCGCCGTTCGGATCTCCCGGGTGCACGGCGCCGATCGCGAAGGGTCGCGAGTCGGTCACCGAAGCGAGCAGCGCGGCGTCCGCCGCGGCGCGCACCGGCGGCACCAGGTTCTGATAGGCGAGCGGGAATGCGTCGGCCCATTCCGGATCGGTGCCGGGTGCGAGCAACTCGGCGAGACGTTCGCTCCACGGCTTCAAGATCGCGAGCGCTTCCGCTTCGAGCTGCGCCGGCTCGGGCGGCTCGGCGGGGCGCGGCGCGGCATAGAGATAGACCTGGCGGAAGCCCTGCTCGGGTCTTGCCTCGCGGCGCTCCAGCACCCGGGTCGCGAGCCGCGCCTCCAGGTGGCGCACCACCTGGTCGAGCCCCTCGCTACTGAAGTAGCGGTCGGGAATCGCGAGCCCGATCGCCAGCAGCCGGCCGCTGAAGGTGGGCCGGAGCACGATCTTGAGCGTGTCCTGCGCATAGGCATCGAGCAGCGTGCGCAGCCCGGAGAGGATCGAGGCCGGGTCGTTGAGGAAGAGCTCCTCCTTGGGCAGTGCGTTGAAGAGGCTGGTGAGCTCGCGCTCGTCGAACGATCCCTCCACGACGCCGGCCCGATCCAGCATGCGGCGATGCTTGGTGCGCAGGATCGGAATCGCGGTGGGCTGCTCGAAGAGCGCCTTGCGGGTGTAGAGGCCCATGAACCGCTCCTCGCGGAGGAAGCGGCCGTTCTCGAAGACCCGGACGCTCACCGCGTCCATCGGCACGCGACGGTGGATGGGGCTCGGGCGCGAGGTCTTGTCGAGCACCAGGCGGCGCGCGAGCAGGATGCGGTCGCGGGTCGCGGGATCGAGCGAGTCGATGGGCGCCGGCTTGGCGAAGGAGCTGCGGGTCTCGTCGCGCAACAGTCCGAGGCCGCTCCCAGGTCGAAGGCGCGCCTTCCGCGCGCCTTCCGCGCCCTCGACCTCGTAGGTCCGCGCCGCCAGGAACGTGAAGTTCTCGTCGAGCAGCCAGCGCAAGAAATCGATCACCGCTTCGTCCGGCAACACGTCCGGCCCGGCGGGCGGCGCCGCCTCGGCGCTACCGAGCGCGTGTACCACCAGGTCGAGCATGCGGGTGCGCATCGCGTCGCGATCGGCCGACACGAGGTGCGCCGCCGCGAGCACCTCGAGGGCGGCGCTTTCCAGGGTCTCCTTCGAGAGGTCGCGAGCCAGCTGGACCTCGACGTGGATCAGCGACTCGTGGAGCGCCGCATCGGGCTCGGTGCTGGCGGGCGCGATCGACTGGACTGCGCCGTTCCCGTCGCGGCGCACCGCGAGGATCGGATGCAAGAGCAGCGTGGGCTCGAGCCCGAGCTCCGAGAGCAGCTGCTTCAGACTCTCGACCAGGAACGGCACGTCGCGCGTGTGGGTGCGCAGCACGCCGTTTCCGGGGAAGAGGGCGGTCGCACCGCTCGCGTCGAAGGCCGCGCGGCCGGCGCTCTGGGGACGCTCGGAAAGGAATCGGTAGCTCTCGGTGACGGCGCGGCTCAGCCGCGCGGGCTCGACGCCGCGATGGCGCTGTGTGAATCGTTCACCGAGGAGCAGGGACACGAACGCACGCGCGCGATCGACACCGCCGAGAGCCGCGGTGTCGACCTGCGCCAGAAGCGCCTCGACGCCCGCCGCGTCCGGCGCCGCGCCGGACGCGGGACTCGATCCGGGTTGGGTATCGTTCATGGACGTCATTGTCGTTCAATCCCCGGGTCTCCGCCGAATCCTCGGACGCGCCGAATCGCGCGAGGTCGCTTACGATCGTGGTCGAGTCCCATGAGCGATTCCGGAACTTCCTCGCCGGCCGAGTCGGGTGCGGCGGCACCGAGCGCGGGCGCGCTCGAGCGGGCCGCGGGCTGGTCCGCGACCAGGCCTCTTCCCGCCGCGCTGCTCGACGAGCTGCTGCAGCTCTTGGCGCGCGCGCCGGCGGCTGGGCAGCGTGCCGTCGCCGATCAGCTGGTGCGGCTCGCTTCCGCGGACCCGCGGATCGAGGCGCGGCTGCGCGAGCGTCTCGACGATCGCGAGCCGCGCTCGCGCCGCATCGCGGCGTTCAGCCTCGCCCGGATCGGCGGCCGGGCCTCGCGGCTGGTGCCGGTCTTGATCGAGGCGCTGGGCGACGGGTCGAGCGACGTTCGCTGGGGTGCGCGCCACGCCATGTCGCTCATTCACGGCCGCCACGAGCGCCTGGTTCCAGCGCTGCTCGACGCGGCACGCTCCACGG
>CAZYWA010000518.1:0-5673 GCA_964650975.1 uncultured bacterium
CGAGATTTTGGCCGACGCCGACGTGGTTCACCTAGTCGACGAGCGCAACCGCGACGAATACCTGCCCGGGGTGGGTGCGATTCTCGCTTCCATCGAGGGCGTCCACGCGGCGAAACGAGCTTCGGGCGCTCGTCGTACGGTGACGAAGCCGCGGGCTAGCGATCGATTCGCGCGTCGAAAGGCGCTCGGTCGGGTTTTGCCGCAGTAACGTACGTGCCGGGATCGGCGCGCGGATCCGCGTGCTCACGCCGTTTGTCGGGCCGCGGCCTCGCGGCGCCGCATGCGGGCCAACGTCGTGCGGGGCTGCTCGCCGTCTGCTTCAGACTTCTCCATGTGAGTGCACGATTGCTTCACAATCCGCGGTTACGGTGACTGCATCGCATTGCGGTGAGGCGCCTTCGCGCGGCATTGGCGCGGATGCGCCACGCTGGCGCGGAGGAGCCATGAGACGAGATCCGGCGTTGCTATCGCCGCTGTTGCTGTCGATCCCTTTGTTGCTGCCGTCGTCGATGTTGTTCGGGTGCGATACGCCCGTTGCTTTCCCTGGCGGAGTGGTCACGCCGGGCACCGGCGACGGCAACCCGACGACCGGCTCGTCCGAGGTGGCGCTCACCGGGCAGATCGCTCCCGACTCGACGACCAGTGCCGGTGGCGTGCAATCGGCGGCGGGGATCTCGGTGGCGGCGCAGGAAAACGGCACCACCTTCGCGACGGCGACGAGCGACGCGCAGGGAAACTTCGCGCTGTCGGCGACACCCGGCGACGTCTCGCTCGAGTTCACCGACTCGACCGGACTGGACTTGATCGGCTCGCTGACGGTGCCCGAGGGGACGAGCCTCTCGTTCTCGGTCACGCTCGACGGATCCGAGGCGGTCGTCGGCGACGAGATCCTGACCCACGCCGCGCTCGACTGCGAGAGCGGCTCCGAGTCGCTCGACCTCGGCACCGACGCGTCGCTGGTTGTGCAAGGGAACGGCGGCGTCTGCATCCGTGCCGCCGGCGACTGCGCCCTCGACGTGTCCGGCCGAGACGTGACGCTTCAGGACTGCACGAACGCCGTGAACGCGGCCGGCACGTCGAACGTGAGCGTGCAATCGACCTCCGGCACCCTCGCCGCCTCCACCAGCGGCGACGCCGTCGATGCGGCCGGCACGTCGAGCGTCAACCTGTCGAGCACCGCGGATCTCACGCTCACGTCCACGTCCGGGAGCGCGATCTCGGCGACCGGTACCGCCCAGGTCAGCGTCGCGAGCCCGACGCTCTGCACCCTGACCGGCCTGACCACGGCCATCGACGCGCAAGGAGGCGCCTCCGTCGACACCGCCGGCTGCCGCACGCTCGACGCTAGCCCGTGAGGATGACGCGCTGCGCGCCGCGATGATCGACGGCGCGCGTCGGCTCACGCCACCAGGCGCGCGATCACGAACGCGGCGGCCGCGGCGATCCCACCCACCAGCAGGGTGTGGATCGCGCCGCGCAGCGGCTTCGACCCGGCGAAGCGGGCCTTGCCGTAACCGAACAAGGCGAGCGCCAGCGCGGTGACGCCCACCGAGCCCTCGAGGGCGGTGTTCGAGTCGGCCACCACGAAATAAGGCGCCAGCGGAACGAGCCCGCCCGCGACGTAAGCCGCGGCGATGGTGAGCCCGCTCTGCAAGGCGCGCCTCGGGTCGGGCTTCTCGAGCCCCAGCTCGAAACGCATCATGAACTCGACCAGTGCCTCGGGCCGCTTCATGAGCGACTTGACCACCGCGCGGCTTTCCTCGGGCTCGAGTCCGTAGGTCTCGAGCACCTCGACGACTTCCTTTGCCTCCTGGCCGGGCTTTTCTTGCACTTCCCAGACCTCGCGATCGCGTTCGCTCGCGTAGTGCTCGGCGTCGCCGCGCGCGGCGAGGTAGCCGCCGAGGCCCATGGCGATGGCTCCCGCCGCGACCTCGGCGAGACCCGCGGTGATGACGATCTTGCTCGCGGCGACGGCCCCCGTGAGCCCCGCGGCCAGCGCGAACGGCACGGTGAGCCCGTCGGCCATGCCGATCACCACGTCGCGGAGTATCTGGCTGCCGCCGAAGTGGCGTTCGACGTGGGGAGTGAGCGGCATGGTCGTGCGGGTTTAGCACAATGGCGGAGCTGCCAGGCTCGCCGAAGCGCGCTACATCCCCCGGCACGAATCGTGGCTCGCGGGCCGCGTTTTCCCGAGGGAGGTGCGCGTGGGTCTCGAGCCAGCCGACATCGAGCTGTGCGACGTCACGAAGAGCTACGCGAGCGCCATCGAGGACGGTGAGTCCGCGGGCGGCGCCGACGCCGCGGTGGTGCACGCGCTGCGCGGCGTCACGCTCACCATCCACTCGGGAGAGCTGGTCGCGATCGTCGGGCCATCCGGGTCGGGGAAGAGCACGATGCTCAACCTGATCGGTGCCCTCGACCGCGCGTCGACCGGCTCGGTCAAGATCGGCGGACACGACCTCGGCACGCTCCGCGACGGTGCCCTCACGGCGCTGCGGCGCGATCAGATCGGCTTCGTGTTCCAGTTCTTCAACTTGCTGCCCACCCTGAGCGCCCTCGAGAACGTGATGCTGCCGTCGCTCCTGGCCGGCGAGAAGCTGGCGCCGGTGCGCGCTCGCGCCGAGAAGCGGCTCGGCGACGTCGGGCTCGGCGCGCGCCTCGGTCACCGGCCGCACCAGCTCTCGGGCGGCGAGATGCAGCGGGTCGCGATCGCGCGCGCGCTGGTCAACGATCCGCCGCTCATCCTGGCCGACGAGCCGACCGGCAACCTCGACACCAAGACCGGCGAGGAAGTGCTGAATCTCTTGTTCGGCGTCGCCGGAGCGCGGCGCACCGTGGTGCTCATCACTCACGACCCGCGGATCGCGGCGCGAGCGGATCGCGTGATCACGCTGCGCGACGGTCAGGTGGTCTCGGACGAGCGCGCGGGCGCCGCGGCGCGGAGCGCCTCGTGAGCGGATTTCGCGCGCTGGTGCGGTTCGTCTCGCTGCGCCACGTGCTCACTCGCCCGGTGCGCTCGCTCTTGACGCTGCTCGGCGTCGCGAGCGGCGTGGCGCTCATGGTCGGCATGCGCGCCACCAACGACTCGGTGCTCTCGGCCTTCGATCAGCTCGCCGACCGCGCCGCTGGCAAGGCCAATCTGGAGATCGTGGGGGACGAGTCGGGCATCGACGCGGCGCTGCTCGAGAGCTTGAGCTCGCACCGCGACGTGGCGCATCGCTTCGCCGGCCGGCTGGAGCAGACCAGCTACCTGAAAGGCAGCGAAGGCAAGCCCGGGCTGCGCGTGCTGGTGCTGGGCATCGACTTCTTCGGCGATCTCGATTTCCTGCCGTTCAAGACCGCGAAGGGCCCGGACGTGTTCGGCGACGCGATCGAGTTCGTGAACACGCCGGGAGCGGTGCTGATCAGCGAGACGCTGGCGCGCGACCAGGGGCTCGACGTCGGCTCGTCGATGTGGCTGCGTACCTCGCAGGGGCTGGGCGAGTTTCACGTGTGGGCGGTGATGGCCGACGACGGCAAGGCACGCGCCTTCGGCGGGCAGGTGCTGATCCTCAACCTCGACGCCGCGCAAGTGGGCTTCGACCGCGGCACGCAGATCGACCGCATCGACGTGCAGCTCGCGCCGGGGATCTCGATCGAGGAGGGAAAGCGCCGCTTGCAGGAGGTGGTGGGCGATCGCGGGCGCGTCGATACGCCGTCGAAGCGCGCCGATCAGCTGGCGCGCATGACGTCGAGCATCCGGAACGGCATGCAGATGACCGGCACCATCGCGGTGCTGATCGGCATGTTCCTGATCTACAACGCCGTGGCGGTGTCGGTGACGGAGCGGCGGCGCGAGATCGGGATCCTGCGCAGCGTCGGGGTCTCGCGGGGTCGCGTGGCGGGCGTGTTTCTCGCGGAGGCCGCGGTCATCGGCCTGGTGGGCAGCATCCTCGGGGTCGCGCTGGGACGCGTCCTGGCGGTGGTGATCGTGGGGGAGTTCGCGCCCACCGTGTCGCGCATCTTCGAGAACATCACGGCACCTCACGTGCGGGTGAGCGCCGGGCTCGCCGTCGCCGGACTGACGGCCGGTTTCCTCGCGACGATTGGCGCCGCGTGGCTGCCGGCTCGCGAGGCGGCGCGTTTGCAGCCCGTCGAAACGCTGCGCCGCGATCAGCACGCCACGGGCATCCGCAAGCGCTCGGTGGGCGGGCTGCTGGTCGGCTCGCTCGTGGCGTTCGCGGCCGCGGGTGTGCTGTCGCAGATGCCGCGGCTCGCCTACGGGTTTGCCGCCGGGATCCTGGTCTTCCTCGCGGGGGTGGCGCTCACACCCGCGGTGGTGTCGGCGCTGACGCCCGCGGCGGCGCAGCTCGCGTTGCGGCTGATCGGCCCCTCGGCTCGGCTGGGCGTGGAGAACGTGACCCGCGAGCTGGCGCGCAGCTCGGTCTCCGTGGGAGCGCTGATGCTTGCCGCGTGCTTGAGCGTCACGCTCTCGAGCTACACGTACTCGTACGAGACCAGCTGCATCGAGTGGATCGAGCAGGCGATCCCGGCCGACATGCTGGTGCACGCCGGCTCGCCCACGGTGGATCGCGAGAGCATCGCGTTTCCGCCCACCTGGGAGCCGGTGGTGCAAGCGGTGCCGGGTGTCGAGGCCACCAACCTGATCCGCACCATCTCGATCCCGTGGGAGGATCTGCGGCTCGAGGTGCTGAACCTGCGGTCGGAGGATTATTTCCGGCGCATGGCGACGAATCCGTACCGGCGCATCGTGGACGGCCCGTTTCCCACGCCGATCGATGCCCTCACCCGCGAGCCCGCGGTGATGATCAGCGAGAATTTGGCGTGGAAGAAGAAGCTCAAGCCCGGCGACACCATCGATCTCATGTCGCCCACCGGGATCCACCGCTTCAAGATCCACGCGGTGGCGATCGATTATTCGACCGACCAGGGCTGGCTCATGATGGACCGGAGCTGGGTGCTCAAGTACTGGAAGGACGAGCGCGTCGAGGCGATGCACGTCTACGTCAAACCCGGCGAGAACGTGGACGCGGTGGCGAGCCGGGTGCGCGCGGCGCTCGCCGCGGCCACCGGCGACGACGGCGGGCTCTTCGTCACCACGGCGCGCGTCTTCAAGGAGGAGATCCGCCACGTGATCCGCCAGACCTTCGCGATCTCGAAGGCGAGCGAGGTGGTGGCGCTGGTGGTCGCGGTGTTCGGCGTCGTCGGCACGATGCTCGCGGGCGTGCTCGCGCGCACCCGCGAGATCGGCGTGCTGCGCGCGATCGGAGCCAAGCGTCATCAGGTGGTCGCGAGCGTGGTCGCCGAGTCCGCGTGGCTCGGTTTCTGCGCGGCGCTGGTGGGCGGGCTCGCCGCGATCCCCGCCTCGCTGGTGTTCGTGAAGGTGATCGGCGTGCAAGCGAGCGGCTGGCACGTGCCGTTCCGCTATCCGTGGGTGGCGGCGCTGCGCATGACCGTGAGCGTGATCACGCTGGCCGCAGCGGCCGGACTGGTGCCGGGCCTGCGAGCCGCGCGATTGATTGTTCAGGACGCGCTCGCGTACGAGTGACGGCGGGCGCGCCGTGGCTCGGTCCCCGGTTAGGCTTGGGCCGCAGGACGTAGGGAAAGGGAGGTCGAGATGAAAGTCGGAATCCTGGGATCGGGGGACGTGGCGAAGGCGCTGGCGATCGGATA
>CAZYWA010000519.1:0-5659 GCA_964650975.1 uncultured bacterium
GAGCTGGGGCGACGGCCCGGGCGCCGCTTCGGCGGTGACCGGCGTGAAATAGACGCCTCGCGCGGTCTCCTTCGCCGAGATGCCCATGCGGCGCAGGTCGTCGAGATTTCGCGGGCGTGGCACGGAGCTCGCGCTCAGTGCTTCGTCGTCGTGCATCGGCGAAGCGCTCAGACCGCGCAGACCGAACGAGCTCGCCAGCGCCGCGCTGCCGGTGCCGTTGTGCATCCAGTCGATCAGCGGATCCCAGTTGAACGCGGTCTGGATCGCGAGATCGTCGACGCCGCCCACGAACTCGTCCTGGTACTGGTCGCCGAGCAGCGGCGATTTCTGGATGTAGGGACCGAGCAGGAGCGCGCCGCCGAGCTTGATGGCGCGCTGCTCGAGCATCATCCACGCGGTGTCGAGGGTGAGCTCGCTCGAGGTGATGTCCGTGTAGCCGAGGCGCGCGTAGATCGCGAGCACGTCGTTGACGGGCACGTACCAGGGCGACGACTGCCAGTCGAGCGCCAGCTCGTAGCCGGCCATGAAGTCGCCGCCGGTGTCGGTGTTCCCGTGCGCGGCGTTCCAGTCGCCGTCGAACTCTTGCGACGACGCGACGTCGATGAGCCCTTCCTGGACGCCGCCCAGACCGTGCCAGTCGAGGTCGGCGATCCAGTGGGAGCGAATACCGAGCAGGAACGTCGCGAGCTTCTGGGTTTCGGCGTCCCACGGTCCGGGATAGGTCTCGTGGACGTAGTCGCCCGCCACCTGGTGGAACGGCGGCCAGTGGGTGTCCTCGGCGGCCTGGCTGTGACCGAAGGCGTAACCCCAGTCGGGAAACGCGGCGCCGGCTTGCAGCGCGTCGGGATTGGCGAGGATCCAGTCGCGCGCCGAGCCGTCGACACCCGACACGAACCAGCGCGCGGCGCGGTTCGCCGCTTCGGAGTGGGTGGTGACGCCCGCGGCCATCGCCATCGAAGAGCCGAAGCACACGAATGCGGCAACCGCCCACCCGAGCGGGCCAGGAAGCGAAGAGAGACGCACGGCTGGCAGGGGAAGACGAGCCATCGGACTCCTCGGCGCGAGCCCGAGGCTCGTCGCAAAACTCTACGAACGGACGTGGAACACGCTGCACCCGACCCGATGCATCGGATCGGAAGTTTCTCACGTGCCGCGCATCACTCGCAAAACGTGCGGCGCAACATTTCTTGACGTTGTGGGTCGCGGTGGTGAGCCGGATCAGCCCGGCAGCGCTTCGAGGGCCGCGATGCGATCCTCGAGCGGCGGGTGGGAGCTCAGCAGCACACCCAGGATCGCGCGACCGGTGCCGCGGATGCCGAAAGCCGCGAGCGATTGCGGCATCTGCGAGGGCTCGTGGGCGCGCGCCAGCTCGGCGAGCGCCGCGATCATCGGCTCCTTGCCGCGCAGCCGTGCCGAGCCCGCGTCTGCCCGGAACTCGCGGCGGCGGCTGTACCACATGACGATGATCGACGCGAGGATGCCGAGGAAGACCTGGCTCACCATCACGGTCAGCAAATAGCCGATGCCGCCCGAGCCGTAGCCGCGACGGTCGTCGTCCCGGCTGCGCCCCGAGAGCGCCGCGTCGACCGCGAAGCCGATCACCCGCGACAGGAAGTACACGAACGTGTTCACGACGCCCTGCAACAGCGCCATCGTGACCATGTCGCCGTTCGCGACGTGGGTGATCTCGTGACCGAGGACCGCCTCGATCTCGGTCTTGTTCATCGATTGCAGCAATCCCTGGCTCACCGCCACCAGTGCGTGATCGCGGCGCGCGCCGGTCGCGAACGCGTTGGGGTCGCTGGCCGGGAACACCGCGACCTCGGGCATCCCGAGCCCGGAGTCCTTGGCGAGCCGCGCCACCGTATCCACGAGCCACGCTTCGGAGTCGTTCCGCGGCTCGGTGATCACCTGCGCGCCCACCGAGTAGCGCGCCATGGTCTTCGAGAGCGCGAGCGAGATCAGCGAGCCCGCCATGCCCATGAAACCGCACCAGATGAGGAGCGACGTGTAGTCGATCCCGTATCCGGAGCGGGCCACGATCCGGTCCAGGCCCAGCAGCTGGCCGACGATCGCCAGCATCGTCACCACCGCGAGGTTGGTGAGCAGGAACAGGAAGATCCGTCGCGAATACGCGAGCATCGGGAGCACCTCCGAGGACGGCTGTCGAGACGAACGCAGACGAGGGTGAATGAGACGCAGCGCTGCGCAATGTAATTCGACGCCCGCCATCCCGGTCGCTCGCCGCTCGGAGGGTCTGCGGTCCCTCGCAGCCGCGGCGCTCCACCGCGATCGAACGCTGCGGACGCGACGGAGCGCGTCCCTCCGACCTCGGTCGCTAGGGAAGATCGCCGGAGTACTGGGCGACCTGGGCTTGGTCGAAGGGGTCGATCAGCACCGGACCGTCGCCGGTGCCGAGCGAGTCGAGCCAGGTGCGCGCGAAGGTGCCCGCTTGCAGGAAGGGCTCGTAGGCGCCGCCGATGGTGGTGTGATTGGTCTTCACCAGCGGCCCGCCCTTGTCCTCGTGGTACTGCGTGTACTGGAAGAAGCCGACGGTCACTCCCGGCGCTTGATTCGAGCGGGCCGGCGTCGCTTCGGTGGAGAGCCCGGTGACCGCCGCCTTGTCCGGCGTGAGCAACGGCATGCCGAAGGCCCGCGCCAGCGCCTCGTTGGCGCTGTTGGGAACGATCATGTCCGGCACCGACTGGAGGAGCAGCGTCGATCGCGGGGTGGCGTCGGGGAGCCGATCGGTCATCGGCGCCTGGAACACGTACTTCGCGTAGTTCACCGGATCGCCGCGATCGAGGATCGTCTGCATGAGCGAGAAGAAGCTGGGGACCGAATCGGCCGGGAGGTCCTGGCCAGGCGCGAGCAACGCCTGGAAGATCGGGATCAGGTATTTGAACGTGGGCGAGTCCTGGATGAGCTTCGTCACCACTCCGCCGCCCACGAAGAGAACGTCGGCGCCGACGGTCGGCTCGACCGCCGTGAGCGTCGTGCCCATGAGGCCGCCCAGCGACACGCCGAGCGCCGCGGGCGGCAGCGACGGGTCGAGGTCGGGGACGCCGAGCGGCTCGGCCACGTCGTAGCCGCTGGTCGCGAGGCGGTGCGCGAGCCTGAGCGACTCGATCTGATCGATCGTCGACTGGCGGAAGTTGTCGCGGATCACGCCGAACGCGTTGTCGTGCCCGAGCGCGATGTCGAGCAGGTTGAAGAACTCGAACACGCTCACCACCGACGAGCCGCTGCGGTGACCGACGTCGCTGATGCCGATCGTGGCGATGCCGGCGCGCGCCAGCCGGTCGCCCGCCGTGGTGCCCTCTTCCAGACTGCCCGCGAGCCCGTGGAGGTAAGTCGCGTACGGAAACGGCTGATGGTGCTCGGCCGTCTCGCGCGGGATCTGCAGCAGGAAGTCGAGCGCCAGCTTGCGCTTCTCGATCAGCGCGCCGGTCGCGGGATCGTGCTGCCAGAGGCGCTCCTCGCCGCGGAAATCCGGCGACTCGAACTGGCCGCGGATGCGCAGCGCCACCGGTCCGTCGGCCAGCGTCTCGAGCTTCACGCTGCCGGGAAGGATGTCCGGCTCGGCTTCGCTCTCGACTTGCTGGCGCGCGGCCAGCAGCTCGTCGACGATCGACTGGGTGACGAAGGTGAGCGGCAGCACCACGCGATCGGGCGTGAGCGACGGGTCGGCGTCCTCGATCAGCTGATACGCCTGGCGCGCGTAGCTCGCCGTGGCCCGATCCGCGGGCGACCTGGCGCCTCCCGAGAGCACGCGACGGAAGTCGCCGGAGGGAACGACACAGCGAGCTCCGCCGCCGTCGTCGGCGCCGGTCATCGAGCGAGTCATCACCAGCGCCCAGTGAGTGGCCGGGGTGAGCGGCGTCAGCGGCTCGACCACCAGAAAGTCGTTCGAAAGGTGATCGACGATCGCGCCGCGCCGCGTGCCGTGCTCGGTGCTCTTGGTGTCGACGTTCAGATAGAAGATCGGCGCCGAGTCACCGTCGTCTCCGCCGAACACGAAGCGCGGGCGCTTCTCGGCGGTGGCGGTCTGGAGCTGGATGCCGCCGCTCGCGGCAAGATCGATCGGTCCCGAGAACGGTACGAGCGCCGGCGCCGCGGTGCCGAAGCCATCGAGCTGGTTGAGCTCGCGGATCACGTTGGGGAAGAGCATCACCAGCGTGTGGTCGGCCGGAATGTTGTCGCCAGGGCGGATCGAGACCTGGACGCCGGTTGCGGTGTCGGCCGGCTCGCTGAAGTAATCGCTGGGCATCGGCGGCGAGCTCACCAGCGAGGGGCTCTGCCACGAAAACGAGATCGGCTCGGCCCCGTTGGCGCAGCTCGACGAGCCGAGATCCAGTCCGCCGCCCGATCCGCCGCCGCAGCCGGCGGCCGACACCAGCAGGGCGACGGTCCAGCATCGCCAGTGAAGCGTGTGGCCGTGGGCACTTCGGGGGGCATCGCGCATAATCGGGCTCGGAGGATGGGTCGCGACCTTCGGGGGTCCGTGGGCTCGCCCGCGACTATGCCAAAGGCCACCGGCAGGACGCCACCCACCCGGCGCGACGCTTCGCAGGTCCACGCTTTGCAGTGATGTCCATGCCGCCCCATCCGGGGCAAGACTCGAGCGAAAGGTCGAAACCATGGACCGACGACTGAGCTGGATGGTGGCGACGGCGATGGTGTTGGCGGTGACCAGCTCCGCGCGAGCGGCGGATCCAGTCAAGACCGGCGTCGCCGCGGTCCGTGGCGGCGAGGTGTACGGGCAGCTGTGCGCGACCTGCCACGGCCGCTACGGCCGCGGCGACGGCCCGCTGGCGCAGAACCTCAACACGGCGCTTCCCGATTTCACCGATCCCGCGTGGCTGGCCGGTCGCAGCAACGACGCCATCGCCAAGGCGTTGAAGGGCGCCTCCCACGGGCCCATGGCGGTGGCGAACGTGGTCAAGCCCGAGGTTCTCGGCGATGCGATCGCTTATCTGCGCACACTCTCGGTTCCCGGCAGGCACGTGAGCGTCCTGGCCGGCCGCGACATCTACAACAGCTCCTGCCAGGGGTGCCACGGCCCCCACGGCGATGGGCAAGGCCCGGTGGCCAAGTTCCTGGAGGGCACCAAACCGCGCGACTTCACCTCGCCCAGGTTCGTGATCGACGGGCGGGAAGACGAGGTCGCGCAGTTCATCGGCCAGGGCGCCGCAAAGGCGGCGCACGGCTCGACCTACATGCCCGAGTGGGCGTCGCGGCTGAGCCCGCAGCAGATCCTCGACACCGTCGAATTCCTGAAGACCTTCAAGCACCCGAAGCCATGACTGCAACTGGTGACGCGGCCATGCGTCGCGTCACTCGATGGTAACGATCAGGGGCGGCCCGGGCACCGAACCAGGCCGTTCGATCGTTGCACACGGCTTGCAGTCAGATGCCGTCTACCGCTGAAAGGCACGCCATGACCTCGGGCAATTCCGAAACCAAACCGACCGCGCCCTCGCTGCTCCAGAACTGGATCAGCGTCGCCGGCTCGATCCTCACCGCCTGCGTGCTGTTCGGCATGGCGTACCTGCTGGGCGCGGACTTCCTGCGCGGCTTCAGCAGTCCGTACCTGGGAATTCTCACCTACATGATCGCACCCGGGTTCTTGTTGCTCGGCGTGGCGTTGCTGGGCCAG
>CAZYWA010000520.1:0-843 GCA_964650975.1 uncultured bacterium
ATGGGCACGGCGAATCCGATCGAGATCATATCCGCGAAATCACGGATATTCTCGTGAACCACGTCACCGACCCGGGCGAAATTGAGCAGGTGTCCGAGGCAGCACGCGTGGCCTCGGACCTGTACGTTCGGATGCTTGAAGAAGCCACGTCTTGATGAACGTCTGCCCGTTATCGAACCGAACTTCAGCGACTCGGCTTCGACCTCCTCGGCAGCGCGACCCACATCGTACCGATCGGCTGTCGCAGCGAGGACTGCACGCTCGCGATGACGCGGATCTGCCGCGAGCAGAGTCTCTTCGTGGCGCCAGTCTTCTACCCTGCCGTCCCCATGAATGCCCCGCGCCTGCGGACCTGCCTCACCGCCGCCCACAGTGAGGAGCACGTCGATCTCGCTCTCGGGATCCTCTCGGGCGCGGGCCGCGAGGTGGGGTTGATCTGAGCTCTCAGTAGGCGGACCAACTGGAGCCGGTCCCGCGAACCATCCACGCGCGTGTCGGCAAGTGCGCGCACCGACGCATCGTGAACAAGACCCGGCCCGCACGCCGTCCGGGCCGTACACGACTCGCCAGCCCCACTGTCCTCCAAAGGCAAAGGACCACCGGGTGCCCGAGGTCACGGGCATCGAGCTCAGTCGGATTCCGCGGAACGATGGTCCCACCGCCCCCGCGCGGGCGGGAATGCGGAGGACCGCGTCGAGCGGTGCGCACTCCGCGCATCTTCGAAGCCGGCCCTGAGCGACTCCCTCGCGCGCTCCGAAGCCGTTGCCGACGCCGCGACGTCGTTGAACGGTGAACGCTCGGCTGACCGGGCCTGCTCGCGCAACGTCGCGAAATCCAGAGTCG
>CAZYWA010000520.1:853-2960 GCA_964650975.1 uncultured bacterium
TCACGCGACCGATCAATTTCGACGAACACGCTGGAATTCTTCAGACAATTGCCGTGACCGGCGTGCAGGCCTCCCACACTCGATTCCCGTCGCAATCGCGGTTGTCCCGAAAACGTTTGAGATGCCAGTCGGTTAGGCACGGTCGAAACGATTGGCACGCCGTTTCCTATGGATTCCATCCGAACCCAGTCGATCTGGCCGCTCTCTCGGGATCGGAGGAGCCATGTTCCAAGCTCACCAGCACGCACCCTGGATCGCACATCGGGCGCTCGCCGGCGGCGGCTTCGACCGCCGCGGGCCGAACCTCGAGGTCCTGGCGAGCCCGGTGCCGCCCCGACGGCGGCGCAGGGGCGGCGCGACCCACAACCCCGACACGACGGCAGCAATCACCACGGGTGATCCCGGGCGCGTGCTCACGCCACCTCCCGCGGACGAGGTTCGTAGCTCCGAGGCACCCACTCTCCTGTCGCGTATCACGGACTGATCGTGGCGACGGTCGACACGTTGCGAAGCGGATCGAGTTGTCGGATTCGGTCGAGCTCCATCGCGAGGATGCGGTCCGTGGTCTCGACACTCGTGATCGGGTGCGGAGCTCTCGCCATTGGCTCCACGGCGTACGCACAACCGACGACGACGCCTCCCAACACGACAGCGGAAGTGGATCGCGCTCTGGCAATCACGAGCCCGCTCGGGCTCTTCGATACGCCGCCACTGGGTGACCAAGGTGCCGTGACGGGAGCGGACCGTGCGGCCCAGCTCCAGGATCTCTTGGGTCGCTATAGCCCCTACGGTGGGCCGGTGGTCTCGCGCCCGCCGTACATCCCCTCGAGCCAGAACCTCTACGGCGTCGGCATCGAAGCGGCGATGTCGCGCGACTGCTCGTCGATCGATTTCAAGTCCTACATCTCGGGTTACCTGAAGGACAAACTCGACGAGCTCGCCGCCTACTACTCGGTGTTCACGGATCCGCAAGGACTGCTCGGGCTGATGGCGGCACTTGGGCTCGCCTATCTCGAGCCCACGATCGAACAGGTGCTCTCTGAGTTTCGGGTGCAGGCGATGGGTCGCCTCAACACCCGGATGGACCAGTGTCAGATCGTGAAGCAGCTCAAGGATTCAGGCTTTGGCGACTCGATGGTCGGGGTCGCCCGCGACATCTGCGTCCAGAGGAGTCTCGAGGATGACGAGAGTGCCGACATCGTGTCGTCGGTTTGCAGCGGCGCCGACCAGATCGGCTCGGTGCTCGGCGAAATCGAAGGGACGACCACCACGTTCTTCGACGACGTGAGCAAGTCGTACAAGCTGACCGACGAGATCCGCTGGGCGCTGCTAGGCGACAATCCGACCCCTGAGCAGTCGGCTTCCGGAGACCTCTGGAGTGCCCTGATCGGCAACGTCGAGCTTCGGGTCGGTGATCCGAAACCGCCGCCAGGGACACCTCCGCCCCCCCCAGGTTCGACCCAGACCGCCCCAGCGGGTCTGCTCACCGAGCCCCCCACGCTCTCCCCGCGCGATCTCTACGACGCGTCCCACAATCGCGCGTTCCAATCGTGCCTCACGTGGCGCGATCGCGTGCGGGCCGGAACTCCGCCCTCTTCGACGGAGCTCGACCGGTACCTAGAGGACACGTCGACGCCCGACTGGATGCTGACACCAGACCGCATGGGGATGATCGCCGCCGACTACACGCACTACGACACGTTCGCCTGTGAGCACTGGGCGGACACAGTCGCCTACGACCGGGTGCGCTCCATCGGCGAGTGGGTGGTGCGGAACACAGAGTCGGCGCTGGCGGTCAACACGAAAGTCGACCCGCCGACCCGCGAGACGATGCTCGGGCGAGCGAAGGACTGGAAACAAGCCGCGTTCGATCTGACCGAGTCGGGTCGGCCCCTCGGTGCCGACATGACGGTGTACTTCGCGCAGCGGTCGGACGAAGCGACCCGGTCCGGAGCGCTGGGCGCGGGTGCGGATCATGCACTTACGAACGTCGACCCCCGGATTCTCGATCCGCTGGGGATCGAGCTCGGGCGCGTGACGCCATGATCGGGCTTACTCCTCTCGACGCGGCCCTCGACGCTTTCGGTGCACAGTTCTGCGGGGCGGT
>CAZYWA010000520.1:2970-5618 GCA_964650975.1 uncultured bacterium
CTGCTCTTCGGCTCGCTCCGCGGTGTGATCGTGATCGGTGGGGTGCTGGTCCTCGCCTATGCACTCTTCACCCTGGCGTTCGGGTTCGAGGTGCGCGAGGCGCTCGCGCGTGTTCTCAAGCTCGGCGTCGTGATTTGGGTCTTCGGGTGGTTGGTGCCCACGGACGTGCAGGTGTGGACGTCCGGCGCCTCGCCCAGTGTGGCCCGCAGGACCGTCGCGAGTACGACGGCGATATCCGGAGACACCTCGGGCTGGCTGAACGCGATCGTCACGGTACTCGATTCGATCACCGTCGAGCTGCTCGATCTCATCCGGGGGCTCGGCGGTTCATCGACGGGCCTCACCAGTCAGAGTGCCTACGTCTACGGCCTCAACGCGATCACCCAGGCCACGACGTTCGACATCCAAGACCCGCGGATGCGCGACGGGGTGCAGACCTTCTTCGAGCTCTGCCTGCCGCGGGCGTACGAGGACATCGCCCAAGGGAAAGCGACTTCGTTTTTCGATTGGATCGCGAATTCCGGCGACACGCCGATCGTGACGGCGAGCGAAGCCTCGATCTCGCTTCCAGGCCCGGGTACCCAGACGTTCGACGGCCTCACGACATGCAAGCAGATGCACGACGTGTTGGCCCAGAGCTACGTCGATAGCTACCGCCAGGACCGAGGGGCGCACTTTTCGGATCCCGCGCAGGCGACGAACCAAGAGGCAATCGCGCAGGCGGAGCTCGACAACGCGGGTTACTCGGGCGGCGACTCGGTGTCCGGGATCGCGTGGCGGCGATGGCTAAGCATGGCGCTCAACACGGTGCGGACTGCAAACGGGCTCAACCCGTTGGCGCTCGGTGCCATGAAGGCGACCGAGCTCATGACCGGCGTCGACATGAGCGTTCTCTACGAACCCGCCCGTGCGACTGGTCGCGGCGAGAAGATCGCGGATCTGACGTTGGGGATCGTGGGGTGGTTCGACCGTGTCCTCGATGGAGCGTTCACGACCAAGATGATGGCAATCACGCTGCCGCTGGTGCTCGCTGTAGTGCGGTGTCTCCTCTACATCCTCTTCCCCTTCGCATGGCTCTCGCTCGGGCTCACCCGTCGCGGGACTCCCTTCTGGCTCTGGCTGGGTGCTGTCGCTTGGACCAAGGCGAAGTACGTGGTGATGACGATGATGATCGAGCTCGAGCTGTTACTCGGTCGAACGTTCCAGATCCTGACGGAGATGCCTCTGGGCTCGTTCCCCTTCGAGTCAGTCCAGCGCATGGAAAGCGCCATGAGCCTCATCTTCGCGGTGGCGACCGTGGTGGGAATGGGTGTGACCGCGGCGATCTTCTTCCGCGCGGCCGGGCCGATGGTGACGATGGGGCGCGCCGCGGCGGGTGCAGTGATGGGATCGGCCGCCACCCTGGGCTACCTCGCCAATCGGACGGCAGGCGCGGTTTCGGGCCTGGGCGGGGCGTCGAGTGCCTCGGGCGCGCCCGCGGCAGGCACCCCCGGGTCGGGTCTGCGCGTCACGATGTCTTCGTCGAGCGCCTCGGGCGCCGGTTCCGCGCTCACGTCCGGCGGCGGTGGGCTCTCGCCTGGTTCGGGCCCCCGGGCGTTGGGACCGGGATCGCCTTCGTATGGTGGTCCATCGGGGGGTTCTCCGAGCGGTCCACGCGCGCTGCCCCCCGCACCGTCCGGGGGTCCGTCGGGTCCGACCGCGGGTGCGGGAGGAGGAGGTTCATCCGGCGCGAGCCCGGTCGCTGGTGCCCCGACCGTCATCGACGTCCGAGCCGTCTCGGTCACCCCATCTCAGCCGAGCTCGCGGGCACGTCCCCCGATTCATCGCGTCAGGGAGTGAGCACAGATGCGCGCGCGGCTTCTCGGTGCCCTCCTAGTCCTTGGTGTCGTGCGGCGGCAGACGGCTTTCGCCGACGACGCGCTGCCACCGGTCGGGAGCCGACAGGGACATCCCGGTGAGACCGACATCTCGCCGGGAGGCGGGACGTCGATCTTCGACGACTGGGACAACACTCGGTGGCCCTTCCCGCCCGACGCGTGTCACGTCATGCACTACAACCGGGCGCACTTCGAGCGCCGGTACCGAGCGATCGCGACAGCGGTCAAAGGGGGCTACAACCCCGACGGGGTACCCCAACCCCTTGGGCCGGACGGCCTCTACCCCAACTGTCAGCCGCCGCTTTACACGTCGCGCCAGCCGATGGCACGGCGTCAGCGCACTGCCCTCGCCGTACGTCGGGAAGCGGTCGAGCCGTACCTTCGGAAGCTCGTGGCAGCGCTACCGCGGGACATCGCATCCGCTGAGATCGAGCCGACGCGGCAGACGGTCATCGAGTCGCTCTACGGCGCATCGCTCGCCGGCACGATCGGGGAGATCGACGAGCTCTGCGCCGACCCGACGCGGTCGGACGCGATCGTCCTCTCCCAGCGCCGTTACAGCCTCGTCTTCATCTCGGCGACGGGCTCGGCGCGGCCCGGACTCACTCCTCGGGAGCGAGTCACGTGTGCCGATCTCCACGCCCAGCCGATCCTCTCGACGAGTGGCGCGGCGGCAGACGCCATTCAGTGCCCGCCGATGGATTTCGACGTGAACCAGGCGGTCGCCATGATCCGCGAGTTGGGAGACGCGCGGTACGGCGGCGAGGTGCG
>CAZYWA010000521.1:0-5605 GCA_964650975.1 uncultured bacterium
TAGAGGTAGACCTTGCCGGCGCCGCCCGTGGCGAGGAGCGTCACGTCGGCGGTGACCGTCATCACGCGGCCGGTCGTTCGATCGAGGATGTAGGCGCCCTCGCAACGGTCGGTGTCGGCACTGGGATCGATGCGGCGCCGGGTGATCAGGTCGACCACCAGCGCGTTCTCCTGGATGCGGATCCGCGGTGTCGCGTCGGCGCGCTCGAGGAGGGCGCGCTGGATCTCGCGTCCGGTCCAGTCCTCGGCGTGGAGCACGCGGCGAGCCGAGTGCCCACCTTCGCGAGTCAGATCGTAGGCGGCCTCGGCACCCTCTCCGCGACGCGTGAAATGAACCCCCCAGCTCAGGAGATCGTGGATCCGGTCGGGTGCCTCGCGCACCACGCATTCGACCACCTCGCGGTCGCAGAGCCCGGCGCCGGCGCGGAGCGTGTCGTCGATGTGGGCCTCGAACGAATCATCGGCCGAGCTGACGCTCGCGATCCCTCCCTGCGCCTGGCTGGTGTTGGATGCGTCGCGTTGCATTTTGGTGACGACCAGGACGCGCGCGCCGTCGAGGTAGAGAGCAAACGCCAACCCCGCGATTCCACTGCCCATCACGAGGCAATCCACGTGCATGTGGTCGCCTTCCGGCTGGTCTCGGGTCATGGAAATCCTCGGTGGAATCGGAGCGGCGTCGCGCGCTCAGGCGTTCGGCCTTTGGCACGAGGTTCGCATCGAGACTCTGCATTGACAACGTTCGCGACGCCTCCTTACCATGGCGGTTCTGCGAAGTTGGATAAGCCCGCCCAGGCATCCACCGTGGCGAGCTCGAGCAGCGCGGTTCAGAAATGCCGACTCGAATGAAGCGAGCCATACCCGCCCCGCTTCTAGCCCTGGTGTGCGCGAGCGTGCTCGCCCTGCCGGTAGGCGCCCGGGCCGACATCTATCGTTACGTCGACGCCAAAGGCGTCATTCATTTCAGCAACATCCCGCGCGGCGCCGGCGCCAAGAAGATCGTCTACGAGTCGGCCAAGACCGGCCGCTCCGTGTACATGGGAGTTCGGACCGGGATCTGGTGCTCGGACTTCTACCGGCGCGTGAGCTCCGCGGAGCTGCAGCGCCGCCGCGCGGTCTACGAGCCGATCATCAATCAGGCGGCCATGTCGCTCGGGCTCGACCCCAACCTCGTCAAGGCGGTGGCGCACATCGAGTCAGGATTCAACGCGATGGCGCAGTCGCCGGCCGGCGCGAGAGGGATCATGCAGCTGATGCCCGGCACCGCGGACCTGGTCGACGTGCACAACGTGTGGGACCCCACCGAGAACATCTACGGCGGTTGCCGCTACCTGCGCGCCATGCTCGACCGCTTCAACAACGACGTCACCAAGGCCGTGGCCGCGTACAACGCCGGACCCGAGAACGTGGACAAGTACGGCGGCGTGCCGCCGTTCCAGGAGACCGTCGATTACGTCAAGGCGGTCTCGTACCAGCACCGCGTGTATTCCACCGCCAGTGCATCGGTCGTCCCGGACACGCAGCTGGCCCGGCGCTGATCGCCGACTCGACGTCCGCCCCGAGACGGACTTCCTCGCATGACGCCAGGCAACGGGGCGCGAGATCGCCACGACCTCGGGGACGCGGCCCTCGCGCGGAAGCGCGTGTGGACGGTTCCCAACATCCTCACGCTGTCGCGGATCGGGTTCGTACCGTTCGTGATGGCGCTGCTCTGGTACGAGCACCACATGGGTTGGGAACGGCCGGCCAACGCCGTCCCCGCCGGGCCGGGGCGCTGGACCTCGTTCTGGGCGGCCCTGCTCTACCTGATCGCCGGGCTCACCGATCTCATCGACGGCAAGATCGCTCGCGACACCGGCACCCAGACCGTGCTCGGGCAGCTGCTCGATCCGCTGGCCGACAAGCTGGTGCTGACCGCCGGCTGCATCATGCTGATCCCCATGCAGCGCATTCCGGCGTGGATCGCCTTCGTCTTGATCGGTCGCGAGATCCTGGTCACCGGGCTGCGCGGAATCGCCAGCACCCGCGGCGTCGTGATCGCGGCGCAGGAGCTGGGAAAGCGTAAAGCCACGTTCCAGGCCATCAGCGTCAACCTGCTGATGCTCCACTACCGCACGATCGGCCTCGACGTCCGGGCGATCGGGAACGTGATGCTGGCATTCGCGGTCTTCTACACGGTTTATTCGGGCTGGGACTATTGCCGCGCGTTCCTGCCGGGGATCATCGAGGCGTCCCTGCAGGCGCCCGTGGGCAGCAGCCCGCGCGGTGGCTGAGAAGCCGTCCGGCTCGGCGCTGGCGCGCGCCAGCGCCGGTTCTCACCCGGCGGCCGAGCCGAGCGCAATTCGGCCGGTCCAGCACCGTGGCCTCGCGGCGCAGCTCGTGGCGCCGCTCTGGCTCGCCCTGGATGCGTGCGCGTTCACGGGGCTGGTGTATCGCGGGCTCGACGCGCTGCTCTTGGGCTGGCTCGACGCCGAAGCACTGGGACCCGCGATCGCGCGCGGGCTCGGCTGGCTTGCTCTCGCGGCGGCGGTGCCGGTGGCGGGGCAGGTGCTGCCGTCGCTGCGGCCCTCCCGATCGGCGGCGGAGCGATGGTGGGAGGTGATCGTGGTGCTGGGTGTGCTGCTCACCGCCGGCATCACGCTCTATGCCATCGAGCCGCCCCGCGGGGGCTCGCTGGCCGAGCTGGGCTGGCGCTGTCACCAGTTCCGGCGCGATCTCGAGATCTGCGCGGACGTCTCCCCGGACCTCGCCAAGGCCCTGCTCACCGCGCTGGTGGCGTTCTCGTGGCTGCTGATCGGCGAAGGACGAGCCACCCGGTGGCTGCGACGAGCGAGCCTCGTGGGGATCGCGCTCGCGATCGTCGCTCTGGCCGTGGTGGATCCACGGGTGGCGCGCGTGCAGCGCGCGGGGCTCGCCGTGGCCGTGCTGCCCCTCGTGGTGCTGGGACTGAGCGAGGTGGCGCGCGCGCGCTGGGCCGCACGCGTGGGGATCGCGGCGGCCGCGTTCGCATTCGTCGGAGCTCACGAGGCGGGGCTCGCTCCACCGCGCGATGGCTCCGGTCTCGATTCAGCGCGAGGCTGGACCACGATCGCTCCGACCGGCCACGACGCCGAGCAGCCCCTGGATCTGCCCATTTCGGCGCTGCTCACGACTCCCGATGGACGCTTCGCGCTCGCCGGGCTCGCGACCTCCGAAGGAGTCGCGCGCATCGACCTCGAGCGCGGCGGTGTCGCGCCGCTCGGCCTCGGCGAGCCGGTGTCGCTCCTCGCCTTCGATCCATCCACGTTCGACGCGGTGGCGTGGCTGCCGCAGCGCCGCGAGCTGCTGGCCCTCGCGACGGACCCGATCGCGATCCGGCGCACGGCCGCGGTGCTCGGCACCGCCAGCGAATGGCCGTCGGCGCTCGCGGTGCCGCTCGCGAGCGTGGTCCTCGGCCATCGCGACCGTGCCGCCTTGGACCTCTACGCCCGCTCGACCTTGAGCCCGATGCGAGGGCGCGAGATCGCCCCACCGGCCGCGCGCGCGGCGCGTTCCTGGGGAGTCCGGGCACTCGCGGTCGCCGCGTCCGCGAAGTCGGTCTACGCCTGCCTGGTTCCCCTCGACGGCCAAGGCGGCTCGCTGGTGGTGCGCGCCGGAGCGAACGAGTCAGCCCAGGCGCCGGTCGCCGCGGCGTGCGATGCCTTCGCCGCCGTCACGTCGCGATCTGGCACCGTTCACGTGCTGGTCGGAGACGCCGTGACCCGCGACGTGGCCGACCTCGAAGGCTCGACCCTAGCGACGCTTCGAACGCTGCGCGGACCGCGCGACGTGCGCACCCTGGTTTACGAGCCGCGTCGCGACGTGGTGATTGC
Source organism: uncultured bacterium (assembly GCA_964650975.1). Lineage (GTDB taxonomy): Bacteria > JADJOY01 > JADJOY01 > JADJOY01 > JADJOY01 > CAZYWA01. The sequence continues at coordinate 3,848 of CAZYWA010000521.1, forward strand.
CCTGGGACGCCTCTCCCGCGAGCTCGCGGTGATCGACCTGCGCCTGGGAGACACCGCGAAACGCGCGATCCTCGACGCGGTGCCGCGAGCGTGCGCCGTGGACGTGCGCCGCGACCGGCTGCTGGTGGGAGACGATGGCGGGCTACACGCGCTGCCACTCGCCGATTGGCTTTACCCGCCGCCCGTCGAGTCACCCACCGCAACCGCGGCGGCGGCGCGCTCGCGCTGATCGAGGATGAGGCGCGGGCCGCGGAACACGAAGCCGACCCCCATCATCGTCACCGTCGAGCTCAAGAGGATCACGGTGCGCAGGAACGGCGCGAACACCGAGATCGCGATCAAGAGCGCATAGAACCCGGCCAGCAAGCCCGCGGAGAGCATCCACGGACGCCGGATCCGCCGCCACGGCACCCAGCCGACGTAGATCGCCTCGAAGATTCCCGACGCCCACACCGCCCACTGCAGCAGGTAGTGGATACCGCGCAGCCCGCCCAGGTGTCTCCAGGTCCACCAGCCGCACTGCTCGTTGACCAGCTCCACCACGATGCCGAAGAGGCCGTAGCCCAGGATCGAGGCGCTCACCATGGGCCAGTAGCGCAGCGCTCGCGTGGGCCAAAACGCGGTGACCCGCTCGGCGACGCACAGCGCCAGGTACGCGAACGCCACCCGCAGCGCCGGCAAGATGACGAGGTGCACGCCCGCCTCGCGGCCCCCGATCGCGAACCACGTGAGGTGCAGCTCGAACGGGAAATCGTCCGGCTCGCGGCGGACGTCGATGCAGGCCTTGAGGCCGAAGAACACCACCAGCAGCGTGAAGACCGGCACCGTGAACCGGGCGCCGCGAGTGAGGGCCGCATGCAGGAGCGCTCCCAGGCACAGGGTGAGTGCCACGCCAGCCAGGATCGGTCCGTCCATCGGAGCCAGGCTAGCAGGCACCGGGCGCCCGACTCGACGCTCGCGCCGCTCGCGGGGTGCTGCTAAATGATCGGGACGATCGGAGGAAGCTCATGAGCGACGAGGACAAGAAGCCCGAGCCCGGAGCGCTGCGAACCATGCGCGAGTTGGTCCGGGAGATCGAGGACGTGAAGCGCGACGCCCTGGCTCTCGGCGACGAGAGACACGTCAAGCGCCAGCGCGACAAGGGGAAGATGACGTGCCGCGAGCGGATCGACGCACTCTTCGATCCCGGCACCTTCCACGAGTTCGGCGTCCTCGCGTACCACCACCCGAAACCCGAGAACGCGCGCACGCCGGCCGACGGCGTGGTCACGGGCTACGGCAAGATCGCGGGCCGCTGGGCGGGGTGCGCGGCTTACGACTTCACCGTGATGGGCGGCTCGATCGGCGAGACCGGCGAGCGCAAGGTGACCGAGCTTCGCGAGATGGTGGTGAAGTGGGGAATCCCGATCGTGTGGCTCATCGACTCGGCGGGCGCCCGCATCCACAGCGAGGGCGGCTTCGGCGGCATGGTGGCACGCGGCGAGGGCGATATCCGCAAGGAAGCGCTCCGCACCGGCATGGGCGCCTCGATCTTCGCGTATTCGGGCGCCCTCTTCCGCGAGCAGTCGATCCTCTCGGGCGTGGTGCCGCAGGTGTGCGCGATGATGGGTCCTGGCGCCGCGGGCACCGCGTACATCCCCGGCCTCGCCGACTTCGTGCCGATGGTGAAAGGCACCAGCTCGATGGGGCTGGGCGGGCCGTATCTGGTGAAGGCCGACGTCGGCGAGGACATCACCGAGGAGGATCTCGGCTCGAAAC
>CAZYWA010000522.1:0-5602 GCA_964650975.1 uncultured bacterium
TTCGCGCACCTCGAGAGCATCGGCGCGCTGACGCAGCACCTCGGTCGCGAGCTCGCAGGCTTGCACGAATCGTTCGAGGCGTTGCTCGGGAGTGAGCCGCGCCGGGTCCGTCGCCGGTGGTTCGAGCACCGGCAACGTTGCCCAACCAGGCAGCCCTGCTTGCTTCGCTTCCATGTCGATCGATCATACCTCGGTACGCACGGCGGTCACGCGCCGCGAGGGAGAACCTCGTCGATCGATTCGCGGACCGCTCGCGCCAGCAACTCGATCTCGTCGCGGCTGATGGCGAGCGGCGGCATGAGCACCACGACGTCGCCGAGCGGGCGCAGGATGACACCGCGCTTCCGTGCCGCGAGGATCACGCGGTGGCCGATGCGGTCGCCGTAGTCGAATTCGGCCTTGGTGGTGCGATCGCGCACCAGCTCGACCCCCACCATGAGCCCGCGTTGGCGGATCTCGCCGACGTGCGGATGCTCGGCCAGCGACGCGAGCGCGGCCGCCAGCAACTCGCCCTTCTCGTCGACGGTGCCGACGAGCGCGGTCCGCTCGAGGAGATCGATGTTGGCGATCGCCGCGGCGCACGCGAGCGGGTTCCCGGTGTACGTGTGGCCGTGGAAGAACGTGCGCCGGTCGCGGAATTCGGCCAGAAAGCCCTCGAAAACGCGCTCGGTCGCGAGCGTCGCCGCGAGCGGCAGGTAGCCGCCGGTGATTCCTTTCGCCAGGCACAGGAGGTCCGGTACAACTCCTTCGCGCTGGCACGCGAACATCGTGCCGGTGCGGCCGAAGCCCGTGGCGACCTCGTCGGTGATGAGCAGCACGCCCGCGCGATCGCAAAGCTCACGGACGCGCCTCAGGAAGCCGGCGGGCTGCACCAGCATCCCGGCCGCGCCCTGCACTTGCGGCTCGATCACCACCGCCACGATCTCGTCCGCCCGCTCCGCCAGCAGCATTTCGAGCGGCGCCAGACACGCCACCTCGCAGCTCGGGTAGCTCTTTCCGATCGGGCAGCGGAAGCAGTAGGGCGACGGCACGCGCAGCGTCTCGAAGAGCAGCGGCCGGTAGACCTGATGAAAAAGGTCGATGCCGCCCACGCTCACCGAGCCCAGCGTGTCGCCGTGATACGCGTTCTCGAAGCACACGAAGCGCTTCTTGGCGCTCCCGCCAGGCTGCTGCTGCCAGAACTGGTACGCGATCTTGAGCGCGATCTCGACCGCCGTGGAGCCCGAGTCGGAATAGAAGACGCGCGTCAGGCCCCGCGGCGCGATCCGCACCAGGCGTTCCGCCAGCTCGATCGAGGGAACGCTCGCGAGTCCGAGCAAGGTCGAGTGCGCGACCCGGTCGAGCTGCGCGCGCACCGCGTCGTCGATCTCGGGAACGCGATGGCCGTGGACCGTCACCCACAGGCTCGACACGCCGTCGAGATAGCGACGCCCATGGACGTCGATCAGCCAGTTCCCTTCGGCGCGCTCGACGATGAGCGGCGGCTCCTCCATCCACCCCTTCATCTGGGTGAACGGGTGCCAGACGTGCTTGCGATCGATCTCCTCGAGCCGGCGGATCTCCTCGGTGTTCACGAATTCCTCGGGAAAAGGCGATCAGCGAATGGTGCCGGTGGCCCGACCCGCGCCGGCGAAGGCCGCGAGCGCCCGCTCGACGTGCTCGTCGGTCATGGTGGCCATGAGCGTCACGCGAATGCGCGACGTCCCGTCCGGCACCGTGGGCGGACGGATGCCGCTCGCGAGCACGCCGCGCTCGAGGAGCGCGGCCGCGAGCGCCATCGTCGGCCGCGCCTCGCCGATCATCACCGGGACGATGGGGATCTCGGGCTCGCCAGCGAGGCGGTAACCCAACGCACCGAGGCCCGAGCGCAGCCGCCGCGCGAGCGCCCCGAGCCGCGCGCGCCGCTCCGGCTCCTCCCGCACCACATCGAGCGCCGCGCGGCTCGCCGCCGCCACGGCCGGCGGCAGCGCGGTGGTGAACACGAAGCTCCGCGCCGCGTTGAGCAGGAGCTCGACCACTCCCCGGGTGCTCGCGACGTACGCTCCGAAGCTGCCCAGTGCTTTCCCGAGCGTGCCCATCTGCACGATCCGCGAGTCCGCGAGGCCCAGGTGCTCGAGGGCACCCCGCCCCGTGGCACCCAGCACTCCGCTCGCATGCGCCTCGTCGACGTAGAGCAGCGCATCGGCGCGCCGCGCCAGCGCCACCAGGTCGCCGAGCGGCGCCAGGTCCGCGTCCATAGAGAAGAGCGTGTCGGTGACGAGCAGCGCGCGGCGGAACCGATCTCGGTCGGCGAGCTTGCGGGCGGCGTCGACGACGTCGCCGTGGCGATACACCCGCACCTCGGCGTGGCTCAGGCGGGTGCCGTCGATCAGGCTCGCGTGGTTGAGCTGGTCGGAGAGGATCAGATCGCCCTTGCCGGCGAGCACCGGAATCACGCCGCAGCTCGCGTGGTAACCGGAGTTGAAGAGCAACGCCGCTTCCGTACCCTTCCACTCGGCGATCGACCGCTCGAGATCGTCGTGGGCCGACATGTTGCCCGAGATGAGCCGGCTTGCTCCGGCGCCCGTCCCGGAGTCCTCGAGGGCGCGCACGGCCGCGCGCACCAGACGCGGATCGTTCGCGAGACCGAGGTAGTTGTTGGAGCAAAGACAGAGCACCCGGCGGCCGTCGATCGTGACCTCAGGCCCCTGGGCGCCTTCGATCGTGCGCAGCGCGCGCTTGAGGTCCTGGCGATCGAGCTGGGCCAGCTCTTGGGCCACGAACGCCAGCGGGTCCGAGGCTTGGGCCGGGGGAGTGGGTAGGCTGCGCATGGTCGTGGGACGATCTGCCGAAGGCACTGAATTAGCGACAGAATTTCGGATCGTCAATCTGTCGATAACATGTGGTTTACGGCGTCCTGGGGACACCGGAGGCGGCGCGTGCTACGACTGCGGCTCGACATGAAGCTGACCGTGAACGGCGAGCCGCGCGAGGTCCCGGACGCGATCACCGTGTCCGGTCTGCTCGTTCATCTGGGGCTCGACCAGCGGCTCGGGGCGGTCGAGGTGAATCGCGAGGTCGTGCCGAAATCCCGTCATGCCGAGCACTCCCTCGCGGACGGTGACGCGGTCGAGATCATCCGTTTCGTGGGAGGAGGCTGAGTGAGTCCCAACCCGAGTGAAGACGTCCTGCGCATCGGCACACGCGTGTTCCGCTCGCGGCTCATCGTGGGCACCGGGAAGTACGCGTCCTTCGAGCAAACCCGCGAGGCGATCGATCGCTCGGGTGCCGAGGTGGTGACGGTCGCGGTGCGGCGCGTGAACATCACCAATCCCGACGAGCCCAACCTCCTCGACCATCTCGATCTGAAACGCATCACCATCCTCCCCAACACCGCCGGCTGCTTCGACGCCGAGTCGGCGCTGCGCACCGCACGGCTCGCTCGCGAGGCCGGCGTGGGAAATCTGGTGAAGCTCGAGGTGATCGGCGATCCCAAGACGCTCTTCCCCGACAACGAAGCCACGCTCCAGGCGGCACGCGAGCTGGTGAAGGAAGGCTTCGAGGTGTGGCCCTACACGCTCGACGACCCGATCGCGTGCCGCAAGCTCGCCGACATGGGGTGCGCCGCCGTGATGCCGCTCGCGGCGCCGATCGGCTCCGGGCTCGGCATCCGCAACCCGGCCAACCTGCGCATCATCCGCGAGCTGATCTCGATCCCGGTGATCGTGGACGCGGGCGTCGGCACCGCATCCGACGCCGCGGTGGCGATGGAGATGGGCATGGACGCGGTGCTCATGAACACCGCGATCGCCGGCGCCACCGATCCGCTGCTGATGGCGGACGCGATGCGGCTCGGCGTCGAAGCCGGGCGCAAGGCGTTCCTGGCCGGCCGCATGCCGCGCAAGCTCTATGCGACCGCGTCGAGCCCTCTCGATGGGCTCATCGTCTGACGACCGGCGCCGCGGCAGCGCGCTGCCGCGGCTTTACCTGATCACCGATCGCCACGCCGTTCGCGGCGGAGATCTGACCGCGGCCGTCGCGGCCGCGCTCGCGGGCGGCGTGCGGCTGGTGCAGCTCCGCGAGAAGGACCTGCCGCTTGCGGAGCTCCGTTCGCTGGCCCTCGAATTGCGCGCGATCACCGCGCGCCACGGCGCGCGCTTGCTGCTCAACGCGGGCGATTCACACGATCGAATCGAGCTGGCGCGCGAGATCGGGGCCGATGGCGTGCATCTCACCAGCACCACCGCCGTGGCCGCCAGCGAAGTGTGCCGCGTGCTGGGCGACGATGCGATCGTGGGTGTCAGTACCCACTCGCTCACCGAGGTCGAACGAGCGGTGTCCAGTGGCACCACTCTGGTCACGTTCGGCCCGGTGTTCGCGACCCCCAGCAAGAAGGGGCTGGGCGAGCCGACTGGGGTCGAGCTGCTGGCGCGTGCGACGACGGTGGCGCGGCCCGCGATGCTCTACGCGCTGGGCGGCGTCGACCCTGAACGCATCGACGCCGTGCTCGCCCAAGGCGTGCACGGCGTCGCCGTGATTCGAGCGGTTCTGGCGGCGGCCGATGCGGCGGGCAGCGCCCGCCGCATCCTGGAGCAGATCGACGGAAGCGGTCGGGCTCAGAAGCCCTGAACTTGACCCGCCTTCTTGTAGAGCTGCCAGACGATGTGCCAGCCGAGCGCGATGATGACGAACCAGGCGATCCAGTAGGTGTTGGCGCCGAGCCCGAAGTTGCCGCCGTAGAGGATGCTCGCGTGCTGGTTGATCATCGCGAAGAAGAGCGGCACCGAGAGATAGGTGTTGTGGCGTGAGCGAAGCCCCGCCATCTTCACCAGGTTCGCGTCCGGCGGCGTGCCTTCCTTCACCGCCCGGATGATCTTCTGTTGCGCCGGCCAGATGCGGAACCACACGTTGAACGCCATGATCGTGCCGAACATGGCACCGGTGTGGATCAGCGTGCCGCGGGCGCTGAACCGGCCCACGAAGACGTAGCCCAGCACGATCGCGGCACCGATCGCTCCCGCGACGATGTTCGCTTTCTTCTGATCGGCCGCGATCCCGCTCGACATGATCGCGTCGTAGGCGAAGACCGCGAGGAACGTGACCGCGATCATGATCCAGGTCGCGGTGGTGAACTCGCCGCCGTTCAGCACCGCGCGGCCGTGATAGAAGACCAGCATCAAGAGCAGCACGCCGGTGATCCAGGTCCACGCGGCGCCCCAGCGGAACCAGTAGAGCGCGCGCGGCATCAGCTCGGGGTTCACCAGCTTCTTGGTGGGGCCGTCGAGCTTCCCCTGCAGCGGACCGTTGACGAAGTTGAAGAAGTAGAGATGTCCGATCCACAGGATGCCCACCAGGATGTGCATCCAGCGGAGAAGTACGTCGAGAAGACCTGTCATGTGCGTCCCCCTGCTCCCAAAACGCGAATGGGTGAGCTCCCGTGAAACGCCGAGAGCCGAGTCGCGTAGAGGTAACATGGTGGTGGATCACTGGCAAAACTCGCGGGTTCTCGGTAGCGCATCCGTTCGAGGCCAGTTGGCGGCGTGGCGGCGGGCGCTCGCCCCGGGGCACGGCCGGCCATCGCATCGACGCTGAGGGCAGGCCGGCCTGCATTCGGCCTCGCGCC
>CAZYWA010000523.1:0-5599 GCA_964650975.1 uncultured bacterium
CGGCACGCCCCACTTCGTCGAGACCTACTGCACCAACTGGGGTGCCCATCTCGACGCCGCCACCAGCTCGAGCAACTGCAGCTCGGAGGCGACGGGAAACACGGTGGGCCTGGCCTCGGCGCTCCTGTCGCACGCGCGCGACCTGGGGATCGAGCTTTCCGGCGGCGAGCTTCACCAGATCTTGAACGCCACCGCGGACGACATCGCGTCGTCGTGCGTGTCGCTCACCGGCACCACCTGCGAGCCCGGCTTCGACGCCCACTTCGGCTACGGACGACCCAACGGTCGGCGCGCGATGGAGGCGCTCGGCGATCCGACGGTGAGCCGTGCCGCGGTCATCCCTCCAGCCGTCGAGATCGGCTCGCCGGGCTGGTTCGATCTCATCGACCCCGCCAAGGCGCCGAGCCTCGACGTGACCGGGACCATCGCGGCCCGCGGTCGCACCTTCCACTACGTGCTCGAAGCCGCGACCGGTGTCGAGCCACGCGACGAGCAGTTCCGCGCGGTGGGATCGGGCGACGGCGTCGACACCTTCGACGGCAGCTTCGGCAGCGTCGACCTGAACGCGCTCTTCGGCGGCTCGCCACCGACTGGGGCTGTCGCACGCCCGGACGATCCCACCGTGACCCTGCGGGTACGCGTCACCGCGGGCGACGGCGCCAAGGGCGAGATCCGCCGCGCCATCGGCGTCCACACCGATCCGGATCTGCTGCCGAGCTTCCCCAAGGCGCTCGGCAGCTCGGGCGAATCGTCGCCGCTCTTGGTCGATCTGGGCGGCGGACCGGCGGGCTCGCTCGATCTGGTGATCGCCACCAGCGACGGGCGCGTGCACGCATTCCGTCGCGACGTCGCGAGCGGCAACTGGGACGAGGCGCCGGGTTTTCCGGTCGAGCTTCCACACGGGCCTCCTTCGGACACGCCCGACCCGATGATCGCGTCGGCGGCGTTCGGCGATCTCTACGGCGACGGCACCGGACGCGCGATCGTGGTCGCGACCGCCGGCGGGCGGATCTACGCCATCCGTCCCAACGGCAACCTGCATCTCGACGGCGCGGGCAAGCCCGCGCCGTTCCTGCCTGGATTCCCCGTGGAAGCGCTGCCCGCCGACACCTCCACGTCACGCAGCTACGCGCACGGGCGGTCCTTCATCGGCACGCCGACGCTCACCGACCTGGACGGCGACGGCACTCTCGAGATCGTGGCGGGGAGCTTCGATCAGCGGATCTACGCGTTTCACGCCAAGGATCTGGACGGCGACGGACGCGCCGATCCGGTCGACGGATTCCCGGTGCTGCTGCGCAGCGAAGCCGGGCGCGTTCCGCCTGCGCTGGTGTGCCTCGACCGCACCTCGCCGGCGATCGAGGCGTCGGTGCTCACCGCGCCGATCGCGGTGGTGCTCGAACCGGGGAGCGCCGATCCGGAGATCTCCAAGCACCCGTCGATCATCGCCGCGACCACCGAGCTTTGCGACGAGAACGACGACGGCGATCCCGACACCGGCCGTTATTACGCCGTGTGGCACGACGGCGAGCGGCACGCGGGCGGACCGTTCGTGCCCGGCTGGCCGGTCGCGAGCCCCACGACCACGCTCGGCGCCACCATCCCGCTGCCGCCGCTCACCACCGGCGGCGACTTCGCACCCGCCGCGGCGATCGTGGACGGGGAGACGCTGGTCTACGGCGCCAATTTCCTCGGCTTCCCGTTCCTGGTGCGCACCAAGTCGGGGAAGACCACGCTCGAGAAGCTGCTCTCCGGCGACGTCGACCTGGCGTCGGGAAGCGGCGCCAGCTTCGGGCGGCTCGATCCTTCGTCGGACGCGCCCAGCATCTTGATCCCCACCGCGACCATTCTCGGTCCAGGCCCGGGGATCCAGGCACTCGACAACAACCTGGTCGCGTGGAACACGCGGCCCCCGTATACCCGGGTGATGCGAGCGCCCATGGACGACGTCCAGTTTCTCTCGAACCCTGCGATCGCCGACGTGTCGGGCGACGGCAAACCAGAGGCGATCGGCGGCTCGGGCGGCTACCTGCTGCGCGCCTACGACATCGACCAGGCCATCCCCAGCGGGTGGCCTCGCTACACCCAGGGCTGGCTGGTCGCGAGTCCCGCGGTGGCCGACCTCGACGGCGACGGCAAGCTCGAGGTGGTGATCTCGACCCGCGAGGGAAACCTCTTCGCGTGGCACACCCAGGGTTCCACCTGCCGCGCCGACGGATCGTGGCAACCCGAGTGGTGGACCTATCACCACGACGAGCACCGCAGCGGCGTCTACGGGCACGACGCGATGGCGCCGGGACGCATCCGCGATCTGGTGAAGCGCGACGCAGGCGCCGGGACGGTGGAGCTCGACTGGACCGCCACCGGCGGCGACGGTCCGTGCGGCCGCGCCGCTCGGTACGACATCCGCTACGCGACCGATGCCGCGACCGATCTCTCCGACCCGGTCGCGTTCAACGCCGCGACCGCCGTGACCAACGCGCCAGCTCCCGCGGCCGCCGGGACCGCCGAGCATTTCCGCTTCGCGGCGCCGCCGGGAGCCGTGGCCTACGCGGTGCGGGCCACCGACGACGTCGGCAACATCGGATTGCCCGTGGTGGCCGGCGCGCCGGCGAGCGGTGGCGCGCATCGGTCCTCCGGCGGCTGCAGCGTCGCGGGCGCCCCCGACGCCTCGCCGGGTGCCTGGTTGGTACTGGGTTTGTGGCTCGCGCGCCGTCGCCGCCGTCGCGTACGCTGAACCCCGCGGCGAGCGCATCGCCGCCTCTCGCCTCCCCTCGGATGTGCGCCAGCCGGCGCGGCAGTATCCTCACGCGGTGAGGGGAGGGTTTCTCCGATGCTCACCGCCCTACGACGCCTCGATTTCGGAGGCCCTTCGTCCGGTTCACGGCCCACCTCGCCGATCGACCTGGCCAGGCAGGGCGCCGGCCTGGTGCGCTGGCTACGGGCCTCGAATCAAAAACTCGAGCACGCGCTGGAGGTCTGGCTCGGCCCATTCTTCGGACCGCCGGGGGATGCCGAGACCTTCGAGAGCTACGCGCGCGGCATGACCGCCCGCATGTGGTCGATCTTCGGGTTCGCGTGCGTGATCATCAACCTCGCGGCCTGGGGGCTCGACACCGCCATCTTCCACACCGAGCTCACCCGCCGGGCGCTGTTCGTGACGTGGCGCTGGATCTTCCTGGCCACCGCGATCGGAACCGTGCTGGGGTTTCGGCGCATCGCCAAGCGCGACGCCTCTCCCTACGCGCCAGCCACGGTGCTGCTGTTCGCATTCTCGGGATTCACCTACGGGCTCTTCTGCTCGGTGGGCTGGGCCAACCAGAACTGGATCCACGGGTGCCTCACGTTCCCGCTCGCCTCGATGCTGTTCATCGTGCCGATCCTGCCGCGGCTGGGGCTCTCGGTCGGCACCGCGTGCGCGGTGCTGCTCGGCCACTTCGGCCACGCTCCCGGTCAACCGGCGGTGGCGCCCGATTTCAGCTTCGTGGCCCTGACGCTCGGGATCGCGTTGCTGAGCACCATCACCGGACACGGCTTTTACGTGCTCTTGATTCGGAATTTCCACCAGCGCCGGGAGCTGGCGCGCCTCGCCTACACCGACTCGCTGACCGGGATCCTGAGCCGCGCCCGGCTGCTCGAGCTGGCCGAGGCCGAGCTCGGGCGCTCGCGCCGCTACGCCCGGCCGCTCTCGTTCCTGATCCTCGACGTCGACGACTTCAAGGGCATCAACGACGCCTACGGTCACTCGGCTGGCGACGAGGCGCTGATCTCGATCGCGCGGGCGCTGCAAGGCTCGGTGCGCGCGTGCGACGTGCTGGGCCGCTTGGGCGGCGAAGAGTTCGGGATCGTGCTGCCGGAGACCGATCAAGCGGCGGCGCGCGACCTCGCGGAGCGGCTGCGCGCCTCGGTGGAATCGAGCACGCTGCAGGGTGAAATTCCCACGAGCACCCGCTGCACCGTGACCGTGGGCGTCACCCAGCTCAAGGCCGGCGGCGAGGGCTTGCGCGAGCTCCTGAACCGCGCCGACACCGCGCTCTACGACGGCAAGCGCGGCGGACGGAATCGCGTCGTGATCGTTTGATGCCGAACCTCGTCACGATCCCGTTCTCCACTACTGCGAGAAGGCGCGCTGGGCGCTCGAGCGCTGCGGCATCGCGTACACGGAGGAAGGCCACCTGCCGATCGTCCACTACCTGGGCGTGCGGCGGGCCGGGGGCCGTCGCACGGTTCCGTTGCTGGTCGACGGCGCCGATCTCATCGCCGACTCGACCGACATCGTCGCGTGGGCCGACGCTCGCCGTCCCGGAACCCTGATACCCGCCGGAGCCGAGGGCGCGCGGGCGCTGGCCCTCGAGGACGACTTCGACCGGCAGCTGGGACCGGCGGCACGGCGCTGGGCCTACTTCCAGCTCATGCCGCGTCGCGACCTCGACCCGATCATCGTCCGCGGCGTGCCCCGCTGGCAGTCGCGCTGCTTCTCGCTCTTCCGTCCGTTCATCGTCGCGATGCTGAGGAGAGGGCTCAACATCACCGCCGAGGGAGCCGCGCGATCGTCGAGCAAGGTCGACCAGACCTTCGACGCCGTCGGCGAGCTGCTGCGCGACGGCCGCGCCTATCTCACGGGCGATCGATTCACCGTCGCCGATCTCACCTTCGCGTCGCTGGCCTCGCCGGTGCTGCTGCAACCCGAGCACCCGTTCCGACTGCCGGCCCCGGAGCTCTTCGGAACCGACGCCCGCCACCGGATCGAAGCGTGGCGCGCTTCCCCAGCCGGAGAATTCGCGCTCCACCTCTACGCCACCGAACGCCACGCGCCGCCGGTCTGAAGGCCCGGCGCCCGTTGCGGCGGTGGACCGACGCAGTAGCACCGCGCCGCAGGCGCGCGGCGAGCAACGCGAGCCGACTCGGGGGTGGGGCCCCGGCCGGATTCACTCCGGACGGGGCGGGGGGCTGGAACAGCCCCCCGGGAGACTCAGAACGGCGAGCCGTCGTCGTAGCCGGGCGGGAGCTGGGGCACGTCGTTTCCGGCCAGCTCGGGGATGTTCGAGTCGGAATAGCCCGCCTCGAGGTTGGCGAACGAGGAGCGCTCCTTGTTGAACGCAAGCTCGACCGAACCCGTGGGGCCGTTCCGCTGCTTGCCGATGCTGACCTCGGCAATGCCCTTCTTCTCCGTGGCGGGCTTGTAGACCTCTTCCCGGTAGATGAACATGATGACGTCCGCGTCCTGCTCTATCGCACCACTCTCCCGAAGATCCGACAGCATCGGACGGCGGTCGTTGCGCTCCTCGACGCGGCGGTTGAGCTGGCTGAGGGCGATGACCGGCAGGTCGAGCTCCTTGGCGATGGCCTTGAGCGACTGGCTGATCTCGGAGATTTCCTTCTCTCGCGAGTCGTAGTGGGCGTTGCCCCGGCCCCGCATGAGCTGCAGGTAGTCGATCACGATGAGGCCGATGTCCTGCTCGCGCTTCAAGCGCCGCGCCTTGGCGTTGAGCTCGAGGATCGAGAGCGCCGCGGTGTCGTCGATGAACATCGGCGCCTTCGAGAGCTCGTCGGCGGCGCGGATCAGCTTGAGCCAGTCGTCCTCGCGCATCATGCCGCG
>CAZYWA010000524.1:0-5598 GCA_964650975.1 uncultured bacterium
CTGCCCGCGCCCCGAGCGGCCGGACGCTCCCCGGACCCGACGCATGACGAAGCCCGATCTGCGCGTCCTGGTGGCCGACGACGAGGAAACGATCCGCGAGCTGATGCGGTTCATCCTCCACGACCAGGGCTGCCAGGTGACGATGGCCACCAATGGCCGCGACGCCTCGATGCAGATCGACGAGAAGCCGTTCGATCTGGTGTTTCTCGACATCATGATGCCGGTGCAGAACGGGGTCGACGCGTTTCGCGAGATCCACCAGCGTCATCCGGGGGTGCCAGTGGTGATGGTGTCGGGCTTCGGCAAGGAAGCGCAGAGCTTGCGCGAGGAGGCGCTCCGGAACGGCGCCTTCAAGTTCATCCCGAAGCCGTTCTCGATCGCGGACATCCGCCGCGTGGTCGAGGAAATCCGCGCGAAGCGTTAGCGATGTTTCCCCGGGGGCCTTTCCAAGCCCGCCCGAAAAAAGTGCGATTTTTTCGGGGCCCCACCCCCAAGTCGGCTCGCTTTGCTCGCCGCGCGCCTTCGGCGCGGGCCGCTTCCTCGGCATCTGCTCCCGGGGACTGTCTCCTCGCGGCCGGGGCGACCGCATGGGTCAGAGGGCGATCAGGGGCGAGCGGATGGGCTCTTGGGCGGCTCGGGGGCGCGGGTCCAGTTGGTGTTGAACTGGGGGATGACGAGCTTCGGGCCTTCGAGCTCGACTTTCGCGACCCAGCGACGGTCGGCGTGCAGGCCGCAGTTGGGGCGGGCGTTGCGGACGTGCTTGGGCTGGATCTTGAGGATCGCTTCGAAGGCGGTGCTCTCGACCGACCAGACGCCATCGGCCTCGTTGCCTTCGGCATCGTGCCAGTGGGTCGAGCCGTCGCGACGCAGCTCGAACGTCTCCGCCACGCCGCACTCGGTCACGGCGTCCCACGAGCCCACCAGCTTCGTGCGCGGCACCGACGGACGCGTGCCGAGGCCCACGCACAGCACGATCGCGGCGCCGAGCAAGGCCGCCGCGCCCGCCACGGAGCGGTCGATGCGGCGCGGCACGGCACCCAGTCGCGGTGCGAACGGGCACGCGAATGCGAGCGACGCGGCCGCCGCGAGGGCATCCTTCACGACGTCGTGCGGATCGTAGACGCGGTCGGGCAGGAATCCCTGGAGGACTTCGTCGGAAAGGCCGAGGGCCGTGCCGAGAAGCAGCACCAAGAGGCCGCCGTGCACGAATCCGAAGCTCGGCACCAGGGCCCACACCAGGGCGAAGCCCAGCAACCCGAACGTGACCACGTGATAGCGCTCGATGTCGCTGTCGCCCAGGAAGATCACCAGCGCCTGCGCGCCGAGCCCCACCACCAGCCACGGTTTCGCGACCGCCCACGGCGCCCCCAGCCACTCGTAGATCCGCGGGGCCTGCCAGGCGAGGACCGCGAGCAGCACCGGCACGCCCCAGCGCACGTACCACCCGAACCCGGCTCGGTTCGCGACGCGGGCCAGCGGGTACCCATAGACGCTGGTGGCGTAGACCACCGCCATGACGAACGCCACACCGACCCACGACACCTCGCGGCGGAGGCGGAGCGAACCCATCGCGAAGCAGCTCGAATGACCGGTGAGAGGAACTGGGAACGGGCGGATCGGCTGCTGGCGTTGCCGGTGGCTTGCCCGGCCGTTCGCGCGCTGGGGGAGCGGCGCGAATCCCTGGACGGGCCCAGCGACGATGCTATACCCTCGGTTCGCGAGGCGGACAACCGCACGAGCACCGCCGAGCACGGCGTCGCGGCCCGTGTGGCGGAGCGTTCCGAGCGGCTCCCGGTCGAACGCGAGGTGCCCGGCGGCGCCTCCTCCGTCTCTCTCGAGCCTCCCCTCCGACACGCCTCGTCCAGGGATCGTCGTCCGCGATGCATCCCGATCCGACTGCCCGCGCGCTCGGGCCGCAGCAGGAAGCGGGCGGCGGCGAGCTGAGCCCGAGCACGGCCCCTGCAGCCGAGGTACCGGGCGCGCCGGCGTCCGAGCGCGCCGCTTCCGCCGCCGGTGACGCCGCACCCGCACCCGTTCGAGCGCCCCAGCCGGCGGCCACGCGCGACACCGGCGCCTTCTTCGCCGACCTGCGTCGGGTGCTGAGCCAGCCACGCCCGTCCGACGCGCTGCGCATGCTCCTCGAGCGAGGGGTGCTCGCCGAAGTCACGCCCGAGCTGGTGGGCATGGTGGGGATCGAGCAGCCCGCCAAGTCGCACGGCTGCGACGCCTTCGAGCACACGATGCGGGTGGTGGATGCGGCGCGCTCGGACACGGCCCTCACCACGCCCGGCGACATGGAGCTAATGCTCGCGGCGCTCTTCCACGACGTCGGCAAGCCGCACACCAGGGGCTGCGATCCGGTGACCGGGCGCATCACGTTCCACGGCCACCAGTTCGTCGGCGAGCGGCTATCGCGCCGGCGGTTGCGCACGCTGGGCGCCGCGCGCGCTCAGATCGACGCCGACCGCGTGGCGCGGCTGGTGCGCCATCACATGTTCGATCTCGACGTGGACCTGTCGGAGAAGGCGATCCGCCGCTTCGCGCGGCGCATGGGCAGCACCGACCTGACGTACAAGCTCCTCGACCTCAGGATCGCCGACAAGCGCGGCGGCGCCCGACCCGACCGGATCGGCGCGATCCTCGCGTTCCGGAAGCGCGTGCGCGGGGAGCTGGAACGGAAGGAGCCCTTCGGCCTCAAGGACCTCGCGGTGGACGGCCACGATCTGATGGAAGCCGGTGTACCCGCGGGCCCGCAGCTCGGCGCCACCCTCAAGCGCCTGCTCGCGGCCGTGCTCGAGAATCCCGACCTCAACACGCGCGACGCGCTCCTGGCGCTCGCGCTCGAACCAGCGAGCGATCCATGTTGCGATTGAACGCTCCGCGGGCCGGCCTGGTACTGGCCCTCGCTTTCGCGTGCGCGTGGTGCACGTCCGGGAATGCAGGCGCCGCCGGCGCCGCGCGCGGCGACGCCACCGCCCATCCCGCGCTGCTCGTGCTTCCGGTGGCAACCGGGCCGTCGGTGGACGAGTCCGCCGCGACGGGACTCCAGAACGCGATCGAGACCAAGCTCACCGCGGCTGGCGCGCGGCCGATCGCCGCGGCGGCCGGCTCCGCGAGCAGCTTGCGCTCCGACGACGACATTCGCGCCGCCGCCGCCACGGTGGGCGCCGACGGCGTGCTGTCAGCGACGCTGAGCCGCGTGCCGCGAGGGGTGAAGCTCGAGCTCTCGCTCCGGGACGGGTCGAGCGGAGCAGTCACCTGGCGCAGCGGGCTCGAGCAACCGAACGTCGAGGGGTTGCGCGCGTATCTGCCGGAGTTGCTCGGTGAAGTGGCGCGGGCGGCGGGGCCGCTCGCGGGGCGGCCGGCTGCAGCGGCCAAAGCGGCCGTGGCGGCGCCTGTCGTGGCAGCGCCTGCCTCGGGCGCGAGCGTCACGACGGCTGCCGCCGCCGGAGCGGGCCCCACGGTCACGATCACGCCTCCCATGGCCGCCCCGCCGACCCAGCCGACCCTCCAGATCCAGCCGCTTCCCCCCGCGACCGTCACCGTGCCCCCGCGCATCGAGGCGCCGGTGCCGCTCGACGCCACGTCCGCGCCGATGCTCGCGCCGCCCACCTCGTACGCCCTGCCCTTCGCGCTCCGCGATTTCGACTCCTGCCGCCTCGACGGCACCTGGCCCGGCTCGTTCGTCGCGATCGACGATCACACCCTGCACGTTCTCCCCGCGCCGGCCTCGAACGCAGCGGAAGAGCTAGCGCACATCGACGCACGCAGCCTGCAGACCTTCGTCGGCGTCGACTGCGCCGACCTCGACGGCGACGGCACCGACGAGATCGCGCTCACCGCGCGGCGAAACGGCGCCTTCCACTCGCAGATCTATCGCGCGTCGGAAGGCGGGAGGAAGCTCGAGCCGCTCGGCGACGAGATCCCGTTCGCCATCCGCTCCGCGGCCGTGGGCGGCGGAAAACACGCGTTCTACGCGCAGAACTTCCCCATCTCCGGCCGCCTCTACGGCCCGATCCGCCCGCTCGGCTTGAAGGACGGGAACATCGTCTACGGCCGCGACCTCGACGTCATGAGCGACGCCAACGTGGGCGCTTTGGCGCTCGGCGCAGCCACCGGCGTCGCCGACGACGCCGCGCTCACGGTCGACGGCGACGCCCGACTGCGCCTCATGCGCGCCGGCCGCGTGGTGTGGACCGGCCCCGGCCACTACGGCGGCTACGACGTGTCCTTCGAAGCCGAGGACCACCTCCAGAGCACCAGCTCCTCACTGCCCCGCGTCTACTTCCGCGACCGCATCGACGTCGCCGAGCGCGGCGGCGCGCCGTTCGTGATCGCCACCGAGATCGAGGCGGCACTCGGCAACGTGCTGCCCAACCTGAACGTCGGCCGCGGCCTCACCGCCGTCGCCTTCCGCTGGAACGGCCAGGGACTCGTCAGCGTGCCACCGCCCTTCGCCTACTCGCCCGAGTCGCTCTCTGGCGCCGACGTCCGCGACCTGCGCGTCGCCGACCTCACCGGCGACCACATCCCCGACCTGATCCTCGGCGTCCTCGACTCGGACGGCGGCCTGCTGTCTTTCTCGAAGGCGGCGAGTCGGATCCTGGTCTTCCCGGGCACACCGTTGACGGACGCGGGTAAATCAGCACAATAGGCCGGTTTCGCCCGGCGGCGTAGCTCAGGTGGTTAGAGCATGCGGCTCATATCCGCAGTGTCGGGGGTTCAACTCCCTCCGCCGCTACCAGGTAAGTACGCGAATCCCTTTCGGGACTCGCCTTTAGCCAGCGCTCGGTAGTGGCTTGGTAGTCAGTGCCGCCAATCCGTAGCTTCTCAACCTCGCGGCAGGACGCCTCCCACGAGGGACGGAGGTAGAGCTGACCTGAATTGCGCCCACGACCGCGATGCAAAACGCGGTCGATAAGGTCGAAGCTCGCGCCGTCGTCGACCGCCAGCGTAAGGAATGAAGCGCGGAGCCCGTGAGGGCTTCGCTTCCCTCCCATCGTCCCGGCACGAACCCGAAGGCCGAGCCGGTCCAGGTCATTCTGGAACCTGACTCGAAACGTCTTGTCGTTCCACTGCGGCCCTGGAGGTCCCGGCACGATCAGGTCATCCGGTCCCGGTGCGCGGCCGAAAACCGACTCCCATCCGGACACGAGCCAGCAATCAAGGACGGCGCCGAGCGCCGGATGTACCGGGATCAGCCGGGTGTCTTTCGTCTTCGTCCGCCGATCATTGGACCAGGCCACCATCAGGCGCCCGAGTGGCCGGTAACTCGCGTCGTAGTGCCGTCGTCGTAATGCGGCAGCTTCACCAATCCGGAGCCCGGCCAGCGCCAGGAGCGCGTTGACGACGCGCCTGGGCTCGGGGATTCGCTCGTCGAAGATCAGCGCTTCGATTTCTTCGTGCGTGAATATGGATTCGACGCGCCACTCCGGGTCGCGATCCTCGACAGGTGGGAGAACCTCTCGTGCGCGAGTCCACGGGTTCGCGGTGGCGATCTTCCGGTCGATCAGGTCGACCCAAAGCCGCGACACCGTGCCATGCGCGTTCCGAATCGTCCTCGGTGCTAGGCCCGACGCGATCAGGTGCTCGACCACG
>CAZYWA010000525.1:0-686 GCA_964650975.1 uncultured bacterium
TCGCGTCGGACCAGTCGAGGCAGTTGATCGGATGCGTTCCTCGACTGGGGGCGCCCCAGTTGCAGGTAATAATCGGGACATACGACTCGTTTGGCATCGAGCAGCTGCCGGCGCTCACGCACGCCGCGTATTCGTCCACCGTGACGTCGCTCCGGTCAATCCAGTAGGCACTCAAGTTGACGGTGTGCGCCGGGTTGTCGCCATCGATGCCCCCCGGGAACGGGCCCGACCCCATCGTGAACAGCCCCGCCGGCACGAACACCATCTCCGGGTCACAGGTCGCCATCGGCTCCGTCATCGTCCAGGCGCACGTGTCCGCCGACTCGAACCCGTTCTGCCAGATGAGCACTTGGGCGTGAGCGGTGCGCGCGCTCAGCAGCGCGACACCAAAAGTCACCATCGCCACCGCTCGCCCCCTCATCACTCGTCACCTCACCCGAGCCTACACCCACACTCTTTGGAAGCGCCACGAATCCGCCCGTCACCCGCGCCCGAGGGTTTCACGCAGCCCGCGCGGCACACGTCGCACCGCCCATCGAGCGAGTCCACCGGCTCGCCGGCGTGAACGCGCCCGTCCTCGGTGAGAATCCACCAGCAGAACCGCGCGCCGCACGGGCACCGGGAGATCGCGTGGAAGCATACCTGCTCGCCGGCGATCCCTGGCACCGCGGCGCCGCGCTCGTAGC
>CAZYWA010000525.1:696-5564 GCA_964650975.1 uncultured bacterium
CACGAGACCCGAGAGGATCTCCGGGCGAATCCTCGCGCCAAGATCTGGACCATCAACAAATCGGTCACGAGGCCGGTCGGATCGGATCTCGCGCAGAACCTCGGCAACCGCCCTTCGGCCGAGGGGGAGCAGCATGTAGAAGCGCTCCTGGGCGGAGTGGAGAGACCCCGCCCGGTATCGACAGACCCACTCTGGCCGGACCTACCCGCCCGCTCGCATAACTCCTCGTCCGGGAAGCCCGGGATTCGGCGATCGCCGCGCCCCCGTTGTGCGCCGTGATGATGAGCACCGGCACCCACTCGATCACGACGTGCCTCCCATTCGACGAGCTCTGAGTCACGACGTTCTACGACGTGAACGACGTCACCACCCGGGACGTCTCCGCTATCGAGCGCTGTGGGACCCGCTCACTCGCTCACATCCACGCTCACCTCCGCACAGCGCTTGGCGAGAGCGTCCGCCACGCGAGCGAGGGTCTCGGCGTGCATGTCGCTGATGAGCCGGCTGACGAGTTGCGCGACGCGCTCGGCCGTAAGGAAATTCCTTCGGCCCACAAGCTCCCATAGAAAACGGTCTCCTTCTTTCGAGCCCAGCGCCTCGACATGGTCGACGCAGGCGATCGCATCAGGTGCGCGATCTTGGTAAGGCTGTTCTTCGATTCGCGCCCCTGGTTTGGTGATCTGTTCGTCAGTGCCCCCGCTCACCTCGTGCAGCGCCGCACCAGGGGCCGATGCTTCCTGAGCCGCCTGCGGCCTTCCTGCATCGGGCGCCGGGACTGGCTGCGGATTGACCGTCCAGGAGCGTCGAAATTCGGCCCCCGCTTCACGAGTCCGGTCTTCTGACGCGTCGGTCGATAGCTCGTCCGCCTCATTCTGCACGGTCTTTATTGCGGGGGGCGAGTGCTGGTGCACGTCATCGGGCAGTCCGGCGGTTTGAGCGGGTCCCGTGCACAGTTGTCGATAGGCCCGCTGCACCAGGCTGCAGCGACGGCGATCCCAGCCATGGGCCTTGAGAAACGCATCCATTGAGACGAAGTTCTCAACACGAAAGAACTCCTCCGTTTCGACCTCCTCGAGCAGACCGCCGATACGGACGGTCGACTCCTTCCAGGAGGTGAACTCCGTCTTGAGCTGGGCGATCGTGCTGGCAGCGCGTTCTTGCCACGCCGGATCCGTTGATCGGCCGACATCCGGCTCGATCGCCACGACCTGTGCGTCGACGTTCATCATGGGCCCCCGGTCCCGTCGTGGGACTCGATTCCTGGTTTAAGTTCGGCGCGGGCCGGCGACCCCAGTGTCGCCGGTGCAGACTGTCCGGAGCGGAATTTTCCAGCCGTGCCCAATCGACGGATAATCCCGCGCTGCTTTCTCTGACGAGCCCAAGAGTCGGTTTGGGACAAGTTAGCTCGCACCATGTCTGGCAGCCGGCGTCCCGGACACTCTCAGCTCAACGGGCGGGGCCCGGTATGGGCCTGCTGCTACCGCTGAAGGGCTGATGAACGAGGAAAGTGAGCGCTGAGCGCACCTCGTCGACAGATACATCGGGAAAGGACGCAACGAAGACCTGCACCTGACAGACGAGGAGGCGACCGAGTCCATCCCGTCCCGTCATGGAAGCCAGAAGGGACTGCAGCGCCCGCACCGCATCCACGGTATCTACGGTGCGCAGACGGGCTCGGTGACGGGCAATCGCATTGCCGATCGCGGCCTCAAGACTGTCGGTCTCAATTGGGGGACGTCGCGCAAAGCGAAGGTCGCGCAACCAGCGAGCTGCCGCCTTGGCGGGGAGGCGCTGGCCGGAGACCTGAAGAGCAGCCTGCACAGCCATCGTTTCGCCCTCGGCGCGGGCCAGACGCGCGAGGGCCGCCAGAGTCGTGATCCGCGGGCGGTCGCGGAGGCGTTGCGACGGATCTCGACCGAGCAACCACGCGAACGCCTCGGGATTCGGCTGGTCAAGAAGCAGTGCCTCGGCGGCCCGAGCAAGCGCGGTTTCGAGGCCCATCCGCTGGGATCGCCGCCGGTCCTGGAGCTCGCGTAGTTCCGTCGGGACGATCGGCGGGCGACCGCGAGGCCTCCGGCCCGGCGGCTGTGTCTCAAGTAGCGGCCTTGGCCCTCGTGAGCCGACGACCGCGTGGCCATCGCTCTGCGGACCGTCCGACGAAGATTGTTGGTGAACCACCATGCCTCGAGTGGATTTGTAGTCGCCTGTGTCCGCGCCAAGAGAGTGCCAGGTCATGCGCTGGAGGAAGCTGATCAGTGATTTTGGTAGCCGCTTCCGAAATTGAGGTAACGCCCGTTGGGATCGGCGGGGCCCCAAGCGCCGCAATCACGCTTCCCACCCTCGACAAAGAGCTCGACGCCGATCGCCTCGCCGGGACCGACGATGGAAGCCCTCCGGCCGGCGCAGTCGAGGACGAGGTTTTCGCCAGCGCGGCGACCTAAATTGCGCGCATCTCGGAGCGCGCCGACCCCTCGCGTCCAACCTCGGCCCGCGCGCGTATCATCGTGGGCATGCTCCCGAGGTAACAACAGGATTCGCGAATCCCGAGGCTGCCATCCAATCCCATATCGACCACCTCATGTCCGACATGGCACCGTCTTGCTCAGGAGGGGACTCGAGCGGGCTCCATGCGGACTGGTCCGCCGCTCACGTCCTCGCGGTGTCCGCTCGTGCCTGCTTGGCCTACGGGATGATGCGTGAAATAGACGGCGGCGTCGTTACGGTGCTCCTCGCCGCCCGACCCGAGTGCCATCTTGACCTCCAGACCCTTTCCGGGGCTTCGGCAGCCAAGATCAGCAGGCTGCTCAGGCGTCTGCGCGAGATGGGGGGTGCCGTCCGTCTTAAGCCAATAATTACCGCGGCTCATCCTGCGGCCGTCTACGAGGTACTGACGCCGTCCGGGATGGATCGCGTCGGAGAGCTCGTCGATCGTCTGCGAAGTCGGCTCGACCCGGTCGGATCCTTCCAGAATGGCGATCAGTCCGATTTGCAGCAGGCTGTAGCGCGGCGTGAGGCGATGCAGATAGCTTGGGCGCAGCGGCAATATGGGGACGTGTGGCGGGACTGGCCAGATGCGCCTAACGCTGTCCGACGTCCTTTTCAGGAAGGATCGGCTGGCCCGCTAGACCCCGCTCTTTCGCCGTCCGCTAACATCGCCATTCACCGCTCGTGGGCTGAGGAGGCATCCCGTTGTAGTTGGCTGCGGTTAGCCTACTTGGCCGCTCTCGTAGGCCGTAGCTGCGCGATAGGCGACCCCGTGGGGCGAGCGGCCGTGCTGAGGCAGGCAGGTATGCTCGCTCCAGATGCCTCCGCGTTGGAGCTTTCCGCTGCGCTGGGGATTGGGCGCTCGCACGCCTTCCGGCTCCGGAGGGCAGGTCCCACAACTGGCACGGAGGCCACGGAGATTCTCGCGGCGGTCCGCGCCCTGCTTTCCCCGTTCTCGCTGAGGACCATGGCGGATGTCCGAGGAGAGCTACTCGCAGTTCGGTCGAAGCTGGGGTCCGGCTACGAAGATCCAAGCCAGTACTGCCCGGTTAGGAGCATGCACGCTGCCGACTGGAGGCGAGTGTTCGCCGGCTTACCCCGAGCGAAGCAAAAGATGTGGACAAAGCTTGCTTCTGCAGCGATGGCGAGCCTCGGAAGGGCTATGGGCCCCCGTTCACGAAGGAGGCGTCTCCTGCCCAAGTAGAGCTTCTCGAATGCGCGGGCTTGCTGGAGACCTGCAGCCAGCCGCACGCTGCCGCGCGGCCCTTTACACCCAAGGGACGGGACCACCGGTTCGGATGAGGAAGCGGTCAGATCGGGCGCAGTGCGCTCGATGGTATCGACGACTCGCCCACTCGCCCGCATATCCCGGTGACCGTCTGTCGCCGCGCGCGGTTCGATGCAGCGGGCGGCGCGACTTTGGTTGCAGTGAGAGGGTGCGGCTTTGCGGCGTCGGGATTTCGGAACGAGATCAGAAGGGGATTTCTTGAGCGCGAGCGCGTGCGAGGTCGGCGTCGAGCGCGTCTTGGTAGGCCGCGAGCTGGTGGCGTAGGGATTCCGTGAGCGCGAGGATCGCTCGGGCAACGGATGCCGCGGCGGATTCGGGCGGGTTGGGATCGCACGGGTTCTCGAGCTGGACGTTGGGATCCAGCAGGTCGAGGTGAGCGGCGACGAGCGCCATCGCGGTGATCTCGAACGTCGTGTCGAGCACCGCGAGGATCGCGAGCTCGGGCGCCGCGATGAGATCGAACCGCGAATGGCTCACGCGCGTCCTCGATCAAGCCGCGCGTCGTGGATGTCCCGAAAGATTGGTGGTGAGGACTGCCGAGGCGGCGGACGGAACTACTCGGTGCCTCGAGTCTGAACGGCCACGGAGTCGAAGCCCCGGTTTCATCCCGAGCGTGTCGAAATGCTCTGCCAGGGCCAGGTCCTCGAACGCATGGCGAGGCCCGCGATGCCGAGGAGTACCGGATCAACCGGCACGAGATCCGGTTCCTCGTCCGCAAGCCCGGTGCCTTCGCCCGGTACCGCTAGCGCGAGGGGTCTCTTACCCATGGAGATGTCCGAATCTGCGTCGACGAGCCGCCGTGGGTGGCCGTGTCGTGGTGTGGAGCGAAGTCCGATTCGGGCTACGAGGAATTGGGAACACGAGGACCAAGAGTGGGAACGCCAGACCAAGAGTTGGGAATCGCCGGAGCCAAGAGCGACCAGAGCCCAGCCGGGGCTCGAGACTTGCTTTCCGAGGCGAGGCATGGTAGCCGTGTCGGCCCCACATTCCCAACCTTGACCCAACATTCGGCCAGAAAGTCGCCGGAGCCTTCGGGTCGGCCGTCGACGCGTCGTAGCTCGCGTCGGCGTTTCGGGTGGGAATCGACTCCGGATAG
>CAZYWA010000526.1:0-5562 GCA_964650975.1 uncultured bacterium
TAGCGGGACCGTGGTCGTGAAAGAGGTGGAGATCGACGGTGCCGACGCCCGTGTCGTGCTCGCTTCACCCTGGACCATCGGCATCTCGGGATCCCACCTCGAGCTCGGCGCGGCGCACATCGACATCGGGAACGGCTTCGCGGAGGTCGCCGGCCAGATCGCGCCCGACCGGCAGGAGCTGAGCGTCGCGGTCAAGCTCGATCCGGCGCTCGCGGACGGCCTGGTCAAGGGCATCGAGGTCGGGCACGGCGCGCTCGAGCTGACCGACGGCAAGCTCGTGAGCTCGAGCGCCGGGCTGGCGCTCACCGGGCGCCTCCATCTGGACGTCGACTCGGTCGCCATTCGCGGTCTCCCCGATCCGCTACGGGACGTCGTGGTCGATGCGCACTTCGACGGTGACCCGTACACGCTCGAGCGCGCGGCCTTCAAGATCGGCGACGGCGATCTGCTCGCGTCGGCGAAAGGCAGCATGCGCGAGCTCACGATCGGCGAGTCGTCGATCGCGTTCCATGCGCTGCCGTACCGGCTCACCAAGACGTTCCGTTCGGCGGCGAGCGGCAACCTGGCCGTCAGCGGCGGCACCAAGGATCTCCTGGTGGCGGGAAAGGTGCGGATCGACGAGGCCCTCTACGAGCGCGACGTCGAGGTGCTGCAGGGCCTGATCAAGCCGATCCAGGCGCCCACCAGGAAGACCAAGAGCAGCTCGGGCAACGGGCCTCAGATCCTCGACGCCATCCGCCTCGACGTGGCCGTGACGAGCGGCGAGGACCTGGTGGTGCGAAACAACGTGGCGCGGCTCGCGGCGACCGCCGATCTCACCGTGAAGGGCACCGCCGCGCGCCCGCAGGTGCTGGGTCAGGTGCGGGTCGGCGAGGGAACGGTGAAGCTCTTCGGGCGCAGCTTCACCATCGAGACCGGCACCATCGACTTCTCGAACCCGATCGACATCGACCCGACGGTGCACATCCGCACCAAGAGCACCATCGACCGGGACACCGGCTCGGTGGACGTGATCGTGGAGCTCGAAGGCACGGTCAGCAAGGGATTGGCGCTCAAGCTCAGCTCGACGCCGGTCTTCTCGCAGGACGACATCGTGTTCCTGCTGGCCACCGGCAAGACCCGCGCGGAGCTTCAATCCGGGAACGGCAAGGGCACCAGCATGACCGGCGCCGCGTTGATGGCGGTGAGTCTGCTGGGCGGCGACCGGGTGAAGGAGGCGTTGGGATTGGAAGAGATCGGCCTCGAGGAGAGCGACACCGGCGGCACGCGGGTGAGCGTGGGCAAGCGGCTCTCGGACCGGGTCACGGTTCGCGCGATCAACGAGATCGGCGGCAAGACCAAGGCGCCGGTCTCGGTGGCGGTCGAGTACCAGCTCACCGACCGCGTGCTGCTGGTGGCCACCCCGCAATCGAGCGGCGCCTTCGGGGCCGAGGTGCGGCTACGGTTCCAGTTCCGGTAACGCGATCTCGTGCTGCTAAGATTTCGGACGATTTTCCTCGAGACAGGAGGTCCGCGATGGTCGAGGTGGGCAAGCCGGCTCCCGATTTCAAGCTCGAGAGCCACACGGGCGGTACCGTGAGCAAGAAGGATCTCGCGGGAAAGTGGGCGGTTCTCTACTTCTATCCCAAGGATTCCACTCCCGGTTGCACCGTCGAGGCGTGCGATTTCCGCGACAACCTGAAGCGCGTCGAGAAGGCCGGCGCGGTCGTGTACGGGATCAGCGCCGACTCGATCAAGTCGCACGAGAAATTCGCCACCGCGCAGAAGCTCTCGTTCCCGCTGCTCAGCGATCCCGACAAGAAGATGATCGAGGCCTACGGTGCCTGGGGCGAGAAGAAGATGTACGGCCGCACCATGATGGGCATCATCCGCTCCACGGTGCTGCTCGATCCCAAGGGCGTGGTGCGCGAGGTGTGGCGCAAGGTGAAGGTGGCGGGCCACGCCGACGCGGTGCTGGAGCGACTCGCGGAGCTCGCCGGCTGAGCGGCTCAGCGGCGCGGTCGCCGGTCCGGCCCGAGGGCTTCGGCCCGTTCGACGCCACGATCGCAGCCGGCCTCGCGGTGCTCTTCCTGGGTGGCTATTACGGCGTGCCCGCGTTGCTGGTGCGATGGGGCGTGCCCGGCGTCGACCTCTCGACGAGCCTCGACCGCGCCATCCCGTACCGGCCGGTCTTCGCGTACGCCTACGCCCTTTGTTACGGGCAGATCTTCCTGCCGCCGCTGGTGGCGCCGGACCCGGTCCTCTTCCGGCACGCCGTGCGCGCGGTGGCGATCGTGCTGATCGCGAGCTTCGCGTGTTTCGTGGTCCTGCCCGCGCGGATGGCGTATCCCCCGATCGGCGACGCCGCGGGCGAATGGATCCTGCGCAAGAACGCGCTCTTCTCCGATCACGGCTTCAACGCGTTTCCGAGCCTGCACGTGGCGCTGGCGACGTTCAGCGCGACGTCGATCCATCACGCACGTCCCGCGTGGCGTCTGCCGGTGTGGAGCTCCACGATCGGGATCGCGCTCTCGACCGTGATGGTGAAGCGTCACTTCGTGGTCGACGTGCCCGCGGGGGCGCTGCTCGGCTGGATCGTGCACCGGGCGTACCTGACCGAGCACGTGCTCGCCTGGCGGGCCGCGCGCCTCCGCGACGCGTCGTCGTGAGCCGCTGGGCGGCGGCTGGCGGCGGGTTGCTGCTGTTGCTCGCGGGGATCGCGAGCGCCGGCGACGCCGAGGGATGGCGGAGCATCCGCGAACGTCGCTACTTCGAGCCCGTCGATCTCGGAGTGCTCGGGTCGAACGAGGAGGCGCTGGCCTTCGTGGACGGCGAGTGGCATCGGCTGCCGATGCAACTTGCCTCCGGGCACGGCCAGGGTGCCCTGATCCTGGGCGAGAGCGTCGGAGCCCAGGCGCCGCCCGAGCAGGCTGCGCGGCTGCGCGAGCTCCACGTCCGCGATCCGATCGATGGAGACGAGGCATTCGTGTACCTCGGTGTCGCTCCGCCCGGTGCGCTCGCTGCGCCCGTCGAGGCGACCAAAGCCGTCGCATATGACGCCGATTCGCGAACGATCCGTGCCCGTTGCTATCGGATCGGCTTCGACGACGCCGATCCGGCGCTTTTCACCTCGCTGGCGGTCACGCGCGATTGCGGCGGGTCGGAGCGGAACATGGTGGCCGGTGTCGACACGCGCGCCAGCGCGCGCTTGATCGCCGTCGGCAGCGTCCTCGAGCGAGGACGGCAGGATTTACTGTCACGGGTCGTCGCGGTGAGCCCGGGCCCGGTCTCCCTGACGCGCTCGGTGGCCTATCGGGTGCGGCTGCCGTTCGGCCTGACGAGCGCCGAGACCGAGCAGGAGGCCCACATCTACCCGTACCACAACACGTTCCCCGTGCATCTCGACCTACCCGCCGTGGTCGATTGGGTGGTGAGCGGTCTCGACGTCGAGTTCTCGAGCCGCTGGCGCGCGGACCTCGCGCCGCTTCGCTTCGTGACCGGCTCGGGCGCGCGCGCGACGATCGACGGACGAACCACCCCCGAAGAAGAAGCCCTGGACGGAGCTCCCTTCACCGGCTGGCGGGTGGATGGAGCGTCTGGGCGTTTCGTGAACTTGCTGGCGCTCGATGGCCCCTGTCCGTTCGAAGCGCTGCTTCGCTATCGCGACGATGTCCAGGAGACGAAGGAGTCGAAGAGCCTCGGGCTCGTGGGCTTCGTGCTGCATGCCAAGGGCGACGTGAGCGGCCACGCGTGGAGCGGAACCTCGACCACGATCGTGCCGCGTCCAGGCGACGAGCGCGGCCCCGAGGAGCTCGAGCGGTTGCTCGCCGCGCCACTGGTCGTCGAAGGTCGGGTCCCGCCGACGGCTCAGAGTTTGTGAGGAGATCGTTCGGCGGGCGTCGTCGAACCGCGATTCCGGTCGGCGCGTTGTCGCGCCGGATTTGGGGTGGGGCCCCGCCCGAATTCACTTCGGGCGGGGCGGGGGCTTGGAAAGCCCCCGCGGCAATTCAGTGATTCTCGTCACCCAACCAGCGGCTCAGCTCGTCGACCGCCGCGGGCGGTGAGAACACGTGGACCTCGTCGCCCGCTTCGAGGATGGTGGAACCGCGCGGCGCCAGCAGCCGATCGCCCCGCACCACCAACATCACGGACGAGTCGTCGGGAAAGGGCAGATCGCGCAGCGCTTTCCCGCGGGCGCCCGAGCTCTCGTCGACTCGCCAGGACGAGATGACGTTGCGGAGCGTCCGCAGCGAATGGATCTCGAGGACGGCGTGCGACGGGTGCTTGCCGGCGACTGCCATGCCGAGCGCGCGCGCCACCGGCCCCGCCGTGGTCCCCACCACGATCGAGTTCACGACCACGATGAAGAACACCAGATCGAAGAGGTCGCCGCCACGTTCGGCGCCGGAGAAGACCGGAAACGTGGCAAGGATGATCGGCACCGCTCCGCGCAGCCCGATCCACGACACCAGGGCGAGCTCGCGCACCGGAAAGCGAAACGGTGCCAGACACAGCGCCACCGCCAGCGGCCGCGCCACGAAAGCGAGCGCCAGACCGAGCACCAGCCCGGGGGCCGCGACGTGGATCAGGCGCGACGGGAACACCAAGAGGCCCAGCATCAGGAACATCGCGATCTGGCTCAGCCAGGCGATCGCGTCGTGAACCCGCGCGATGGCGCCTCGCGAGGGGACCTCGCCATGGCCCAGCACCAGGCCCGCCACGTAGACCGACAGGAAACCGGAACCGTGGAACATGGTGGGCACGCCGAACGCGACGAACGCGGCGCCCACGGTGATCGCCGGGTAAAGCCCGGCCGACGGGAGCCGCGCGCGATCGAGCACCCAGCGCGCTGCGACGCCGATGGCCACGCCGAAGAGCGTGCCGACCGCGAGCTCGAGCGGCAGCTCCAGCACCTGAGCGACGCCGAAGCGCGAGTGACCGAGCATCGCCTCGGTCAGCGTCATGGTGAGGATCACCGCGACCGGATCGTTGAGCCCCGACTCGACCTCGAGCGTGAGCGCCACGCGCCGCGGCAGGTGGAGCCCCGCGCCGCGCAGCACCGAGAAGACTGCCGCGGCGTCGGTGGACGAGACCACCGCTCCCACGAGGAGCGCCTCGCGCGGCGGCAGGCCGAGCAGCATCGCGATCCCACCCACGATCGCCGTCGTGAGCGCGACGCCCACCGTGGCCAGCACCAGCGACGGGCCGAGCGCCGACCGCGCCGCCGCGAGCGGCGTGCTGGATCCTCCGTGGAACAGGATCAGCACCAGTGCGGCGCTGCCGAGCCGGAAGCTCAGCCGGTAATCCTCGAACGGAATGCCGAGCAGCCCGTCGGAGCCCGCCAGCATGCCGATCGCCAGGAACACCACCAGCACCGGCAGTCCGAAGCGCCCCGAAGGACGCGCCAGCAGCACGCTCGCGAGCAGCAGCGCGCCGAACGTGACGAAGAGCCACGCGGTGGATGCCGGTTCCGCGGTCGTGGGCACGCGCGCAGTATCGTCAGCGAGCCTCGCGGTCGCCACTGAGTCTCCCGGGGGGCTTTTCAAGCCCCCCGCCCCGAAAAAAGTGCGATTTTTTCGGGGC
>CAZYWA010000527.1:0-5554 GCA_964650975.1 uncultured bacterium
GCCGTAGAACCCGCTCATGTTGGCGACGCGAAGCATGGCGCTCCGTATCGCCGTTCACGCTGCTTCGCGCAAGCCCGCCCGCTCGCCGCGTGGGGGCCGCCGGTCCCCGGCAGCTCCTCGATCGCGATCGGACCGACGCGCCGGAGACCGGCGCGCTCCAGCAGGCGCATCGCGACGAGTGGCCTGCCCGCGATCGCTCAGCGGCTTCGTCACGACTCCGCGTCTCTCCGAGCGCAAGGCGGCAGTCGGAGGGCTGCGGCCCCTCGCAGCCCCAGCGGACGATCGCGTTCCATCGGGCGGCGCACGGCTTCAGCCTGGATCGCACACCCCGCTGCACGGCATCGTCACGACGCCGGTCTCGAGGAAGGTCTGCGCGATCGAGAGCGAGGCGTCGGTGAACGGCACGTTCACGTGGCCGCCGAAGTCGCTCGTGGGCGGCTCGTTCCCTTCGGGCACCGGCGGATCGCCCCAGTTGATCGACACGAATCCCGGTCCGGTGAAGGGCGCGTCAGCCACCGGCAGCCCCCACGGCTCGCGCGCCGAGCCGCGGATCACCGTGACCGGCCTCGCGCGCCGCGAGATCGCCGGTGAGCGGCGGCACCTGCGCGTCGTTCTCGGCCACGATCGACACGATCTGCTTGGGTCCGATTCCCGGCAGCCCGTCCGCCAGGAACGGCAGGTAGCTCGCCGGATCGGTCGAGTCCCACAGGTGCTGCGCCATCGGCAGGAGCAGCGCGCGGTCGACGCGCTTCGGATACGAGGTCTCGAGAATCCCGAAGTAAGGCGCGAACGCGATGCTGCGATCGAGCATCAGCCCGAAGCTCGAGCCGTTCACGAACAGCGCACCGCGTTCGATGTCGGGCGAGAGCGCCGTTAGCGTGCCGCCGAAGATCCCGCCCTGCGATCCGCCCGCGTAGTAGAGGTGCGTCGGATCGATGAGAGGCACGCCGTTCGCGGTGAGCTCGGGGACGTTGCGACAGCCTCCCGCGAGATCGCGGGTGAGCGCGATCTGCCAGATCATGCCCTGCTCGAGCCGCTCGGTCATGTACGGAAAGTTCGACGCGTCGACGAGGATGCCCGCGAGAACACCGAGGTCGTCGGTGCTCATGCCGGCCCAGTTGGTGCCCGCCACCACGACGCCGAAGCGGTTGGCGAGGTCGCGGAGTTGCGGGCTGTCGATGTAATTCTTGGCGTTGCTCAAGAGGCCGTGGCCGAACGTGACGAGCGGTCCTGCAACGGCGCCACCCGGCGCCTGTGCCAGCGTGCCCGGCAAGTCGGCCACGAACGGCACCTGCACCATGCCCTGGAACACCGGCTTACCGGCCGAATCGCGCACCAGGAGCGCCGGCGGATTCTGGCTGGTCATGTAAAGCGGCGCCGTGAACGTGCCCTCGACGTAGCGCCAGATGTCGCCGCCGCGGTTGTCCTCGGAGTACGTGATCGTGCAGCCGAGGCCGTCGGGACCGAGCCGGTCGAGCGCGTCCGCGCGCATCGACATCACGTCGCCGCGGATCGCGTCGCCCGACGCGGTGTGGAACTGCCAGGCGCTCTGCAGGTCGGCGCGATCGATCCCCGCCGTTTCGAGCGCCGTGAAGAGCTGCTCGTAGGCCGCCTGGCGGTGCTGCAAGTCGGCCGAGGTGAGCGCCGCCTTGTCGCGGAGCTGCGCGAAGCCGTCGGGCGCCGGCACCGGCGCCCCGTTCGCGTCGATGAGATCACGGATCGCCACCCCGTACTGATGATTCTCGAGCAGCCGCACCGCGGGACGGATATAGAGGACACGCGTGTCGTCCGACTCCGCCTGCACGTCGAGCTCGGTCCAGTGCGGAACCCGCTCGCCGGTCGTGAGGTCGAGGATCACGGTCGGCGAATCGGGATCGAGCGAACGGCCGATCGACTCCTGGCGCGCGGCGGCGCTCGCGTCGAGATCGGGCGGTGGCACCAGCACCGTCATGAGCTGCGACGCCGGGCTCATCCCGTCGAGGCGGCCGTACGGCGTCACGTCGATCGTCTGGCCGAGCGCGTTGACCGGCAGCGCCCGGAAGTCGTACGCGAGCCGGACACCGGTCGCGGTGGTCGGGTCCTGCTCCAAATAGCGATCGGACGGCCACGGCAGGGCGCACACGTAGCCGTTCGAGTCGTCGCACGGTCCGGCGTCGCAGCCGGAAAGCCAGCCCGCCGAAACCGACACGAGTCCGAGAAGGAACCAACGAGGGAAAGAACCGCAAAACCAGCGCATGAGGGGCTCCGTCGAAGAATGATGCGTCGTGTCACCAAACCTCGACGGTACGCACCGCACCCGCTGTCACGCAACTTTCAAGGACTGTCTCGATTGAACGGGAAAACTGGCGGCGCTCACGCCGCCGATGAAGCGCTCGGCGAGATCGCGACTCAGCTAGGCCTCGGAGCCTACAAGCGGATGTAGACCAAGCGGTCTACGCCCTGCCTCGCCCGAACCGGCCTGCTTTCGGCCGTTCGGGCCTCCTCTGGGCCTCGCGGGTCCGCCCGTCGATCGCCCGCGCGCCGGAGACCGTCGCGATCCACCCGTGTGTCCCCGCCAGTCCCCAACGCGCGGCGCGCGGGTGTTCGAGCCCGTCGGTCCCGCCGTGTGCGACGCGCGCATGTTGGAGCCCGCCCGTCTCCGGCGGGGGCGCCCATGCGTTGGGCCTTGGAGCCCGCCGGTCCCCGGCGGGGGCTTTCCGGGACTCGGGGCGCGCACGCCTCAGGGAGGAGGTGCCGTGCGGAACGACGCGAAGTCGTCGAGGTAGATCGAGCCCGAGGCGCCAGCCTTGACGCTGAGCGCGCCGAAGCGCGCCAGGTCCACGTGCGAGCCGCTGTTCGCGAGACCGGTCACCATCGACAGCAAGTGACCGTCCAGCGAGAGCCGCAGGAAGCCGTCGCTCGCCGCCGGCGAGCTCGCCTGCGCCAGCTCGAACGCGACCACGTGGTAGCCGGGCGTGATGCCGAAGAAGCCGGTCTCCGACTGGCTGTCGTCGTCGAGCCGCGCGCGGGCTTCGACGGCGTACTGGCCCGCGCTGCGCTTGAGCACCAGCGCCAGCACGCGGCGCGGCGACGGTCCTTGCTCGAGGCCCAGGAAGAGCCGCACGCGATGCGCGCCGCTCGCCTCGCCGGGGTCGAAATCGGCGGTGTCGAACGCGAACTGGCCGCGGTAGTAGAGCGCCGGCGACGTGAGGTCGTGCTCCAGGTACTCGCCCGTCGATCCGTCCACCTGGGCATGCAGGCCGTAGCTCGATCCGGCGAGCGCCGCCACATGGTCCACGGTCAGCGCACCGCCGTTCGAGCTCGCCGACGACCACTCGTGGGTGTCGCCGCTCTCGAACTCGTCGTGGAGCAGCTCGACCGGGAAGCTGCCCTGGAACTCGAGCTTGACCGAGCCGCCGAACGTGAAGTCGTAGTAAGGCGGCCACGCGAAGTGGAGCGGCGACAGCTCGGCATCGAACGACGCGTTCGAGATCGACATGGCGTCCTGGCCGTGGCCATCGGGCGGCAGCAGCAGGAACCATCCGATCACGGGGATTCCCGACGGCCCCGACGCCGGGAGCCCGAGCACGCTGCCGCTGGCCGTCACGGCGGCGAACATCGAGAAGAACCCTTCGGAGTCGACCACCGCCTGCGGCGCGGGAAGACCGCTGGCGGCGGGATCGACGGTCACGTCGATCCCGGTGACCGGCACGGGAAAGCCGGCGATCTGGAACGTCGTGTCGCTGCCCTGGAGATCCGCGTGCTCGATGGTGAGCAGGCTGGTGTCGGGATCGAAGCTCAAGTCCATCGAGCTATCGGGCCTGAGGTAGCTGGTTTCGGTGTCCGATCCCACGACCGGCACCGCAACCGTGAGCCAGAGGTCGGCCCGGTTCTGACCGCCGGGCAGCGGCCCCACGGGCGTCGCGTGGGCCGTGTAGGTTTCCGCGTGCGGAGCGCCGCGGACCGCGAGCACCAGCCCCACCGCGAGCGCCAGGCCCGCCGCGGTGCTTCCCTTCCGAGTGGACGTCATGGGCACCCCATAGGGGTTTCGCCCGACAGGGGGACGTCGTGGGACGATGCTGCCACCGCGAGCGCCCACCGCGCAACCGCCTTGGATTTCCGGTGGTATCTCACTTTGCCCACCTGGACCGGCTCGCGCGACGGACGGCCGGTGGCTGCGGAGGGTGCTCGAGCCCGCGCCAATCGGGGGCACTCGCGGGAAGTGAGCCCCCATCGCGCGGGCGAATGCAGGCGAGGCGAGCGCACGATCGACTCTCGATCGTGGCCGAGCCGTGCCCGAGCACGGCCACCGGACGGCTGGCGCACGAGCCGGAGATCGGCAAACCGCGACACCACCGGAAACGCGGCCGATCGCCTCAATCCTCGCTGGGCGGGCCCGATGCGCGCGCGAGCTGCGCCGCGTTGACCGAGCCCGCGTCGAAGCGCTGCGCCGAGGCGATCATCTTGTCGAGGGTCGCGTCGAAGGGCGGCACGTTGGTGCCCTTGTGGAAGCGGATCGGATTCACTCGCGCGACCACGAAGGCACGCAGGTACGGGCTCTCGAAGCCGCGCTCCTTGAGGCCGGCGACCGCGGCCACCACGGCCTCCTCGAGCGTCAGCACGCGCCGCGCCCGCTCGGCGCGCAGCTCGAGCGCCTTGGCGATCGGCTCGTCGAGAAAACCGTCGATGCGATTCAGGATCGACTGGTAGGCGCCGCCGCCCATGCGCGGCTTTTCCTCGTAACACATGCCGAGCGTCAGGTAAGACGGCTCCTCGAACTCGAGCGCGAACGACGCCTCGGTGCGCTCGTCGCTGGCGGCGGCCAGGTTCCGCGCCATGCGGATCACCTCGAGGGCCTTCTCGCGCAGCGCGTGCGCTTTCTCGGTGTTGAGCGCCAGGATCTGGTAGGCGATGGCGGGATCGGGCAGCACCAGCGCCACGATCGAGCGCGCACCGAGGCGGTTCATCGCCGAGAGCCGGTGGTTGCCGTTCGGTGTCCAGTAGACGCGGTCGCCCTGGCGCATCGCGATCACCGGATCGAGAAAGCGGCCCAGCTTGTCGATCACCTTGGTGAGGCGGTTCGCGTGGGCCTCGGAGAGATCGCGCTGGAACGGTGTCGGCGCGACTTGCTCGATCGGCAGGCCCGCGAGGACTTGCCACTGGCCACCCAGCGGGTCGCGGTAGGTGCCGAGCACCGAGCCGCCGTCGTTCTCGACCGCGCGCAAGAGCTCGGCCACGTCGGGCGGCGGCTCGGCGCCAGCCAGCTCGTTGGCACGCAACCCGCGAGATCCTGGCTCCGCGGTGCCCTTCTTGCGGCGCTTCGGCTTGGGGGCTCCGTCGGCGGCGGCCTTCGCGCGCTTCGGCCTCGCCGCTCCCTTGGCGGCGCCCTTCTCGGACTTTCCGGTCTTCTCACCCTCATCGCTCATCGCGACTCCCCCGTCCCGGCCGCGGCCGCGCGCCGCCATTCGTCCTCGAGAACTCCGTAACACTCGAGGTCCTCGAAGACGCCCCACTTTCGCACCTGGTGACGCTCGACTCCTTCGTGAAGCATTCCGATCTTCACCAACACCCGCCC
>CAZYWA010000528.1:0-5549 GCA_964650975.1 uncultured bacterium
TTCTTCGCCGCCAACCCGAGCGCCTTCAGGTAGTTGTAGAGCGTCGGCTGACTCACCCCGAGCACGTCGGCCGCTCGCGACTTGACGCCGCCGGTCTGCTTCAGCGCCGCCTGAATCGCCTCCGCCGTCAGATTGGCCTTCTGTCCGCGACCGCCGGTGCGCGCCTTGGCTGGCTTGGGTGTCGCGGCCGGCGCGGAGGCCGCCTTCGGTGGTCGCCCCGGTCCGCGCTTCACCGGCGCCGGCTTGGCCACCGCCCCGATCTTGAAGGCGCCCACATACTTGTAGAACGTCGGCTGCGAGACTCCGAGGGCGCGGGCTGCCGCTGACTTGCTGCCGTTGCTCTTCGTGAGGGCTGCGGTGATCGACTCGATGGTCAGGTTCGCCTTCCGTCGGCGACCGCCGCGCCGGGACTTTGGCGGCTTCGGCGCCGCAGTGGCCGCCGCGGGCGGCTCTGACGCGGGAACCGTGGTTTTCCGTGGTCGCCCAGGTCCACGCTTCGCCGGCACCGGCGCTGCATCGGGCGTCGGCGCACCGCCCGCACCCAGCATGTTGAGCAACGGCTCCATGTGCTCGGCGAGCGTCGCAAGCGGAGTCGCCACCCGGTCTTGGAGGCCGGACCCTATGGCGCCGCCGACGGTGGTGAGCAGGGTCTTGAGGTTGTACTCGAGGCGGGTCAGGTCGGAACGGACCGTGGCGGCGTGCCGCTGCAGTTCGGGCGTTGGCATTGAGCGTGGGCTCCTTGGTTTTGGTTGAGGGAATGTTTCGCGTAGGAGCGTAGAGAGTACAGGTGGTGGTCCGCAAGGCGGGTAAACACTAGATCTGGTGGCTTGTATTCTCCACTTGCGTCGCCGCACGATCTGGCTTTAGAGTGAACGCATGTTCTTGCGCCGCCCGGTAGAACCCATGCTCCTCCGGCTCGTCGGCATCCCCTATGCCACCGCCGGGTACAAGGCGCGGCGCCCCGGATAGACCTCCTCTCGTTGCCGTCTGAAGTCCGCGGCAGCGGGGTTTCGTTGTCGCACGTCGTCACCCACGCAGCCCGACCTGCGCTCAGCCGACGCGCGCTGATCGCGCGCCGCTGGGCTGCCTTTGCAGGTGGAGAAAAGGAGCGAAATCGATGCGACCTATCAACAAGGACGACTCGGGCGGTGCCCTCTCTGCCGCCTTCAAGCGAGCGCACGAGCAGGCGTTCGCCGCGTTCCAGGAAGACATGGAAGCGAACCGGCAGAAAACCCGGACGGAGCGATTCGAAGTGCTGACGCGGTATCTGCTCACCGAGGTCATGGAGCTTGTCTGCGCGGCGATGAAGGAACCCATGTGGGAGCGGGTCTTCGTCGGTTGGTTGGGGGTCAACCTCTTCGACGCGCTCGGCGCAGCGCTCGAGGATCCGACGAGCGGATCGACTTGGCCGCGTCCCCGAGTACTCATCCATTACCCGGTGTCGATGCGTCGCGATGAGGCCGGGGCTTGGCGCTGGGTGAGCTCCAAACCCCACCCGGAGGAGATGGATCTCGAGCCAGGCGGTCAGCTCGTGGGGAAACTCCTCGCGATCTTCAACGAGGTGTCCCTGATCGTGGGCTTCCTCGCCCTCACTCGATCGGTTGCCTGGCAGAAGAGGGGCAAGCGCTGGACGCTCGTTGTGCCCCCGGAACTCGGCGGAATGCTCGACGGCATGGAGCCGGCCGATCGCGAGGAATTCGTGGATAGGATCACTGCGCCCTACAGGATTGGGTGGCCCGCCTACGACGTTCAACCGGACGATATCGCTGCCGGGTTGAAGGGGGTGGCGCGGGTGCTCAGGCAGGGCCGCTCTGCTGCGGACCCGAGTCTTGCCGTCGAGTGGTCGGCTGATCTGCGTCGCTACCTGTGGGAGGTCGAACGTCGCGCAGCCTTTGAGGATTCGACCAGGCTGCGGCTGACGCTTCCACCGGGCATGCCAGGGTCGTTCAGCCTCTGCATCGACGTTGACCCTCTCGTCATCGATGCGAAGAAGAAAGCCGGCTACTTCGAGATGCGGCTGTCGATCGATTTCGAGGATCCCGACGTCGCAGCCTCTTGGAGCGAGGCAGAGCGGAGTCGCGTTCTCGCCGTGGCGCGGGCCCCTTTCGAGCGCCTGGCTCGCGGCCAGCCCTTCTTCGGCGAACTCTACGACGATGCCGAGACGCAGCGCCACATCGTGCAACGGCTCAACGAGGCGGTGGCTTTCGTCGCGGATGCCGATGCTCCCGATCGGGCCATGCCACACGCATACCTGGTGCACCTGTTGGGGGTGACGGTTCGCTCGGTGCGCAACTACCTGAGTGGTGAGACGATGATCCCTCCCGAGAAGCTCTGGCGACTCGCGGCCCGGACGGGTCGTCCGATCGACTTCTTCTTCCCCCCGACGGCGAAGTGCATGGAGTGTGCTCAGTGGGTACCCACCGAGCGGGCAGCGGCGCACTGCGCGACTGACTGGAACCGACGGCACGTAGGCCGGCTCGTCGTCGCGGGGAGCCATACCCTTGTCGAAGACGTCGACGGGAATCCGCACAAGGTGTTCGATGGCCGCCGCCTCGCCATGGTCCGGGACAACCTGCGCGAGATGGTGACCCCGCTGACGGAGATCCTCGAGATCGAGGGCGACGAACTGAGGCCCGCCTCTCGGGAGACCTTGGAGCGACTGGGGATTGAGCCCCCCTCCCACGAGATCCTCGCCGACGCCGGCTGAGCTACTGGGGAAAAGTTTTTCCCCAGTTTCGCGACGGGCCAAAACATCAGGGGCATCCTCACAGCATCCCGAATCAACGGGATTGCGTGAGGATGCCCATGAGCCATCGAACCACCACCGTTACGGTTGTTCTCGACACCGCCCTTCGCGAGCGGCTTGAGCGAATCAAGAGCCACGGCGTCGCCATCACAGCGATCGTCGGCGACGGTCTTGAGCGCCGAGTCTCGAACTGGGAGGCGCGGCTCGGGCTGAAGACACCCGAAGATCGCACCAACATGCCCGCTGTCGCTTCAAGCGACGGGCGATAGCGCGGGCATCCCATGGCCCGCATCCGCGAGATCAAGCCGCAGTTCTTCCTCGACGAGGAGCTCGCCGAGGTGAGCGTCGCGGCTCGCCTGCTCTTCGTTGGCCTCTGGACCCTCGCTGACCGCCAAGGGCGTCTCGAGGATCGGCCGGCCCGGATCAAAGCGCAGCTCTTCCCCTACGACTCGTTGGACGCAGAGGCGCTGCTCGCCGAGCTGGCGAGTCACGCCGGGCGGTTCATCGTTCGATATGAGATTGGCGGGCGCCGGCTGATTCAGGTCCGGAGCTTCTCGCGCCACCAGAAGCCCCACTGCAAGGAACAGCCGAGCGTCCTGCCGCCGCCGAACCTCACCGCCGCCACCGGGGGCCATCGTGCGCCGACCCGTGCGGGAGATGACACGACCGGTGCAGAGCACCTCCAAGGAGAGGGCTCGCCCGGTGCCGACCCGATGCAAACCACCGAAGAGCACCCCTCCAGCAGCCCTGCTCCATGGGCACATGGGCACATGGGGAATGGGGGGCTGGCGGGTGCGGCGGCGGTGGGGCCGCCGCCTGACGACGCCCCCCGCCCTCCGAAGGAGTCAGGGGCAGCGCCCCCCCGACGCGGGCGCCCCAACGATGTCGACTACCGCCGCGCCGAGGCGATGCGAGCGTCTGCCGTGGCCGTCGACCCGATGCACAGCTGGTCGTCGGAGGCCGCGTGGAGGCGGGCGAGCGGCGCCGTCGCGGAGGCGCTGCGGGGGGCCCGCGAGGAGGACGAGCGCCCCGCCGAGATGCTCGACACCGTGGCCTCGCGGTGGGGAGAGCTTCCACCGGATCGGCGTGACTTCCCCGAGAAGCACCCGGCGAAGGCGCTGCGCGACGACATCCCGGACCGGTATCGCCTGCTTTGCGCGGGCGGCTCGCCACCCGACCGAGGCCAAGGCCGCACGGTCCAGTACCGGCCCTATGCCGAGACCGACGAGGAACGCGACGCGGTCCGAAGTGCCGAGGCATGGCGTGCTGTTCACGAAGTGGCCCACCCGGTGGTCGACGAGGTGGCGCCATGAGCCGGCACGTAGCGGAGCGCGCCGAGCGGGCGGTCCTCGGAAGCATCCTCCTCGAGCCCGAGCTCATGTGGACAGCCCGCGGGCAGCTCGAGGTCGGCGACTTTGGTTGGTCGGCAGGAAGCACGATCTACGAGTCGATGATGGGCATGTGCGACCGGCGCGAGCGGGTCGACATCGTGGCGCTCACCGAGACGATGCGGCGCGCGGACACGTTGGACCGAATCGGGGGTGGTGCCCTCCTGTCGCAGCTGGCGGACGAGGCCGTGACGGCCACACAGTTCGAGGGAGCGCTGACCGCGGTGGTGAACGCGTCGCTGCTTCGCCAGACGGAGAGGTTCGCGCAACAGCTCGCGGCCGGGGCTCGCGGATCCGTTCCCGATGTTCGCGCCTTTCTCAACGCCGCCGAGCATCGGCTTCAGGGGATCGTGCGTGCTCGCGATCCCCATCGCCCGCAGGTACTCAAGACGGTGTTGCGAGAGACTCTCGCGGACATCGAGCGGGCGGTGAGTACGGGCGGCGTCCTCGGGATTGAGACCGGTTTCGCCCAGCTCGATCGCGTCACGACCGGACTGCACCCATCCGAGCTGGTCATCCTCGGCGCGCGCCCGGGCATGGGCAAGAGCGCACTCGCGACCTGCATCGCCGCCAACGTGGCGGCGAGCGGCACGCCGGTGGCGGTCTTCTCGCTCGAGATGGGGAACCGGCAGATCGGCGCGCGACTCCTGTCACTCACGTCGCGGGTCCCGCTCTGGCGATACCGGCGCGGGCTTATGGATCAGGCCGCATGGGACGCGACTCTGGGTGCTGCAGAGCAGATGTACGAATGGCCGATCTTCCTCGACCAGACGTCTGCGCTGGCACCGTCCGCGCTGACGGCCAAGGCGCGGGCACTTCGGTACGAGCACAACGTCGGGCTTGTGATCGTCGACTACCTGGGCCTCATGCGGGTTCAGGGCAAGCGGGACCTCAACCGCGAGCGTGAGATCGCTGAGATCAGCCAATCGCTGAAAGCGCTCGCGATGGAGCTCGAGATACCGGTGCTCGGACTCTCGCAGCTCAACCGGGCGCTGGAGCGACGCGACGACAAGCGACCCCAGCTCCACGACCTGCGCGATTCGGGTTCGCTCGAGCAGGACGCGGACGTCGTGCTCTTCCTCTACCGCGACGAGTACTACGACGGGGATTCGGAGGACCAGGGGGTAGCGGAGCTGCTGGTGGCGAAGCAGCGGCAAGGCGAGAGCGGCGTGACGATGCGCCTCGGGTTCGATCCGGGGCTCACGCGGTTCTACGACCTGGACGAGGAGGTCGCCCATGACGCCGCATGACTGGTCGGCGCCCTTCACGCTATCCGTCGTACCCCGGGCCGGGCGGCCCTACCGCCCCGCGCCCGTCACTCCGTGGCCCCCACCCAAGCCCTCGCGCTACCGCTGCCCGCCCGTTGGCTGGCCTCGGCGCCCCTCTCGCCGCGTGTGCCGCGACGCGCGCCGTGG
>CAZYWA010000529.1:0-5542 GCA_964650975.1 uncultured bacterium
CGCCTCCCGTGACCGAGGACTCGAGGCCGCTCGCGTTGTTCACCGTCCCGGCCGTCACCGAAGCGTATTTGCCCTCGGCGATGTTGTTGAAGCCGCCGCTGACGGATGCTCCGACGTTGCTCGCGTCGTTGTTGACGCCTCCGCTGACCGACGCGCCCTGACTGCCGGAAAGCGACGGAACCACCGCGGTGGTTCCGGGGCCAGCCAGGTTGGCGACGCCACCCGACACCGACGTGAAGCCGCCGGTCGCCTGGTTCAGCTCACCGCCGCTCACCGACGAAGCCAGCGCAGTCGCGACGTTTCCTTCGCCACCTCCCACCCACGGCGCTTCCCCCGGCGAGGTCGTCGGAATCGTGGGAGGCGTCGCGGTGCCGGCCAGATTGGCCACGCCACCCGACACCGACCCAAACTGCGCTGACGCCAGGTTGTTGGATCCCCCGCTCACCGCCGACCACCCGCCGCTCGCGGTGTTCTCGTTGCCCCCGCTCACCGTCGCGCCCTGGTTGCTCGCGATGTTGCCGTCGCCCGCGGTCACCGACGACTCCACCCCGCTCGCGACGTTGCCGGAGCCCGCGCTCACCGACGACTCGTCACCGCTCGCGAGGTTGTCGCCGCCCCCGCTCACCGACGAGTAGTCACCGCTCGCGACGTTGTTTTGCCCGCCGCTCACCGAGGAGCGGTTGCCGCTCGCCGTGTTCTGTCCACCGCCCGTCACGGACGAGTAGGGACCGCTGACGGTGTTCTGGCGGCCGAGCGCCATTCCCGCGTAGGACGGGTAGTGGTGACGAACGCCGACGATCAGGTTGTGCGAGCCCGCGCGATCGGCGGGCGTGGTGTCGCTGCGCGGCTCGTCGTAGCCGATGATCAGGTTTCCCAGACCGTTGGTGGTGGCCGTCGATCCCGCGCCATTGGTGATGTGGACGTTGCACCCGTCGATGTTGAGATCGTCGCCGACGATCGTCATCGTGCAGGTGGCGTTCGCGGTGCGCACCGCGAGAGCCAAAACGACGAACGTGACGAGCAATGCACGTGATGCAGGTGATGCACGCATGGCGTTTCCCCTTCGAGCACGGCCCCAGGGCCTGCTCAGCAGATGAGCTGACCCCCTCCGAGCGCGATACTACACACGCCGCGCGCGCACGTGAAACTTATCGATGGTTTCAACTGGAAAACCGATTCGCTGCTCCGCTAGCCAGCACGATCGCCGCCGCACCAGACTCACGGCGCGAGGTTTCTATGCGTGAATCACCAATGCGAATCGCGATCATTTTGCAGATGGTCATTGCGTTCGAGGGCGCCGCCATCGCCAAGACACTGCCGTCGGGAGCATGCGAACGAATCAAATCCGCCTGTGAAGACGCAGGCTTCACGCGAGGCGGGGGTAAGGGGCACCGGCTGCAGGCCGATTGCGTCGCGCCGATCCTGCGGGGGACCAGCCAACCTGGGCGCCCTGGCGAGCCGGCGGTGCCGCCGATCGAACCGCAAGTGGCGCAAGAGTGCAGACTCCGGAACCCGAACTTCGGGCAAGACGCGGCCCCGGAAGCGGCAGCCGTGGCGCCGCGAACCGGAGTCGCGGCGCCGCACGGAATATCCGCCGTCAATGCGGTCGATGCGCAACGCGTCGGAAAGCTCTTCGAGACCAGCGATCCGAAGCTCGACGTTTACGACAATCCGAACACCTCCGGTGTGAGCTTCCGGACCTCGTGGGCGGATGTCGAGCCCGAAGAGGGGAAATTCGACTTCGCCAAGCTCGACGCCGTGTTCGAAAGGGCCGAGAAAGGCCACAAGTGGGTTGCGCTCGTCTTGATACCGGGCTTCGGCACCCCGGCCTGGGCACTGAAGGGCGTGCAAAGCGGAACGTTCGCCATCGAGTATGGACCGGGCAATGGATCGTCACTTCCGTTGCCCGCGCCGTGGGATCAGACCTAC
This sequence comes from uncultured bacterium, assembly GCA_964650975.1. Lineage (GTDB taxonomy): Bacteria > JADJOY01 > JADJOY01 > JADJOY01 > JADJOY01 > CAZYWA01. The sequence goes on from CAZYWA010000529.1 coordinate 1,930, forward strand.
CTGTCACGCTGGTTCACCTTCTTGAAGGCGATCGGAAACCGCTATGGCGGCAAGAGCTCCTTTCGCAAGATCGCGGCGGCCGGTCCCACCTCCGTCTCGGCCGAGATGTCCTTACCCGACGCCGAAGCGGACATGTCGCAGTGGAAAGAGCTCGGCTACACGACGCAGAAATACATCGACGCCTGGAAGCAAACCTTTGCCGCTTACTCCGCGACCTTCCCTCATCAATGCTTTTCGCTGGCGCTGCATGCGGCGCTCCCGATTCCCGATAAAAAGCAGAGAACCTACGGCCGGGACCAGGTGGTCGCTTTGGGGCTGCAATACCCTGGCCAGTTCGCATTGCAAGCAGACGGCCTCAACAGCAAGAGCACGGACGGAAAATACGGATACCGCACGGTCAGGGAGCACAACGGACAGGTGGCCACCGGGTTCATGATGTCGGCTTCCGCGACTCGAAAGTCGGGACGCATGGGTGTCGAGGGCGATCCGGTCGAAAGCTTGCGGCTTTCCATCGCCACCGGCCTCGTCCCGAACGATCACGGCCAGGTGATCGACTACATCGAGCTCTATGAGCCCGACGTGGTCAACCCGGCGCTGCAGCCACTACTGCACGACACCCAGCAAAAGCTATCGAAGGACCCCCAATAACCAGGCAACACGAAAACCCGGGAGATCACCATGAAGCTGACGGCACGAATCGCGGCCTTCGGTCTCGGCATCGCACTGAGCACGACGATCGTTCCCGCGCGAGCCGAGCAGGTCCACATGGAGGACGCGCTCGCCACCTTGCAGACCGCCGAGCACCAGCTCCAGGTGGCGGAGGAGGACAAGGGCGGCCACCGGGCGAAGGCGCTGCAGCACGTCCAGGCCGCGATCAAGCAGATCGAAGCCGGCATCCACTTCGCCCAGAAACATCCGAAGTGAGGGCGGCGCCGGGCCAGCCCGGCGCAACCGCTCGCGGATCGAGCCGGACGGAGGAAGCAGCCAGCCGACGAAGGACCCGTTCGATCGCGACGGGACGCGCCGCCGCGCGGCACCCGGAGAATCCTGGCGCTGGCTTCGAGGAGGACCGGGCCGAGGTGGCGGCGCTCGGCCGCGCGCTCCCGCTCCATCGCGTCGACCGGGACCTGAGGTATCCACGCCTCGCTGAATCGTGCTAACGCGACGACTCGAGCGTTGCGGGGACCTCGATCGCCCGCCATTTTGGGCCCTCGTCGCCGCGTCGGCGTGCTCGGCGCGGGTTGTGGCGACGACGGCATCGACTTGCTTGGTTCAGGACGCGCTGGCGTCCGACCAGATCGACCACTTCGATGCCAGCACCACCACGATCCCGCTGGAGCCGGCGTTACACGAGCAGAAGCCGAGAACCGTGACCGTGCTCCCAACCCAGTGATTCGTTCCATCGACCGAGCCGGCGGCGGATCTCGGCGAACTCCTCCCGCCGCCGCGCGAGGCGAGGCTCCGGCGTGGGAGCTTGCGGCGCTGGCGGGGCTGGTGGCGCTCTTCCTCGCGATCGCGGCGACCGTCGCGGTGCCGCCGGAGGAAGATGCGTTCATCTACTACCGCTACGCCTGGAACTGGGCACACGGCCACGGGCTGGTGTTCAACCTGGGCGATCCGGTGGAGGGTTTTTCCGGGCCGCTGTGGATGGCGGTGCTGGGGCTGGTCGCCCGCGCTGGTTTCGATTTGCCGCGCGCGGCGCCGCTCCTCGGCGTCTCGTGTGGGGCCGCGACGATCGTCGCGACGTTCGCGCTGGCGCGCCACGCCGGACTCGGCTCCTGGGGCCGGCTCGGCTCCGCCGCCGCGGTGGCGCTCGCGGAGCCGCACCTGGTGTGGTCGCGTAGCGGGCTCGAGACGCCGCTTTATGCGCTGCTGCTCACGGTTGCATGCGCCCTGCATCTCGGATCGGAGAGCGAACGCGAGCGGCGAGCGGCGCACCAGCGCGGTGCCCAGTGGCGGGTGGGAATCGCGCTCTCGGCGGTGGTGCTCTGCCGCCCCGAGTCGATTCTGCTGCTGCTCCTGGTGGGGGTCGACCGGCTGCACCGGAGCGATCGCGCGGGCGCGATCCGCTACCTCGCTCCGGCTGCCGTCGGTTACGGCGCGCTCGTCGCGTGGCGTCACGCAACCTTCGGCAGCCTAGTGCCCAACACCAGCGTCAAGCTCTACACGCCGCTGGTCGCGCGCTCGACCGCGCAGGCGGCGAGCTACGTGCTCTCGATCGGGGTGTGGCCGGCGATGCTGCCGCTCGCGGCGCTGGTCGGCTCGCGAGATCGCGGGTCGCCGGATCGGCACACGATCGGCTTTCTCTTCACCGCGAGCTTGCTGCTCTCCTTTTTCTTCGATTTCGTGGCGGGTGGCGATTATCGGCCTGGCTTTCGCTATTTCGTGCCGACGCTGCCGATTCTGCTGGTGGCCGGGTGGGTGGCCCTCGAGTCGATCGAGCGCTCTCGAGCGCTGCGGCGGCGAGGGACCGCCGCCCTCCGGACGACGCCGGGTGCAATCCCTGCCGGAGGAACGCGGTCCCTCGCATCCGCAGCCGTCGCTCGGCCAGGGTTGCGGCTCCCGTGCCTGCTGCTGACGCTCGCCGCTCCGCTTCACGCGCGGCTTGCGAATCCGCCCGCTCTTTCGCAGTGGCGCGAGCGAGTGCTCGCGACCTGGCTCGATCCCTATTCCGATCGCTCGCGCACCGGCGTCGCGACGGCGCGGTGGATGGACGCGAACGTGCGCCCGGGGAGCGTCGTCGCGTTCGGGCAGATGGGGATGGTGCCCTACTACCTCGCCGTACGCGGACATGACGTCACGTTCGTCGACACGCTCGGGCTCGTCGATCGCGCGGTGGCGCGCCACTACCGGATGGGCGCCAAGCTCGCCGATCTGGTTCGCCGCGTTCGCTCCGGCGCCAGTCTCGCTCGCGCGCTCGACGACGGTCGCCGCGACCGCGCCCAGGCGGTCGCGGACGAGATCCTCGGCCGCAGCCCCGACTACGTGCTTCTCGAGACCGAGCTCGACGCGAACGGCATGCTGCAAGCGCTCGCATCGAGCCCGGCGTTTCGCTCGGATTACCCCGAGATCGCCGCGATCCCCTCGGCCGACGAGCCGCGCGTCCGCGTCCACGCGCGCAGCGCGCCTCCAAGCCCGCCGGCAACCCCCGCGGCGCTGGTCCCCGGGCGCCGCCTTTCGCGAATGATCCCGCTTGGTCACGGGCGCGCGCCTTGCATCTCGTCCGCCGTCCATGCGCAAGCCGCCGCTCGATCCAGCGCACCGTCCCGATCGCCATCTGGCGCGGATTCTCGATGAAAATCGACTCTCCGCGCATCTGCAGCCGATCGTTTCGGTGCGACAACGCGCTGTCGCGGGTGTCGAAGCCTTGGCGCGACCTGTGGTTGGCGCCATGGGCACCGAGGACACGCCGCCCACGCCCGCCACACTGTTCGCGTGGGCCGGCGCCTGCGGGCGCCTCGTCGAGCTCGACCGGCTGTGCCGGAAGCGCGCCATCGAGAGCTTCCTGGCGGTCCGCGAGCGCCTGCCCGGCACGCTCCTGTTCCTCAACTTCGAGGCATCGGTGCTCGACGAGGGAGTGCTGGGCACGGGCAGCATCGTGAACCTGGTGGAC
>CAZYWA010000530.1:0-5517 GCA_964650975.1 uncultured bacterium
ACCAGCGGATGCACGGTGGCTCGCTCGAGTGCGATCAGGTTGCTCACCTTGGGATTGGTGGCGCCCGACCCGATCGGCGCCAGCACCCGGATGGCCGTGGCGGGGAAGTCCCGCTGAATCCTGCGCACCACCTCGAGCGCCGGATCCTTGGGATCGCTCGCGCCGAACACGATCTCGAACGCGGGGTAGTCGAGCCGGCAGAAGGACGCCAGGTTCTGGTACGCCTCGGCGTCGAGGCCGCACACCGGTTTGAGGATCGAGACGGCCGGCCACTCGCTGGGCGTTTTCTCGGTGCGGCGGCGGAAGAAGGCCACCGCGGCCGCGAGGCTCAGCAGCTGGAACGCCATCGCCGAGAGGCAGAGCCCGGCCAGGGCCACGCGGATCAGCAACAGCATCGCGGATGTCACGGGCGCCTCACGGGTGGTGCGACCCGAGCCCGAGCGAGCCGAGATCGAGGTGCGAGCCGAGCGCGAACCCGGCCGCGTCGATGGCGCTTCGCACCCGCGGGCTCACCAGCGCCGCGAGCTCGCGCTCGCCGTCGCCGCGCGCCGGATGTGCGTAGACCTCGACCGTGTCGCCGCGCATGCGCGGGATCAGCTCGAGCAGGTAGGGCTCGGTGATCCTCCCGGTCGCTTGGAGCCCGTAGACCCGGTCCGCGAAAGCGACGTGGCTCCGCGTCAGCACTCGCTCGCCGTGACGGCGCAGCCGGCCGAAGATCCAGCTCCAGAGGGCGTCGGCCGCCGCACGGCGAGGATCGAGCCCCGGGCCGCCCGCCGCCTCTTCCTTGGGAAGCCGGACCGCGGGAATCCCGAACTGCCCTGCCAGCTCGGCGAGGCACGCGAGCACCGCCGGGTGCAGATGGAAATGGTGGTGCCCGTCGACGTGCGCCAGCTCGAGCCCGGTGTCGCGGAACCGGCAGAGCTGGGCGCGGATCTCGGCGCGCAGCTGCCGCCGTGCCCGGGGCAAGAGCGCGTAGCGCAACCCGGCGCGAAACGGCGACGAGCGAAAGGCACCCGAGGAATCGACCAGCTGCGGAATCTGGGACCGGTCGAGCACCGGGAACCCGTCGAGCAGCACCAGGTGGAGCCCGACCGCGAGCGCCGGGTTCCGGCGCGCCAGCTCGACCGCCTCGCGCCACGCGCGGCCGGTCACCATCAGGCTCGCGCTGGTGAGCACGCCCTGGCGGTGGGCGGTGACGATCGCCTCGTTGACCTCGGCCGACGCGCCGAAGTCGTCGCCGGTGACGATCAGCCTGCGCATGCGGTCAGGCGGCGGAACGGCGCCGCGACAGGAACGAGAAGAACTCGACTCCTTCGCGCAGCCGCCGCGCGAGCATCTCGCGGCTCCGCGCCATCTCGGAAACCATCTCGGCGATCTTCCGTGGGCGGAAATAAAAACGCCGGTAGAACCGGTCGACCGCCTCGAAGATCTGCTCGCGGGAGAGCTCGGGGAAGCTGAGCGAGCTCACCTGGACGCCGTCCTTCCCGACCAGGCCGCCCGCCGCCTCCGGCAGCCAGCCGTTCTCGGTCGCCTGCCGGTAGAGCTCGGTGCCCGGATAAGGAGCCGCGAGCGAGACCTGGATCGTGTGCGGATTGATCTCGTTCGCGTAGCGGATCGTCTGCTCGAGGGTTTCCGGCGTCTCTCCCGGCAGGCCCGCGATGAAGGTGCCGTGGATGGTGATGCCGAGCCGGTGGCAGTCCTCGGTGAAGCGCCGCGCCACGTCGACGCGGGTGCCCTTCTTGATGTTGTTGAGAATTTCCTGGTTGCCGCTCTCGTAGCCGACCAAGAGCAGCCGGAGCCCGTTCTCCTTCAGCACCCGCAGCGTCTCGTAGGGCACGTTGGGCTTGGCGTTGCACGACCAGGTGACGCCGATCCGGGACAACCGGCGCGCGATGTCCTCGGCGCGCGGGCGATCGTCGGTGAACGTGTCGTCGTCGAAGAAGAACTCCTTCACCTGGGGAAAAACCCGATGCGCATGATCGATTTCACGAGCGACGTTCTCGGCCGAGCGAGTGCGGTAGCGATGCCCGCCGATGGTCTGCGGCCACAGGCAGAACGTGCACTTCGACCGGCAGCCGCGTCCGGTGTAGAGCGACACGTAGGGATGGAGCAGGTAGCCGATGAAGTAGTCCTCGATGACGAGGTCGCGCCGGTAGACGTCGGTGACGAACGGCAGCCGGTCCATGTCTTCGAGGATCGCGCGCTCGGGGTTGTGGTGGATCTCTCCGTGGCGCCGGTAGCTCAAGCCGTCGATGGTGTCCCAGGACCGCCCGGCCGCGACCTCCTGGATCGTGAAGTCGAACTCGCTGCGCGCCACGAAATCGATCGCCGGCGAGGCCGCGAGCGACGGCCCGGGCGAGACCGCCACGTGCGCGCCGACCAGCCCCACCTGGAGGCGTGGGTTGGCCATCTTGAGTGCCTCGGCCACCCGCACGTCGGACGCGAACGACGGGGTGCTGGTGTGCAGCACCGCCAGCTCGAAGTCGCCGGCCAGCGGCAGGATGTCGGCGGTGGTGAGACCGCGCGCGGGAGCGTCGATCAGCCGGCTCTCGGGCACCAGCGCCGCGGGCTGGGCCAGCCAGGTCGGGTACCAGAACGAGCGGATCTCGCGCCGCGCCTGGTAGCGGGATCCGGCTCCGCCGTCGAATCCCTCGAACGAGGGAGGATTGAGAAACAGCGTCTTCATGCGTGCGCCACCCGGTCCGACGAGGTCGGAACCGGGGGCGGAGGATGGGCCCCGTTCTTGAGGCCCTCGTGGCGGCGACTGTCATCCGGGCGTCATGTGCGACGCCCGGATGAGGTCGATCAGGGGCCGGGAACCCGCAGCGTTCGCACCTCGCGGGTGGCCGCGTCGACCTCGGAACGGCGGATTGTTCGCAGTGGCGAGCCAGCCTTGGTCGGGGGCGCGGCTCTGCGGGTGCCGGCCCAGGCCAGCTCACCAGATACGGACCCAGCGCCTGGCGCGGGACGAGCCCCCGCGCTACGTCAGCCAGAAAGCCGCTCGACGAAGGCGCGGAAGCGGGGATCCGAGAGCGACACGGGCGGGAAATAGAGGCCGAGCCGCTCGCGGTGCCACCACGCTCCCGGCGGGTCCGAGGGTTCCGCGAATCGGTAGCTGTAGAAGACACCGCGGATGAAGCGCGGCGGGCGATCGGGAAAGGGATCGTTCGCGAACAGTCCGAGCACGGCGCGGTCGTTTTCGAGCAGCTTCCACACCACGCGCGCCAGCCACGGCTCGTTCGAGAAGCGCGACATCGCGGCGAACCAGATCTGCCAGTCGAGCCGCCACTGAAACGGCGCCACCACGCACGGGCGCCGCATCGGATCGCCCGGCTTGCAGGGAAGCTCGTACGCGCGCCACTCCGCCCGGTCGTCGGGCTCGGCGGCGTCGGTGCCCTCGAGCACGATCTCGTTCCGCTCGCGTCCCACCGAGCCGAAGGCCCCGTAGGTGTTCACCAGATGGAGCGGATCGAACGACGCGTTCATGGCCTGGCCGGGCGAGAGCATGTTGACCACCGGCCCCACGCTGAGCAGCGCCACCAGCCCGGTGAGCGCCCAGGTCACACGCCGCCGCGCCGTGGAGACCTCGCCGGCGCTCGAGGCCTCGGCGAGGCGACGCTCGCGGACCGCTCGCGGGAGCAGCCAGCCGAGCGCCTCGTCGTCGAAGCACGCGACGGTGAGCCCGATCGTGAGCCAGTTGAGGAACGAGAGGTTGCCGCTCGCGATCAGCACTCCCTGAAAGCTCGCCAGCAAGACACCCGCGATGCGCCGCATCCACACCGGCCCGAAGAGCAGCCACGGGAAGAACAGCTCGATCGCGTGGTTCCACGCCACTCCGCCGCGCAGCACCGCATGCGGCAGGTGGTGGAACCACGGGCTCAGCGGATTGGGCAGCGGCTGCGTCTCGTAGTGGTAGTAGAGGCAGGTGAGGTCGCGCCAGCAGGAATCGCCGCGCAGCTTGATGAGCCCGGCGCCGATCATCACGCGGAAGAGCAGCCAGCGGACCAGCGCCAGCACCAGCGTCGGGGTGCGGTCGCGCGCCGCCATCGGGCGCAGCGTCTTCACCGATCCCAGGAAGATCGCCAGGAAGCCCGTCTCGAGAAGCAGGATCTCCCAGCCGTAGCCGTAGAAGATCTGCCCCACGTGGACGAACGACATGTAGAGCGCCCACAGCACCACCAGCACCGCGACGTGCTGCAGGCCGAGCACCACCGCCACCGAGAGCCCGAGCCCGATCCACGCGCCGAGCAGCAACGCCCGATCGCTCGCACCGAGCCAGAAGATCGACGGTAGCGACACGGCACTCGCCCAGTCGCAGCCCTCCGCCGCGCGCACCCGCGCGAGGAACGCCGCCGCCGGCAGCACGCCGTGCGCTCCGAAGAGCGCCAGCACCTGCCGTTCGAGCGACCAGAACGCAATGAAGTAGATCGCCCCGAGCCAGCGCAGAAAGAGCGCGCGCGTGAGCGCGTAGGTCGGAGCCGAACGAGCCTGAGCCTCGATCACGTCGAGATCGCTCCCCCCGCGATCTTAAACGCGCGCTGCCCCGCATGCAGCCGGACCGGCGGGAGCCGGTCCCTCCCTCGCGGTCGCCACGCAAACCCGCCCGCGATCTCGGCAAGCTGCTGCCGCCGCCTGCGGCGCAGGTGGCCCTCCAACCGAAATCGCGAGGATGTGGTTTGGAGCGCGCGCGGTCCCTCGCGCGCGAGCGCTGGAAGGGGCACCATTCGATCGCTCGCCCGCCGAGGGACCGGCGGGCCCCCAGGGGACCGAGCGCCGCGAGCCGACGCAGGTGGAGCACCGAGCGTGCGAGGGCTTCTCTTGTCAGTCGGTTCGGGGCGCTTGCACTCGCAGTTGTCCCCGAACCGACTGCTCGCGTGGATCTCGGCCCGGCGCCGAGAGGCGCCGGCGAACGCAGCCGCTCGGAAGCGCGGCCCTCCCGTGCCCCTCGCGGCGGTGGGTCGACGCAGAAGCACCGCGCCGAGAGGCGCGCGGCGAACGCAGTGAGCCGACTCGGGGATGGGGCCCCGCAAAAACCGCGCTTTTTGCGGGGCGGGGGGCTTGAAAAGCCCCCGAGAAAAAAGAGGGAGGACACCGCCCCATGCGGTGTCCTCCCTGGGGGGCGGAGGCCACGAGGGCCTCCGTTTTGGGGCAATGGGATTCAGCCGGCCGGGCGCATCACCTCCGTGGTGGCGAGCCGCCGCCCGAGCGGCAGGTGGAGCACGTCCAGATGCCGGCGCGGCGAGGTGTGCGCGTAGCGCGGACGAAGGTTCGTCGCGGCGCTGCGGCCGCGAGCCTCGTTGAGCACGCGCACCAGCGGCCTGAGCGCGAACTCGCCGAAGTGCTCGGAGCGAAACGCGAGCGCCATCCGGTCCACGGGACGCTCGTCGGCGCTCTCCGTCGCGAGCCGCACCACCCGAGCGGGCAGCACGATCTCGACCGACGTGCCGGGAAACGTGAACGACACGTCGAGCGTCCGTGGTGGCTCCACCATCAGCGACGCCGTCGCCAGCAAGCCGC
>CAZYWA010000531.1:0-5515 GCA_964650975.1 uncultured bacterium
CGGCCTTTCGTCGACGACGAGACCCGGATCGCCTACGTCCTCGGCGGTTTCAGCGGCGGCGTTGCCGCCGTGGACGTCCTGAGCGGCGATCGTGTGATCGTGACCAAGTATTGAAGCGCATCGAAGAGCGCGTGGACTTTCAGCGCCGCAGACTTCCACGCGGGCGCTAGGGTCTCGCACGGAGCCGTCCGCCCAGTTCAAGGTCCAAAGCGGAGTCACCGGCTGCCGCGCTTCTTGGCCTCGCTCTCCAGCACATCCAGCCCCCGCCTGAGCGCGAGCCGTAACACGATCGCTCGGGTGACCTCGCCCATGGCGCCGATGTCCGTCTCCGCGATGTCGGGAATCAGAGCGTCGGCCCGCTCGAGGTCACTTTCGTTTAGGCGGACGCTGACCGGTGTCTGCCGGTCGCTCACTCTCGGTCGGCCCCTCGCCCGAGGCTTCGGTGATTTCCTCGACATAGGCCTGGGTCCGCTCATGGTCGTCGGGGGGCGGTCCCTCTCGAAGGATGGCGCGCGCTCGAAGAACGCGCAGTAGATCGACTACACGGCCGAGCCGGCCGCCTCGAAGATGTTCCTGATCGTCATCGGATGCCATGCCTTGCCCCGCGGCAGGTAGCCCGCAGCGGCAAGCTCGCCCGAAATCGCCCGGTAGCTCAAGCGAGCGGCTCGGAGCTCGCGGACGGCCCGGACCACCCGCTGTTCGGCCTCGTCCTCGACCAGGTGGACGCCGTCCTCGGCAAGTCTGTAGCCGTAGGGAATCGAGCCCACCCGCTCGCGCCGTGTCCTCTTCACGCCCAAGGCGGCCTTCGTGCGGGCGCGAATCAAGCCGCGTTCGTATTCGCTGAACGAGTCAATGATGCGACGCATGAGGAGGGCTTCGGGTGCGTCCCCGTTCCCGGTGCCGTCGGCGGCCACCACGATGGCGCCAGCCCGCTCCACGAGCTTCTCGGCCATCGCGGCGAGCACCACGTCACGCGCGAGCCGGTCTCGCTTCGCCACAAGAAGGAGGCCCGCGCCGTGAGCCTGGAGGCTGGCTACGGCCGCGAGCAGCCCGAGGCGCTTGTCCAGCGGCGCCGCCCCTGACACCCCAAGATCCTCGTGCACCTGCACGAGCTCGACGTCGTGGCTGCGGCACCAGGCGATCAGGGTGGCTCGCTGCGCCTCCGGACCGAGGCTCTGCTCGTCCGTCGACACCCGGAGCAAGCCGACAGCCTTGCGAGGGTCGCCCTTGGATCGCCGACGTGGTCCCATAGCACCTGACTTCCGTGCTCATTATGTAGTACATAACTGAAATCGCTGTCAACTACCGGTCGGTTCTATACAGTCACAGTTCCTCGCGGGGCTCACCCTAGTAGGACCCATTCGGCGGAAAACTCGAGCCCAGCCATGAACCACTCGTTGTGAGACCGACCACCGCGTCCAGCGATACGCCCTCGGCGGCTGCGAGCTTCCCGAAAAAACCCCTCATCCCACCTTGGATGAAGCGATAGACCAACCCGCGTGTCGCGGTGAACCGACGCTCTCCGTTCCACCGGAGATACGCTCGATCGGGAACCCGCAGCCTGCGCAGGCCGATTGATTCCTCGTAGATCGCGTCGGAATAGAGGCCGGTGAAGAAGATCCCCGGCCCTTTACCGGCCTTCACGAACACCTGAACGGGGTCACCCTCGGAAGGCTCACCGCGCCATATGCGCCAAATCACATGGGCATCCACGGGCCGTCGAGGACCGCTGCCCTCCAACTCGACCCATGCGTGGACCCTGATCCGGAACGGGCCGCCAGGGTACCGATCGAACCAGGCCGCCTTTTCTCCGAATGAGTCCTCGAAGACTCGCGGCATCGAGTCGTAGAACCCGCGAAAGAGGGTCAAGAGACAGCCGCGAACGGGCTCAACACAGTCAGCGATGTCGCCCTTGTCGATGTGGTCGATGTTCTCCAAGAACGCCATGTGCTCGTCAGCCCTGATCTCGCTCACACCCAACGCCTCCAGATCTGACAGATCTCTCATCAGGCATTCGTCTCGATCCTCAGCCCCTGCCGGTCGGCAATACGGGGGAAACGGCATGAGTGCGCCGCTCAACGCAGCTTCCACCGCCCGCTGATCGAGCCGACGAGCCTCCGCCGCCATTGCGTCGTAGTCGGGCGTGTCGGTGCCGTGGGGCTCTCCTACCCAGGGACGGCCGGCCTGCTCGGCACGATCGCGCTCCTCCTGCTCAAGCACCCACCTCGCTCGGGCTCGAAGAATCAGTTCTCGGATCTCAGCGGTGGTCACACTCGAGAATGACCACTTCCGCGCTTGGTGAGGCCGCCGTTCGACCTGACGATAGACACTTGCGAGCAGGCGATCGACGAGCAGCGCACGACAGCGCGTCTCGTCCAACGACCCCGTGGCGATGATTCGATCGAGACCGGGCGCGACCTCGTGGCCCAAGACCTCACCCGGCACCTCCAGCTTCTGGAAGAAGCCGCTGCTCTGCGACCAACGCAGGCGCGTTCCACCCTCGACCTCAAGTAGGCGCTCATTGGGTTGAAACGGATTGACATCGACCATCGGAAGAAGCAGCACCGATCGTTCATCGCCGCGAATCACGCGGAACCCGTGTCGGCCAACGAGCTGCTGTTCCGGATCGACGTCGCCCACGAATCCGACGCGGCCATCGGTGAAGGGACTGAACTGCGGTCGCAGGATCGCGAGGTGGTTCCTAATGAGCCTCTCGTAGGTCGACAGGTACTCCGCCGCGTTGTCGTACACGAGCGGCAGAAGGGCGCGCGCATGCGCGCCATCGCAGAGCGTGAGGTATAGGCAGATCGCGTCACGGCGAGTTCCAGACCCCGCGAACTCGGCCCGCAACCGCAATAGCGCGTCCGGTTGCTCCTTCTCCCAGCGGTTCGCCTTAAAGGCGACCACATAGTCGCGAACACGCGAAGAATAGAAGCCGACCTCGGTGGCCCAATCCCCATGCCCCTGCTCCGTGAGGATCTTCCGGGCGACGAGGTCGGCGATCCGCCGTGGGTCACGGGCAACGAAACTGTCGTCATCGAGCGTAGCCCGGCTGACCGTGGAGGTGCTCAGATCGAAGAGCCGCGTCGCCAGACGAGTGAGGAACTGGCGGACTTCGTTTCCATCCTCCCCGTCCGGCAAGATCCGGGCCAGGTACGCCTCATAGAGCTCGCGCGTCGAGTACGTGACGCGCCCACCTCCATCCTTCGACGCGACCTCGAATAGGACACGCAGAAGGAACAGCTCTCGGCGTGCATCCGTGAGGATTCGCGGATCCACTTCCCCATAAAAGGCGTACGCCTGGCGGTAGCGCCCGACGATCTTCCAAAACTCCTTCGGATTGGCTTCGCCGAGGTCAACGGTGACGGACGAAGCCAGTGCCAGCGCGGTCGGCACCTTGGAAGGATCCTCGCGGTTCTGAGCCAGCGCCCTCGGCTTCGATGTGATGACAAGCTTGAATCCGAACCGCGGCTGGTACTTGAGCGCGCGGCCGATGATCTCCCGCGCCACCTCCGTCTGCACCTCGTCGAGTCCGTCGACGATGATGACTAGCGGCTCCTCGGTGATGCAGTCGAAGAGCCTCTTTGCAGCGCCGGAGGGGCCGAGCTGGGGCGATAGCTCCCAACCCAGATCCTCTGCGAGGGTCTGCCAGAGATCCGGTCGCAGGTCGTTCATCCGATAGAAGAGAGTCGGTCGACCTGCTTCGAGGCGCTGCAGCGCCACGTGCACCGCCCAGCAGGATTTCCCGATGCCGGCTTCACCGCGCAGGACAAACACCGCAGCATCAGAGTTGAGAAACGAGTCGAACTGCTTTCGCACTTCGAGGGGCTCGCTGTAGAGCTCCTTGATGTACTTCGCACGGGAGTTCGTGCTCCCAACGAGCGGCATCAAGTAGTCGCGCGAAACAGTGCTGCAGAAGGCAGCGATGTTGTGCGGAGAGTATCCAAGGAAAAGCTCGAGAGCCTGCCGGTAGAGCGAGGCATCGAGAGGGCGATACGGCCGGGAGAGCGCCGTGACATCGCATGCAGCCCCCGTGACTGTATCGACAAGCTGATGGTCCAGCCCGTTTGTCACCAAGGTGCACGGAGGCATCGTCGGATGGCAGAGTCGCGCATACGACAAAGCCTGGTCGATCGAATCCTGATCAACTGGCTGGCTGGCGGCCTTCGTCTCTATGAGAAGTAGATTCTTGCCGTCGCGCTGCACCAACACGTCGTACCGACCGCGCGCTAGGTCACGTCCCTTCACCTTGTAGGTCTTGAGACCGAGCTTGAGCGTCAGCTCATGCTCCAATGAGAGATCGGACGTGCTGACTCCCTGCTCCAGGAGCCAGGCGATCACACGGCGTACCTTGATGTCCTCCTCGGTCTCGAGGCTCTGGCCCGCCTTCATGTGATCGTTTCCTCGTCCACGTGTGCGCCTCTGGAGGTTGCGCTCTACGACATGGGAGAGCCTGGTGCGCTCTCCCACAAGAGCTGCGAAGAGGTAAGGCTTGGTGGTTCGCGAGCCGTACCACTCGAGAAGCAAGGCCGTATCACACCGTCACGATCCGCCCCCACCACCGGCCTCGCCGGGCCGGGAGCTAGATGAGCTCTCCCACCGTCGAGTCCTCTCCACCTCCAGAGCTTGCCTCCGCGCCGCCAAGTTCGCACGAGTCGCCTTCCAGTCGATGTTTACTGGGATGTAGGCATCCTTCCGCGCGAGCATTTGGCCAGCCGCCGCGTCCCAGACCTCTAGCACCCCGTTCCCGAGTAGCGCCGAGACCAGGTCGATGTGGTCTACCCGGTGGGCGATCCCTGAAACCGATCCGTCATCGGTGAGCTGCACCGATGTGATGGGATCGCATGTGAGGCGCTCATCCTCGAAGTCGAGCACCAGGGGAAGCCCGACGAGTCGGTCCTGGCTGTTGCACATCACCTTCACGGAACCCGGATCAGCTTCGATCACTTCCGCATTCATCGCCTCGAACGTCGGAAGCTGTGGCTGGTTCTTGATCCGAATACTGAGCGGGGGGAGCGGTAGGACCAGTTCGATCCCTGGAGCACCGTCACTCTGCGAACTCGGTCGACGATCGAAGAACGGCTTGAAACCGGAAAGCTCGTAGAGATGCTCCGCGTAGATCGTGGCTCGGGACTTCACGCCGAGCTCAACCTCGATTGCGTACTCCGCGAGTGCGCGGGCGACCGGAAGATCCTCCTGCAGCCGGGTCGTGTGGCCGGGTTCATCCGGATCAACCACGGGATCGTCGAATGCATGCGCAACTGCACAGCGCCCGGAGTGATACAAGTACGCGCCAATGTCAGGCTCCGTGTGCGTAGTTCCGCTAACCGCTTCGCAGCTCGTCCGTCGCGCTGCCGCTGCACGGCACGATCAATGTTCTGATTGATCCAGGCCTTCTGTGCCGCCCCGGCGGCGTGAAGCATGTTGACGATCTTGTAGAAGCCCAGAAAGCGATACGGCACGCTGTTCACGCCAAGCGCCTCACGGAAAAGCGCCAGTGCGAGGCGGATCCGAG
>CAZYWA010000532.1:0-5503 GCA_964650975.1 uncultured bacterium
AAGACCTCGCGCGGGATCACGTCGAGCTGCTCGGCCTCGCGGCGCAGCATGTGCCCACCGGGATAGAAGAGCACCTGCTTCGACGTGAAGCTCCGGGACGGCGTGAGCTTCTCGAGCTCGGGGAAAATCTCGTGGACCAGCGGGATCGATCGGTAGGTGAGGCCGTCGCCGCAGATCTTGTCGCGCGGGAAGCGCTCTTTCTCGATCACCAGCACCCGCCACGGCGCTCCCAGATTGAGGACACTCTTGGCGAACGCGGTGCCCGCGGGACCGCCGCCCACGACCACCACGTCGTAGGTGTCGGACGTCGGGTTCGACGTCTGTTGAAGAGCGTGCTGCATTGCGTCAGTCTCGGGTGCGGTGGCCGCGTCCGGCGCAGAGCCGCGGTCGGTCAGGTCGAGGATCCGAAACGAATCCGAAGCGAGGGGCCCGCCGTCGAGGGGGACGGTGCGCTCGGTTGGCGTCGGGTTCGAGCCGTGATAGCTCGTGTCGCCCGGCGCTCGCGCGTTCCCGGCGAGCCTGGACAGGGATAATCGAGCGCGCGCTGCCGAGGCAAGGCAGTCGCGATCCTTCCCGAGGCGTCTCGCGGTGACGTCCCCCTCGACCTCCGACCGTCGCGTGCCGCTGGCGCTGGCCGTAGCCCTCGTCGGGTACGCGGTGTTCCTGGCGCTGGCCGGCAGTCACGGCGCGGGCGGCTCGGACAGCGCTGGGTACGTGGGGAGCGCGCGGTTGCTCTTCCACGGCCAAACCGCGGTGCCGGTGCGGATGCCCGAAGGGATCGCGCTCGATCGCCGCACCGCCGCGGTCTTCATTCCACTCGGATTCGCTCAAGGTCGAGTGCTCGGCACGATGTCGCCCAGCTACCCGGTGGGGTTCCCGCTCCACATGCTGCTCATGGCCCTACTCGCGGGTGAGCGCGTGGGACCGTTCCTGGTGGTTCCCGTGGCTTCGGCCGTGGCGCTGGCACTGCTTTACGCGATGGCGCGCGAGCTCGGATTGAGCCAGCGAGGGTCGTTGCTCGGCGTGGCGCTGCTCGCGATCTGCCCCACGTGGCTGCTGCTGTCGCTGCAGCCGATGAGCGACGTGCCCGCCAGCACCTGGGCGCTCGCCGCGCTGCTGCTCGCGATGCGGGCCGGGCGTGGTGACGGTCACGCGGCGGCGGCGGGATTCGCGCTCGGCGTCGCCGTGATCGTGCGTCCCAGCAACGCGCTCTTGGCGCTCCCGCTCGCCGCGGTGCTGCCCTGGCGTTGGCGGCGCATCGTGGCGTTCGGCCTCGGCGGGCTCCCGGTGCTGGCGCTGCTGCTCACCTACAACTGGCTTTCCTACGGCAGCCCGCTGATGAGCGGTTACGGGCCGGCGAGCCAGGCGCACGAGATGTTCCAGCTCGGCTACTTCCCGGTGCGCTTCCGCCACTACGGTTTCTGGACGTGCGCGGCCCTCGGGCCGTGGATCGTCGCGGGCTGGCTCGCCTCGCTGGCCATGCGAGGCATCCCATCGGATACGCGCTTGCTGCTGGCGCTCTGGTTTCTGCCCGCCTTTCTCTTTCACTGTTTCTACATGCCCTACGAGCCGTGGTGGTTCACGCGGTTCTTCTTGCCGGGCTTTCCGGCGCTGATCATCGGGGCGTTGCTCGCGGCGCGGGAAATCGCGCGGCATTCGAGCAAGCGCGTCTCGAGTGGCGTGATGCGAGCGGGTCTCGCCACGAGCGTGGCTCTCGTGCTCGCGTGGCCGACGGTCGCATCCGCCAAGCTCGACGTGCTGAAGATCGGCTACCTCGAGTCGATCTATCCCGAGGCCGTGGAGTGGGCGCGGAGTCGCGTGCCCGAGAGATCGATCGTGCTCGCGAGCCAGATGAGCGGCGCGATCTTTCTCTACAGCGACCGAATCGTCGCCAACCCGGGGAAGCTCTCCGAACGGCGCTTACTGAAGCTTCGCGAGGTGTCGCTCGCCCACGGTTACGACTGGTATGCGCTGATGATTCCGTCCGAGGCCCGAGCGCTCAGTCAGGAGACCGACGGGCGCTGGGTCAAGGTCGGCGAAATCCGCAACGTGAGCCTGTGGAAGCTCGAGCCGTCGGCGCGCCGCGTCGGGGCTGGCTCGACGGGCTAGGCCGCGGCTTCGATGCGGGCGACCGCTAGATCGAGCGCCGCCTTGTTCGCGGCATAGGCGGGATCGTCCAAGCCGAGCCCTTCGAGCGCCGACCGAGCCTGGGCCTCGTCGGCGCGAGCGCGCGCCACGTCGACTTCGGCGGCAGGCTCGGCCACGTCGGCCAGGATCGTCGAGCGGTCCGCATTCACCACCGCGAAGCCTCCGCCCACGGCGATCTTGGCCGTGTTTCCGTTGACGGCGGTGTAGCTCACGACGCCACCACGCAGCGCGATGACCATCGAGCAATGGCCGGGTCGGACTCCGAATTGGCCCAGCCAGCCGGGCCCCACGAACTCCGACACCTCTTCGCGGAGCAGCATTCGCTCCGGTGTCACGATCTCGAGCTCCATCGCGTTCTCGGCCATCGCGGGTCTTCCTCGGAAAGCGGGAGTTCGTTCGGCGTCACGCGGCCTGGGCGCGGATCTTCTCGGCCTTCTCGAGCACTTCCTCGATGGTGCCGACCATGTAGAACGCCTGCTCGGGCACGTCGTCGTGCTTGCCTTCGCAGATCTCGCGGAAGCCGCGAATGGTGTCGGGGAGCTTCACGTAGCGGCCGGCCATGCCGGTGAACTGAGCGGCGACGAAGAACGGCTGCGACAGGAAGCGCTGGATCTTGCGGGCGCGCGCCACGACCAGCTTGTCGTCTTCCGCGAGCTCGTCCATGCCGAGAATCGCGATGATGTCCTGGAGCTCCTTGTAGCGCTGCAGGGTCGACTGCACGTCGCGGGCGACCTTGTAGTGCTCCTCGCCCAGGACCTGCGGATCGAGGATTCGCGAGCTCGACGAGAGCGGATCGACCGCCGGATAGATGCCGATCTCGGCGATCGCGCGCGACAGCTCGGTGGTGGCGTCGAGGTGCGCGAACGTGGTGGCGGGCGCCGGGTCGGTGTAGTCGTCGGCGGGGACGTAGATCGCCTGGATCGAGGTGATCGAGCCGCGTGTCGTCGAGGTGATGCGCTCCTGCAGGCCGCCCAAGTCGGTCGAGAGCGTCGGCTGGTAGCCGACCGCGGAGGGCATGCGGCCGAGGAGCGCCGAGACTTCCGAGTTGGCCTGAGTGAAGCGGAAGATGTTGTCGATGAACAGCAGAACGTCCTTGCCTTCTTGATCGCGGAAGTACTCGGCGACGGTGAGCGCGGAGAGCGCCACGCGGGCGCGCGCTCCAGGCGGCTCGTTCATCTGGCCGTAGACCAGCGCGGTCTTCGAGATGACCCCCGACTCCTTCATCTCGAGCCACAGGTCGTTCCCTTCGCGGGTGCGCTCGCCGACGCCGCCGAACACCGAATAGCCGCCGTGCTCCTGAGCGACGTTGTTGATGAGCTCCATGATGAGCACGGTCTTGCCGACGCCGGCGCCACCGAAGAGGCCGATCTTCCCGCCCTTCGAGTAGGGCGCGAGCAGGTCGACGACCTTGATGCCGGTCACGAACATCTCGACCGAGGTGCTCTGGTCGAGGAACGTGGGCGGCTCGCGGTGAATCGGCAGGTACGACTCGGTCTCGACCGGGCCGGCCTCGTCGACCGGCTCGCCGATCACGTTGATGATGCGGCCGAGGGTCGCGGGCCCGACCGGCATGCGGATCGGAGTGCCGGTGTCCTTGACCGGCATGCCTCGCACCAGACCTTCCGTGGTGTCCATGGCGATGCAGCGCACGGTGCGCTCGCCCAGGTGCTGAGCCACCTCGACGACCAAGTTGTCGGTGCGGTCGTCGATCGCCGGATTGCTGAGTGTCAGCGCGTTCAAGATCGGCGGGAGGTCGCCGCTCGGGAACTCGACGTCGATGACGGCGCCGATGATCTGGGTGATCCTGCCGATGCGTTCCATCGCTTGCTCCTCTCCTGCTTTGCCTGTCAGCTCGCCGCGCCCGTTCGCAGACGTCCGGATGCCCCGCACGTCCGCTTCACGCGGACGAAAGCGCCTCGGCGCCGCTCACGATCTCCATGAGCTCCTTGGTGATCGCGGCCTGGCGAGCCTTGTTGAACTGTAGGGTCAAGCTGCCGATCATGTCGCTGGCGTTCGAGGTGGCGCTTTCCATCGCGGCCATGCGTGCGGCGTGCTCCGCCGCGGCGCTCTCGAGCAGCGCCCGGTAGACCCGGCTCTCGACCTGACGAGGCAGCAGCACCGCCAGCATTTCCTGCGGCGACGGCTCGAACAGCGGTTCCGGGCCAACCGGCGTCTCGTCGCCTTCGATGCTGGATTTGAGCGGCAAGAGCCGCTCGATCTTCGGCTTCTGCACCGCCGCCGAGATGAACTCGTTGTAGACGATCATCACTTCGTCGACCGCGCCGCTCGTGAAGCGCTCGGCGGCGATGCGCGCCAGCGCCGAGCCGTCCGCGTGGCTCGGTGCCGCCGAGAAGCCGAGCGACTCCCCACGCACCGAGTACGCACGGCGCGCGAAATAGTCGCGCGCCTTCTTGCCGACGGTCCACACCGTGATCTCGAGCTCCGGGCTCAGCCGGGCCTTGAGCTCGCGATCGACCAACCGAAGAAGGTTGCCGTTGAACCCGCCGCAGAGACCGCGGTCGGAGGTCACCACGATCCACTCGGTCCTCGCCACCTCGCGGCTCGCGAGCAGCGGATGCGCTTCCGCGCCGAGGCCGGCGACGATTTGCCGCAGCGTCGCGTCGAGCTGCTCGGCGTACGGACGCGAGCGCTTCGCGGCGTCCTCGGCGCGTCGCAGCTTGGCCGCCGAGACCATCTTCATGGCCTTGGTGATCTTCTGGGTATTCTTGACGCTCGCGATCCGGCGCCGGATGTCTTTCAGGCTCGGCACGGTGCGTTCTCCGGTTCTCGCGTGGCTCGGTGCGGATCGTGGTGGGCGGGGCGGCTCACGCCTTGGCGCGAGCGAAGTCGGACTTGAACTCGCCGACCGCCTTGTTGATCGACGCCTTGATCTCGTCGGTCAGCGTCTTTCCGTCGCGGATCTTGGTGAAGATGTCGCCATAACGCGCCTCGACGAACGAGTGGAAGCCCGTTTCGAAGGCACCGATCTTGTCGACCGCGATGTCGTCGAGCGCGCCGGTCGTGCCGATGAAGAGCGACACCACCTGCTTCTCGACCGGCATCGGCTGGTACTGACCCTGCTTCAAGAGCTCGACCAGACGCTGCCCGCGTGCGAGCTGGTGCTGCGTCGCCTTGTCGAGATCGCTGCCGAACTTCGCGAAGGCTTCCATCGCGCGGAACTGAGCGAGGTCGAGGCGCAGCGTACCGGCGACCGACTTCATCGCCTTGATCTGCGCGTTGCCGCCGACGCGCGACACCGAGATGCCGACGTTGATGGCGGGACGAACGCCCGAATAGAAGAGGTCGGTCTCGAGGAAGATCTGGCCGTCGGTGATCGAGATGACGTTGGTCGGGA
>CAZYWA010000533.1:0-5482 GCA_964650975.1 uncultured bacterium
GTCTTCGTAGCGCGTCACCGCCCAGAAGCCGGGCGATCCGGCCCCCTCGGCGGGATTCCAGTAAACCGGACAGTGCTCGCGAAGCTTCTTGAGCTTCTCGTGGGGCGGCGCCACCACGTACTGATCGAGGTCGTAGAGATCGAGCCCGGCCACCGCGGCGGGCGGAACCTTGCGCGATTCGAGAGCGGCGGGAGCAGTCATCGGCGGACCTCCGGTTCAACGAAGTAGAACATGTTCCACTTGGCCGAGCAAGCCGCGAGAACGTGTTTCACCCGCTTGGATCGGCGAGTAGAACATGTTTCACTCGGTGCTCGAAAACCGCTTCCGCGAAGGAGAAAGAACCGTGAGCGAAGCCCCGCACTGCCTGGTCGAGCGCGACGGACACGTCGTGATCGTCCCCCTGAACCGCCCCGAGCGGAAGAACGCGTTCACCCCGGAAATGCTCGCGCGCATGGCCGACGCCTGGACCATGGCCGACGAGGACCCCGAGGTGCGCGCCATCGTGCTCACCGGCGCCGGCGGCTGCTTCTGCTCGGGCGCCGATCTCAAGGCGATGATGGGCGGCTACGGCGAAACCGAGTGGACCAAGCGCTTCTCCGAAGACCCCGACCTCCAGTGGAAGGCGCTCCTGCGCCACTACCGCACCAAGAAGCCGCTCATCGCCGCGGTCGAGGGACCGGCGATCGCGGGCGGCACCGAGATCCTCCAAGCCACCGACATCCGCATCGCCGCCGAAACCGCCAAGTTCGGCGTCTCCGAGGTCAAGTGGGGCCTCTTCCCGCTGGGCGGCTCGACCGTCCGCCTGCGCCGCCAGATCCCGTACACCATCGCCGCCGAAATCCTGCTCACCGGCAAACACCTCACTGCCCGCGAAGCCCTCGACATCGGCCTCATCGGCCGTGTCGTCCCCGAAGGCCAAGCGCTCACCGAAGCCAAGAAGGTCGCGCAAGAAATCGCCGACAACGGCCCCCTCGCCGTGCAAGCCGTGCTGCGCTCGCTGCGCGAGACCGAAGGCATGACCGAGAAGGACGGCCTCGCCCGCGAGCTCGAGATCGGCTTCCCCATCTTCGGCACGCAGGACGCCCAAGAAGGCCCGAAGGCCTTCAAGGAAAAGCGCAAGCCCAACTTCAAGGGCGAGTGACCCGCGACGGAGCCGCTGACGGAGCCGAGCCGAGCGCCATGAGCCGCGATCCCGAACGAGACGCCGCCCTCGAACGCCTCGCCGAAAGCGTCCGCTCCGTCATCGATCGCGTGGTGCGCACCGACGCACCTACCCACGAGCTACTCGCCGCCGCGACCCTCGCCGACCAACTCGCCGCCGCCCTCGAACCCCACACCCGCGCCGCCGGCCCCAGCCAACTCCCGAGCGTCCGCCACGCCCGCGAACCCCACCAATTCCTGCCCCGCAGCATGGTGAGTGGCACCCTCAACCCCCTCGCCCCACCCGTCCGCATGGAAGTCCACCCCGACCACGTCGTCGGTCGCGCCACCTTCACCAACGCCTACGAAGGCCCCCCCGGCTACGTCCACGGCGCCATGGTCGCCGGCGTCCTCGACCAAGTCCTCGCCTTCGCCAACCTCGCCAGCGGCCACCCCGGCTTCACCGCCACCCTGACAATCCGCTACCACCTCCCCACCCCCCTCTTCCGAGAAATCCGCTTCGAAGCCCGCCACGCCCGCACCGACGGCAAACGCATCCACGCCACCGGCCAGGTCTTCGACGGCGACACCCTCACCGCCGAAGCCGAAGGCCTCTTCGTGAGCATCGACATGGAGAAAGCGCGCGCGTACTTTCCACACACGAACGATTTCAGCGGGTGAGCGCACGCTCGCGTCGACCGTCTTCCTCGCCACACGAGCCGATCTCGGTGAGCGACCGCCCACCTGTCCCCATCCTGACGAAGATCCTTGGCTTCACTTGGTCCCCGCCGGTCTACCTACCCCCAAGGCTTGAGCTGCAGTCGCTGACCACTACGAGATCTAGACCTGCGTCCCCATGCGCCGGCCGCGGTGAGTTGCCGACAGCTGTAACGCATTAGGGCTACCCTAAAATCCGAACAGCTTGCGTCGGATAAGGACAAGACCCGTACCAAAGAGAAGAAACGTTAGAATGCCGTAGAAAAGCCATGTGGCAGCCTTGTCAAACTGACGCTGAACATTCGAGTCAAATGTCGTATAGCGGTGCGTGGTACGGCCAACGATAAAAATATATTAAGACCAGAGCGCTCGCGCCGAGAAGGTAATAGGTCAGTGCCTGTTGTTTTGACGCGTACGACAAAAGCGCAAAAATGGCAAGGCCCTATGGAAGCACGTCGACGAGGGACTGCACGCCGATAGTGCCATGAAATAGCCAGTTCCGCGTACGAGTCGAATCGATTCGGCGCTTCACTTGCTCTGCGAAGCCCTGGGCCAACTCGCGCGCATTTGGATGCGTACACTCGACCTTGACCCAAGTGAGATGAGGAGCGGTCGCGAAGGTCACCCACGCTGAGAGGCGCGATCCGGCTTTCCTCTAAACACAAAGAGGCGCAATGTCACGTCGCTTGTGGAATCGGGGAACAGCTCAGGTCCATATTCGTCGATTGACGTGACAGATTCTTTCCCAAGTTTGTCGGTGATGGAAAGTTCGTAGGCGTCCCGCCGCTTATCCGTCGGAACCTCAAGCAGCGTGAGGAATCGTCGATGAGATATCGCTCCAGGCGCCTCACGAGGTCGCGGGTGACGCGACACGAGGGCAGGCCCTGCCGAAGCTCGAATGTGGGCACCTTGGGTCCTCTCAGTTGACCACGGGCTGCCAGATTTCCGATAGCACACAGCCTCGCGCGTGGATCTGCGATCGTCAGCGCGGGCAATCTGGCCGTACAAGACAGCGCTTGCTTCGGGGTTTCGAGTGAGTGGCCGTGCCGATGGTGCCAGATTCGTGCAGTGATATCTAGTTTTGCGCAGCTGAGGATCGGGCCGTGCGTGCTCCGTTTGGATTCCGGCGGCGTGCAAGGAAACGCTGCGCTGGGCTTGCGGTTTTCGGTGTGACTTGATATAGTGAACGCATGGTCACTTCTACACCAGCTTCGCCCGGTCCCCTTCCCGCGCCCTTGCCCTCGGCGCGCCGCGTCGTTGGCGGCGCGCAGCGATCGGCAGCTGGCGAACGAGCTCACGACGCTTGCGGCGCGGATCAGTGCGGTGGAGTACCGGTTCATGGTGTTGCTCGAGGAATTCGATCGGCGGAAGCCGTGGGCGGGGGAGGGGATTTCGTCGACGGCGCATTGGCTCAACGTGAAATGTGGGGTGGACATGAATTCCGCGCACGAAAAGGTTCGCGTGGCGCGGGCGCTCGTGGGGCTGCCGAAGGTGGCGGCGGCGTTTGCGCGGGGGGCGTTGAGCTACTCGAAGGTGCGGGCGATCACGCGGGTGGCGACGGCGGCGAACGAGGAGTATCTGGTCGGGGCGGCGCGGTTCGGGACGGCGCAGCATCTGGAAAAGCTGGTGCGGCTCTATCGGCGGTGCGAGCGAGATCGGGAGAACCGGGCGGCGGCCGAGAGTCACGCGGCGCGGGCGTTTCGGTTCTGGAAGAAGGTGGACGGGTCGATCTGCTTCGAGGGGCGGCTCGCGCCCGGGGAGGGTGCGGTCTTTCTCAAGGCGTTCGAGGCGGCGGTCGATTCGTTGCGGGAGGCGGAGTTTGCTGCGGCAAAGTCGGAAGGGGCGCCGGCGGTGAAGTCCTCGGCCAACGGCGCGGACGCGAGGGACCGCGTCCCTCCGAACACGGGATCGGCGGCGCGGGAGTTTGCCGCGGCAAATTCCGCGCGGGTCGCACGGAATGCCGATGCGTTGATGGTGTTGGCGGAAACGATGCTGGCGCATGGGCCGGCGGCGGTCGAGGGTGGCGATCGTTACGAACTGAGTGTGCACGTGAGCGAGGATTCGCTCCGCGCGGATGGGGATGGTCCGGCGCCGGAGCTAGCGGACGGAACGGCGCTGGCGCCTGAAACGGTGCGGCGAATGGCGTGTGATTGCAGTCGGGTGTGCGTGCACGAGGACGAGCATGGCGAGATCCTGAGCGTGGGCGGCGGACGCGGCAGATTCCCGCGGCGATCCGGCGAGCGCTCCGAGCGCGCGATCGGAAATGTGCGTTTCCGGGGTGTGGAAACAGTCGGTTCGTGGATGCGCATCACGTCCGGCATTGGGCGGACGGTGGGGAGACCAAGCTTTCGAACCTCTTATTGCTGTGCCGGCGGCATCATGTGTTGGTGCACGAGGGGGGATGGCAGATCGAGGCGACGGCGCTTGGGACTGGGTTCGTTCGGCCGGATGGGTTGCGGGTGATGGGAGCGGCGATCGGGGGGGATGCGTTTCTCGATTCGGCCGTCGAGATCGAGCGGGAGCAGCGGGATCTGGGGATTGGGGCGAAGACGATCGTTCACGAGTGGCGTGGCGGGAAGATCATGTGGTCGTGGGCGGTGCAGGGGCTGCAGGAGAAGACGTTGGGGTGTGGGCCGGAGACTTGGCGGAAGCCGTGGCCGTCGAGGAATTGAAGGCCTGGCGGCGGGGACGGCCGAGCGCGGCGCAGGCGCTTCGCACCTGGTCGAGGAGCGCGCTGGGCTCGCCGTCGGCGAGGCGGCGCTCGGAGATGGACAGCGCGATCGCGAGCCCCAGGTCGGCCTGGGCGGCGCTCGCCTTCGAGAGGTCGATCTCGAGCCCGGCCATGCGCGGCGGGCTTGCAGGTCGAAGAGCGTCGTGCCCGGGTGCATCTTCACGACCGCGGGCCAGAAGCGCGGGTCGAGCGGCGGGCGAACGCCCCGCTCCACCTCGCCGATGTAGCTCCCCTGAATCGGCCTTTCGCTGGTGGCGTAGGTACTTGCCAGGGGGGCCGGTGGCATGGGAGCGCTGCAACAACATGCCTGTGAAATTAACAGGCAGATGCCTGCAGAAATCTCGACAAGGCGCACGTAAAAACTGCAACAGTGTGCTTGTTCCTGGGCGCAGGGGCGACGGTGGAACTGGGCTCCATGGGCCCGAATCTGGCGATTTTGGGGTCTGGAAGCCTGGGGAACGCGCGATAGAGCGCTCGGAGCGACCTTTTGGGGCGCTCAGGCGGCTCGGGCCGATTGGGCGCTGGGTCGGCGACGCGGATCGCTTCTGGCGGACACCTCGGCGGCGTCTCGCTCGCGCGTGGCCGGTCTCGCCGGGCCCGGCGCGTCGTCGCGATTGCGGGTGGGCGACGATCGCGTCTGGATCGGGGGATTTGGTCGTTGGAGGGCTGCGGTCCCTCGCAGCCGCAGGGTCCGTCGTGGGTTGAGACGCCGCGGACGCGAGGGACCGCGTCCCTCCAAACTGGGGCGAACGGGTATTCAAGGGTGGGATCGGCTCGGACGGAACAGCCGGCGCCGCGGAGCGGCGCCCTCCACGACCCGCGAACGGCGGAGCCGCGGGGCTCCATCGCGATTCGACGTTGCGGACGCGAGGGACCGCGTCCCTCCGACCGCCG
>CAZYWA010000534.1:0-5478 GCA_964650975.1 uncultured bacterium
CTCGCGAGGCCCTGTGGCGCGGGATCCGTGCGGTCCTGCCCGGCGGAGCGATCGGCGACATCGGCTACGCGATCCAGAGCTTCGCGGAGGGGCGCGGGTTCTCCGTGGTGCGCGACTTCACCGGTCACGGCATCGGCCGGATCTTTCATTGCGCCCCCACGATTCATCACGTCGGGCGCCCCGGCAACGGCGAGCGCCTGCGGCCCGGGATGACCTTCACGATCGAACCGATGATCAACGCCGGCGACTGGCACGTCGAGGTGCTGGCGGATGGCTGGACCGCGGTCACCAAGGACCGGTCGCTCTCGGCGCAGTTCGAGCACACGGTGCTGGTCACGGACCAGGGCGTCGAGGTGCTGACGCTGTCCGATCGCGAGCGCGACATACTCGCCGCCGATCCGCGGGCCATACCACTCGCTCAGCTCGAGCCCACCGAGCTGGCCTCGAACCGGACCCCGAGCTGAGGCATTCGCGGACGTCCGCGGGGCACCCGGAGCCAAGGCCCGCGGTCGCCGCTCGCAGCACTCGCGAAGGATCGTGGTAGGCGGCACGTGCCGGCGGCCGAACGAGCGAAGCCGCCACGCCGCTTTCGGCGCTGGTTCGGCGCCTCGGTGTTCGGGGCGCTGAGCTGGTTTCCGGCGAGCCTCGCGGTGCTGCCGCTGGTCGGCTTCCCGTGGCTGCTCGAGCAGGCGGTGCGGGCGCGGTGGCCCCGTATCGGGCGCGTGCTGGGCGCGCTGTGGCTCGCGGTGAGCCTGGGCGCCGTCTGGACCCTGGGGCGGCTGGGGCCATTTCTGAACCCGGCCGACTGGGTGCTCGCCGCCGCCGCGGGCGGCCTGGCCTGGCTCGTAGCGCATCGCCGGCCCGAAGGGCGCGCGCGGAGGCTCTGGCTGGCGCTGGCCCTGGCGCTGCCACTGGCCGTCTTCCCCCCGATGCCGCCTGGGTTCGCGACCCGAGCGGCGATCCTGTGCGCCTCGGCGGGAGGCTTCGCGGTCTTTCTCTGGCTCGTGGGAGCCGA
Source organism: uncultured bacterium (assembly GCA_964650975.1). GTDB lineage: Bacteria > JADJOY01 > JADJOY01 > JADJOY01 > JADJOY01 > CAZYWA01. Next base: position 1,016 of record CAZYWA010000534.1, read on the forward strand.
TTTCGCCGCACGGGTCACGGGTCCTCAGTGGGGGATGGCGATCGCGATCCCGTCGGTGGCACTGCGGGCGCTGCTCTTCTGGCTGCTTCCCACGGCCAATGCCGAGCCGGTGCTGCGGGCGCTTCCCGGTGCGCGGCTGATCCTGCCGTCGTGGCCCGACGTGCGCCTCGGCTCGCGCTACGGGATGCCGATCAACTGGCACGATCTGCGCGTCGCGATGGCCGGGTGCGAGCCGGGTCGCCTCGTCGTCGGCACGCTCGACGCGCTCTACTTCAGCGGCAAATCGCCGGGCGCGGCGTGGGACGAGGTCCGTTTCCCGCCCGGCGACCAGCTGGCGCTCGATTGCCCGCGCGGCAAGCTGTGGGTGCCCGAGATGGTGAAGGAGAAGCTCTGGGACGTGGATCTCACGACCCACGCCGTGGAGAAGCCGTTCGAGACTTGCGACTTCGCCGGGCCGACGGTCATCGCCTTCGACGTCGAGAAACACGCGCTCTACGGCTACCCGGGCGGCGAGCATCTGGGGCGCTACGATCCCGACACCCACGACTGCCGGATCGCGGTGGGCGGCGGCACCATCGTGGGCTTCAGCGCGTCCGACGTCCGGCAAGAGGCGCTGGTGATGCGAAACGGCGTTCTCGAGCGCTGCCCGATCGACGGCAGCGAGCGCTGCGAGGTGGTGCTCAGGCTCTACGACGAACGGCTGCCGCGCTGGCTGGTCACCGATCGCATGAACAAGGCGACGCTCGTCACCCACTTCGGCAAGGTCGTCGAGGACACCACGCGCGGGCAGGTGTTCGCGACCAGCCTGCAGTCGGGTGTGCTCTATCGCCTCGACCGCGAGAGCTTGCGCGAGACGGGTCGGGTGTTCCTGGAACCGGGCATCCGCTGGGTGCAGCTCGATCCCGAGCGGCGTCGGGTCTACGTCGGCGGCTTCGTGCGCGGCGATCTCTTCGCGATCGACGCGGACAGCCTCGAGGTCGTGGGCCGCGCCTTCGTTAGCCGCAAGATCCGGTACTTCGAGCCGCTCGCGAACGGGCATCTGGTGCTCGCGACGTCGGCGGGAGTGATCGATCTCGATCCGGCGCAGCTACCGGACCCGCGCCGCTGACGAGGCGGCTCGGCGCCGATTCAAGCGGCGGTGCCGCAGTTTGCCGATCTCCGGCTCTGGCACGGCTCGGCCACGATCGAGACTCGATCGTACGCTCGCCTCGCCTGCATTCGCCCGCGCGATGGGGCTCACATCCCGCGAGTGCCTCCGGTTGGCGCGGGCTCGAGTACCCTCGCACAGCCACCGGACGTCCGTCGCCCGCGCCGGCTCAGGTGGGCAACGTGAGACAGACCATTCAAGCGAAATCGTTGCGCCCGGGCGGGGAGCACCGGTACGATCGCGCGCCTGATCAACCAGCGCGCGGCCGAGCGCTGCGCCGAGGAGCACCGATGAATCGCAAGCGTGTGGGGTGGATACCAGGTGGTTTGCTCGCGGTGGCGCTGGTGGTCACCGGGATCGGGATGGCGCCGGCTGCGGCCCGGGCGGCGGCCACCGCCACGACGGCGACCGCTGTGGCTTCGGCCGATTCGGGACTGGCGGCCGTCTACAACCCCAAGCTCAACGGCCACAAGACGGCGAGCGGCGAGCGCTACGACAAGACCGCACTCACCACGGCCCATCGCACGCTGCCGTTCGGCACCAAGGTCAAGGTGACCCGCGTCGACAACGGCAAGAGCGTCGTGGTGAAGGTCAACGACCGAGGGCCCAAGCAGCCCGACCGGGTGGTCGACCTCTCGAGTGCCGCGGCGAAGGCGATCGGGCTCAGCGGCTCGCGGATGACCCCGGTCAAGCTCGAAGTGGTGGAAGCCGCAGCGGCATCCGCGCCCGCGCCGGCCAAGGCCGGTGGCAAGGCGCCGACCAGCAAGTCACGCGCGTCCACGACCCACTAAGACGGTGGATGTCGATAAACTGTCGCAATATCAGCGAAGTATCAATCAAAATTGAACGAAAATCTCTGCAGGATCGCCAGCATCGACCAGGAGTGGCGGGCCGCTTCCGGCGCCGGCAGCGGCCGCGGGGTGAAGCGGATCAGATCGACGATGTTGCGAGCGCTGAGTCCGGCGAAAGACGAGCCGTAGAGCACGAAGGCCGCCAGGTAGAGCCGGTAAAAGATCGGGTTGGGCGGCAGCGTGACCAGCCAGCGCACCAGCGGTAGGAGCCACGGGAACGTCACCACGATGCTGAAGAACTTGTGGAGGTTTTCGAGCCGCGCACCGTCGGGGTGATCGAGCACCGTTTTCTGGAAGTAGTCCTCGAAGTAATCCTCGCTCGAGTGGTCCGCCGCTAGCATTCCGGCTTCGACCGACTGGTCGAAGAGCCGGGTGTGAGGGAAGGGTGTGGCGATCGAGCAGCGCGCGAACTGCGGCTTGAGCCGTACGTTGAACGCCAGCGTCTCGAGCGCTCCGTCGAGATCCTCGCCCGGCAGCCCGATCATGTTGAGCGTCTTCACGAAGATCCCGCGTTCCTTGAGAAGGTGAACGGCCTGGATCACCTCGTCGTCCGCGATCTCCTTCCGCAGCAGCTGGTTCCGGAGCTCGGGGTTCGCGGTCTCGAACGAGATCGTGACCGACGCGCAGCGCGCTCGCGCGAGCGCATCGGCGGTCTCGCGGTCGATCGTCTCCGGGCGGCACTGGAGCACGAACGGCAGCTCGATCTGGCGCGCGTAGGCTTCCAGGAAGCGAAACGTCCACTCGCGATTGATCGTGAGGTGATCGTCGCGCTCCAGGTTCAGAACCTCGAGCGGATAGCGCGCCGCCAGCTCGCGGATCTCTTCCACGATGTTCTCGGGCGAGCGCTTGCGCACCCACTTGCCCTTGCCCGAGTACATCGCCATGTCGAGATGGTTGTGGCAGAAGGTGCACTGGAAACTGCAGCCGCGGCCGGTGAGCAGCGGCTTCGAGCGCAGCCGCCGCAGGTAGCCGTAGCGGTAGTAGAGATCCCAGTCGGGGAACGCGATCGAGTCGAGGTCCTGGGTGAGGGGACGCACGTCGTTGCGGTGGATCGTGCCGTCCTCTTTCACCCACAGATTCGGGATCGAGCGCGGGCTCTCGCCGGCCGCCAGGCAGTCGACGAGGTCGCCCATCGCGTCCTCGCCCTCGCCCCGGCACACGATGTCGACCGGCGGCTTCTCGATCACCTCGGGCGAGTAGGACGCGTGCGGTCCGCCGAACAGGATCCTGGTGGGGATCCGCGCCTTGATCTGGCGCGCCACGTCGAGCGCCCAGCGGTGCATGCCGGTGGTCACCGAGAATGCGACCAGATCGGGCTCCGCATCGACGATGCGATCCAGGAACCGGCCGCCCTCGGCGCCCTCCAGGAAGAGCAGCGGCTCGTGACCCTTGCGGCGCACCACCGACGACACGTACATGAGCCCGAGCTTCTCCATCGCGAGACGCTCGAGAAACACCACGCGCAAACGGCGCGCAGGCGCGGGCACGGCTTGCGGGGAAGACGTCAAGATGGGGTGAGGGCTGGGCAAGCGGGACGTCGCGATGGCACGCGGCGGGAGGGGTGCCTCGAAGCTACCACGGGGCGTCAGGTCACCGGAACCGGATGCCGGAGCGAAGCCTCCAGGCGATCGAGCAGCGACCGAGTCTCGTCGAGCTGTTTCATGACTTGGCGATCCGCGGTGGCTTGGTTCGTGAGCATGAGCTCGCGCAGCCACGCTCGTTCCATCGTCGGGAATCTCAACGAGATCCACGGATCGTAGTCGGCGCCGCGAAACGGCCACGAGATCCAGCGGTCGAGGCCGGCAGCTTCCTGGGCCTGGAAATCTCCGAGAGCGGCCACGGCGCCGCGGGCGGACGCGATGAGCGCCCAGGGGTCGCCGGCGCGCGTCCAGTCATCGCTCGCGTCGGCGAGATGAGTCCAGCGTTGAATCGCGCGATGCTGGAAAGCGGCGGCGAGCGTCCAGTCGCCCGAATGAGAATCCGAGCTCCCGGAGATCAACCGCAAGCCCAGGATCGCCGCCTCGCCAAAGCGCCGGAATGCGGCCGCATTCCGTCCCGAGGCTTCCTCGACGAGCCCCGCGACGGTGAGCCAGCGCACCACATCGACACGTCGCCCCGCGCGCACCGGCTCGTAGCTCACTGGCTCCAGCCACGGGATCGAGATACTGTCGGCGAGGCTCGCCTGCTCGGCGTAGGCCAGGCACGCGCTCGAGGCCTTCAACGTGCCGCGCAACGCGTCGACCTCGGCAGCGGTCCATTCCTCGGGCGATTTTTCGCGACGGACCGGAAGATCCGGCACCGAGCCACACGTGAGCGCCGCCAGCTCGAGCGGCCGATATCCGTCGTCGGGACCTGGGCCCGCCACGATCTGCACCCCGACCTGCAGCGCACCGAGAGTGGGTAGCCAGCGGGATGTCGAGCCATCGGCGCGTGAGAGCCGGAAGTCATGGAACGAGATCGGATGC
>CAZYWA010000535.1:0-5473 GCA_964650975.1 uncultured bacterium
GATCCCGAGACTGTTCGATGGCCGACAGTCGCTTCTTCATCCCCCACCTCCGTTATTACCAATGTATAACACGAATGATTCGCCCCCCTGGTCGAGGAGCGGCGGTCCCTCGACGTCCCTCCATCACCCATCCATCACCCACCCGCCGCCGCCGCTCTCCCAGCGCCCGCGGGAGCTACCATCCCACCCTCACGCCGACGGCGCACCCCCGTGACCGATCCCTGCCCCTTCTGCGCCCCCGATGCCGCGCGCGGCGTCTTCACCGAACCGCTCGTCTACGCCCTCTGGGACGGCTACCCGGTCTCGCCCGGCCACGCGCTCGTCATCTCGACGCGCCACGTCGCCACCTGGTTCGACGCGAGCGACGACGAGCATCGCGCCATCGACGCGGCGCTCGCCACGGCGCGCGCCGTGATCCTCGACCGCTTCCGCGATCGTCCGCCCGACGGCTGGAACATCGGCATCAACGCCGGCGCCTCCGCCGGCCAGACCGTGATGCACCTGCACGTGCATCTCATCCCGCGCTGGACCGGCGACGTCGAGAATCCGCGCGGCGGCGTCCGCCACGTGATGCCCGGCAAAGGAAACTACGACGCGACCCAGCCGCCGAGTGCGTTCGCGACCGGGCCGATCGATCCCGCCGACCTTCTGCGCGATCGAACCGCCGACGATCCCCAACCCATCGACCCCAGGCGCGTTCCCTCGGCTGGAGGGCGGCGCTTCGTCGCCGCCGCCAGTTCGTTCGAGCGGGCCCCTCAGGCCGCTCCCCCGCACACCCGCTCCCTCGTGACCGGCGAGCACGACCCCCTCATCACCCACCTCGCCGCCCACCTCTCGCACGCCGCGCGCGCCGACTTCGCCGTCGCATTCATCCAGCAAAGCGGCCTCGCGCTACTCGAACCTCACCTCGAAGACCTTCTCTCACGCCCCGGCGCACGCATGCGCCTCGTGACCGGCGACTACCTCGACGTCACCGACCCCGACGCCCTCGCGCGCCTGCTCGACCTCGCCGAGGCCGCCCCTCCCGACGCCCTCACCATCCGCGTCTTCGAAACCGGGGGCATCCTGAGCTTCCACCCCAAGGCCTACGTCTTCCATCCGACGCCCCGATCCGACGGCGCGGCCTTCGTCGGCAGCTCGAACCTGAGCCGCTCGGCCCTGACCACCGCCCTCGAATGGAACTACCGCGTCATCTCGAGCCGCGACGAGCCCGGCTTTCAGTCGATCGCGAGCGCCTTCGACGCGCTTTTCGCCCACCCCGCGACCGTCCCACTCACCGACGATTGGATCGACCACTACCGCACCCGCCGCGCCCCGCTCGATCTGCCAGAAATCCGCCGTCCGTCGGTGATCCCTGGTCCGTCGGAGGGCTGCGGTCCCTCGCAACCGAGCGCACACTCACGCCTCGCAGGATCCCCACTCGAGCCACCCGAGCCGCCGCCCGAGCCCACCAAGGTTCAGCGCGAAGCCCTCTCCGCCCTCGAATCCACCCGCGACGCCGGCTACCACGCCGGCCTCGTCGTCCTCGCCACCGGCCTCGGCAAAACCTGGCTCGCCGCCTTCGACAGCGCGCGCGACGCCTTCCCGCGCGTCCTCTTCATCGCCCACCGCGACGAGATCCTGCGCCAGGCGATGCACACCTTCCGCCGCATCCGGCCCAGCGCACACCTCGGCCTCTACACCGGCCGCACCCGCGACACCGCGAGCGACGTCCTCTTCGCGTCCGTGCAAACGCTCGGGCGCGCCGAGCACCTCCGGCGCTTCGCCGCCGACGCCTTCGACTACATCGTCGTCGACGAGTTCCACCACGCCGAGGCCAGGAGCTACCGCCGCCTGCTCGAGCACTTCGCGCCGCGCTTCCTGCTCGGCCTCACGGCGACGCCCGAGCGCACCGACGGCGCGGATCTCCTGGCGCTCTGCCAGCAGAACCTCGTCTACCGCTCCGATCTCGCCGAGGGCATCGAGCAGCGCCTGCTCGCACCCTTTCACTACTTCGGCATCCCCGACGACATCGACTACCGGAACATCCCGTGGCGGAGCGGCCGCTTCGACGAGACCGAGCTCACCAACGCCCTCGCCACGCGGAAACGCGCCACCAACGCGCTCGACGAATGGCGCGCCCAGGCCGGCCCCGGCCACCGGACCCTCGCCTTCTGCGCCTCGATCCGCCACGCCGACTTCGTGCGCGACGTCTTCCGCGAGCACGGCATCCGCGCCGCCGCCGTCCACAGCGAGCCCACCGGCGACCCGCGCACGCTCTCGCTCGAGCAGCTCGAAGCCGGCGACCTCGACATCGTGTTCGCGGTCGACGTGTTCAACGAAGGCGTCGACGTCCCGAGCATCGACACCGTCCTCATGCTGCGCCCCACCGACTCGCGCGTGATCTACCTCCAGCAGCTCGGCCGCGGCTTGCGGCTTCACCCAGGGAAAACGCACCTCACCGTCATCGACTACATCGGCAACCACCGCTCGTTCCTGCTCAAGGTCCGCGCCCTCCTCGACCTGGGCGAAGGCACGGGCGCGGTCCGCGACGCACTCGCGGCCTACGAAGCGAAGACCCTCGAGCTGCCACCCGGCTGCGCGATCACCTACCAGCTCGAAGCACTCGACATCCTGAAGGACCTCGCAAGCCGCGGCGCCGGCGGCCGCGCGCAGCTCGAAGCCTTCTACGAGAGCTACCGCGCCGAGCACGGCGAGCGCCCGAGCGCCGCCCAGGTCCTCGAAGCGCACTACGCCCCCGGTGCCTCGCGCGCGTCCTACGGCTCCTGGTTCAGGCTCGTGAAGAAGATGGGCGATCTCGAAGAAGCCGAGTCGAAGGTGTTCGAGCGGCACGGGAACTTCCTCGCCACGCTCGAGACCACGCCCATGACCCGGAGCTTTAAGATGGTGCTGCTCCGGGCCTTGCTCGCCGAGGATGCGCTGCCGGGCGAGATCGCGATCGACCGCCTCGTCCGCGCCTTCCGCCGCGTCGCCGAGAGCTCACCCCGCCTGCGCAACGACGTCGGCGCCCCCCTCGATGACGAACCCGCCCTTCGCCGTTACCTGGAGAAGAACCCGATCGACGCCTGGGCCGGCGCCCGCGGCACCGGCGGCCAGCGCCACTTCGCCTACGACGGCACCACCTTCCGCTCCACGCTCGACCTACCCGACGACCTCCGCCCCGCCGACCGAGACATGGCCGCCGAGCTGATCGAGCTGCGCCTCGCCCAGTATCTCGACCGCACCCAGCCACATCCGGACCGCATCGTCTGCAAAGTGAGCCACACCGGCGGCCGTCCGATCCTCTTCTTCGAGCCCGGCCGAAACGCCCAGCCAGGGATCCCGACCGGCAGGGTCCCCGTCAGGATCGACGGCGAGCCCTACGAGGCCACCTTCGTGAAGGTAGCCGTCAACATCATCCGCGCACGCGGCTCGGACCTGAACGCGCTGCCCGAAATTTTGCAGCGGTGGTTCGGACGCGATGCGGGGCTACCCGGCACACGGAACAAGGTCGTGTTCGAGCGGGAAGGCGACGGGTACGCACTGCGTTCCGATGGCCAATGAGTCGAGAGCCAGATGATCACGCCCCGCGACCGCGCGCAGGTCAGGACACGACCGCTGCGAGCAAGGGGAATACGGCATGTGAGATGCCCGATGCGCGATCCGCGTCGCTAGGACGCCGCAACTCGGTGATCAAGCAGCTTTCCGAAAGCCGGAGAGCCGCGATGAGGGACTCCGCCGGCTCAGCCTCTTGGCGCTGGGTAGCGGAAAGGAGCGTCCTCATGAGCTCGCCCTTCGACTCACCGTCGACTCGAGTGGGCTCCCTTCCCACGGACACCACCCAACAGTTGAGTGCCGTGCCTGCTTCGACCGGGAGTGGGCCCTGCCAACGAACTGACTGCCGCGCTAGGACGATCACCCCGAAGGGCTTGCTGACTCCGTCGACCGGCACCTGCTTCCCCGCCGGCCACCGAATGTGGGCAGCGCCCGCTGGTTCCTCCGGAAATGCATTTCGGCGCAGGGCCGTCGCAAGCATGGGATGGTTCAAGCCGAGCCGGCCCGCCGTTCTGCCGTCGTCTGTGCTCACGGGCATTCCACCGTAATCTCCGCACGCAACCTGCTCTTCCCCGAGATCGAAAACGAGTGCCTCCTCGCTCGCCTCCTCGACCTCCTCTTCAGACCACCGGAATCGAAGGGACGAGTAGCCGTCCACCGTCTTGGCCCGCAGATACTCTCTGGCGAACTGGGCGATATCGGGCCATTTCGCCTCGCCCGCGTCGAGCAGTCGGATCTGCTTCTGCTGAGTCGAATATCGGCGATCGAGCTCTCGCCAACGGTCGAATCCCTGCGTTACGAGCTGCGACACGCGTCGCTGCTCCTCGTCGTTCAGAGGACCCAGGGGCCGCTCCTGGAGAATCTCTTGGAAGTCGTCTGGAGCAACCAGGGCCATGACTCGGGAGAAGAGCGCGTCGAAGCGCTCTTGGGGCACAAGTGTGCTCGAAATTGCGCGAAGCTTGTCCCGAGCGAGGCCGTATGCATGGACCTCCCGGCTGTCCTTGACCACGACCGTATCGATCACAATTTTTCGTCTGGACATGAACCGATGGATGCGCCCGACGCGCTGTTCCATCTCCATCGGGTTCCAAGGAACATCGACATGGACCAGCCGCCGTGCGACCTGGAGGTTCAAGCCCTCGCCTCCTGCCCGGGATGAGATCAGAAACTGCGGCCCCGTCGGCTTCCAGAACTCGTCGATGTTTCGCTGCCGGTCCTCTTCGTCTTGATTGCCAACGATCATCGCAGGACGAGAGCCCGTACGCTTCTCGAGAAACCTGGACAGTGCCGTGACGGTCTCGATCGGTTGTGCGAACAGCACAACCTTCTCGCGGCCCGCCTCGAGCAAGATGCGGTCGTAGATCTCTCGCCACTTGGCGTCCGCATCTTCGCGAAGCAGGGTTGGCAACGATGCCGATCTCGCGGCCTCGCCGTTCGAGCAGCACTCGGGCCAGCTCGTTCAGAACCTGCGCCGACACCACGAGGTCATGAGCGGACGCGAGAGCTTCGATCGCGTTCACGGCCCGGCCGTGCTTGTCTGGAACGGTCGCGTCGTAGGCGTAGACTCACACGTTCGTGTCGACGAGCGGCCTCATCCTCGGGTGCCGCCGCGCCGGTGGAGCTCATCCCGCGATGGATAGGGAGGGCCACCGAGGTCGAGTCCTGCGCGCATCCGGGCGAGAAGGTGGTTGGTCGCCTGGCTGGCCGCGTCGCCCTCCGGCTCGAGAAACGTCACCAGCACACGGGCATGTCGAACCCCTTCGGGCTTCTCCTCGAGCTCGATTCTGCCGTCCTCGTAGGTCCCTTTGATGGTGGGCAACATGGTGGTCCTCCGCTCAATTCGTGCGAGGCGGCGGCATTACCCAAAGAGGTTGGGTTGGCTAACAGGCTGCTGAAAAACTGGTCCCCGAGGGGAGACACCTGGGTTGTTTGACCGTAT
>CAZYWA010000536.1:0-5471 GCA_964650975.1 uncultured bacterium
GACGAACTTCGCCGTGGCTCCCTCCGTGGGAAGCATTCCGCTCAGAAACAGCAGATTCCCGGTCTGCACGGATTCGACGTAGAGGCCGAACGGCTCGGGCGGCGACGCCAGCCGGATGCCGAGCTCCTTCAGCCGTTGCTCGGCCCCGGGCGCCGGACCGCTCATCGCTCGCCGCCCATGGTCAGTACCGCGCGGAACCGCGCCTTGCCGCTCCGCATCCGCTCGTAGGCCTCCGCCACGCGGCTCAGCGGGAATTTCTCGATCATGGGGTGCACACCGGTGAGCACGCTGAACTGCAGCGTGTCCTGTGCGTCCATCCCGGTCCCCGCGTAACAACCGGCGATCGACCGTCTTCCGACGATGAGCGGCATCACGTTCACCGTCAACGGTTCAGCCGGCGCCGCCGGCACCAGGACCTTGCCGTCCGCGGACAGGCCACCCACGAGCGCCGAAATCGCCTTCGCGTCCGGTGCAGTGGAAAGGATCACACGCGCGCCGCCCAGCTTTTGCAGCTCCGCGGCGGCGTCGCCAACACCCGAATCGATGTAGTGATGGGCACCCAGTTGCTTCGCCAGCGCTTCCTTGTCTTTTCCTCGGCCAATTCCCACCGTCTCGAAGCCCATCCGCCGGGCGTACTGAACCCCGAGATGTCCCAGCCCGCCCATGCCCTGCACCGCCACCAGCTCGCCGGCCGCCGCTCCCGAACGGCGCAGCGCATTGAACACGGTGACGCCTGCGCACATGAACGGGCCCGCCTCCTCCGCCGGCAAGTCCTCGGGAATCGCCGCGAGCGCCTCCTGGCGCGCGATCACGTATTCGGCGTATCCGCCGTCGACGTCGATCCCCATGACCTTGCGATCGACGCACATGGCGAAGTTGCCGCGGCGGCAGGGCCCGCACTGGAAACAATGCCCGCCATGCCAACCCACGCCGACTCGCTGACCTTGCTTCCACGCGGTGACACCCTCTCCCACGGCGTCGATGCGGCCCGCCACCTCGTGACCGGGGATGCGAGGGTACTGAATTCCAGGCCACCAGCCGTCCTTCACGAACACTTCGCTGTGGCAGATTCCGCACGCCTCGACCTTCATCCGGACCTGCCGGGCACCTGGCTCGGGCACGGCACGCTCGACCAGCTCCCAGTCCGCGCCAGGTTTGCGGATCTGCGCCGCCTTCATCTGGGTTGCCATCGCATACCCCTTCGCGTCATGGACGGTGGAGATCGGTTGGCGCCGAACTGGGCGCGGACGTCACCTCGGGCGATAGGCCGTGAAAATGTAATCTCTCGCGGTGACGGCGGTGTGGCACTGATAACAGACGGTTTTCGCGAACGACGCGTCGGTGCCGAAAGGTTTGAACGATTCGGACGGCGCGTCGTAAAGGAATTGCGCATACCCCCAGCAGCTCGTCTCGGGAAATCGCTTGGAATCCTTCTGGATGAAGGACACCGACTTGAGCGTCCCCGGGATCATCACCGAGTAGGGCGAGACGGGGTTCTTGACCTTGGACCACTCGATCTTCACGACCGCCGATCCTTCAGGAAAAGGTTTTGCGTTATCCGGGATCCCGTCCTTGTAAGCGTTGATCATCGTGGGATTTCCCAGGATGACCTTGATCCCTTCGTCGGTCTGACTCACCGCGACATCCTGCCAGGCGTCGTATCCTCTGAACTCGGAAAACGCGACTCCATTCGGGGCTTTGACCGTGAACCGGTCTTGCGCGGCGAGCGCAACGCCCGTGACCAGGGCGATCGACGTCACGACGATCAGGAACGGCGGAAGGTTGCTGCGTTTCTTTTCCGGTGATCGCGGCTTCTGGTTCGCTGTCACGATGGTTCCCCTCGTGTTGGAAAAACGGCGGGATCCGGCAGGTTCTTTCAGATGGTCGCTTCGCGCAAGCGTGGAGCTCGGAGATCCACGCAACGAGTGAGGCTCAGGCAGCGCGCGCGGGAGAGCGCGGCGCCAGCGAGGTGGGCACCCCGAGCGGGTGACGTCGAGCGCGGACCGATCCTCTCGCTCGGAAACCTTTCGAGCGAGTGGAACCGACGACCAGCCGCTGCGCTTCCACACCGGACCGCGGCGGCTCCATCCGGCCGTGGCCGAGGCGATCGCGCGGGTGCTGCCGGTCGAGCGCCTTCGTTACGTGCCTTCTCGCACGTCGAGGCCGACGAGTGCGGCGGGCTCAACTCGTTCCTCGCGGCGGCGCCTGAAGTGGAGCCGGTGTACGGCCGCATCGGCCGATGGTGTCGGTGGACGATCTTGCGGACCGGCCGGCGAAAACCCTCGGCGACGGCGAGTCGCTCACGCTCGGCCGTCACGTCGTCGAGTGGTACGACGCGCCCCACCTGCCACACGCCTCGGAGTGCGGCTTCCTGGGAGATCGCACCACCCGCAGGCTCTTCTGCGGCGACCTCTTCACGCGGCCAGGCGCGAAGCATAAGCCGCTCACCGAGTCCGACATCCTCGGTCCCTCGGAAGCGATGCGCGCCGGCCTCGATTCCTTCTCGCACTCGAAGCATGCGCGTGCGCTGATCGGCCGGCCCGCGCACCTGGCCCACCACGCTGGCGTGCATGCACGGCTCGCCGTGGAGCGCGAAGCTGCTGCTCGCCCTGGGGGACGCACTCGCCGCCTGACCCTTCAAGAGCCGGGCTCTCCCGCGCGGTTGCGCTACATTCGCCCCGTGAAAAAGGGACGAACGCCAGCCGCGGTCGCGGCCAAGGCCGTATTCGACGCGGCGCGCGGCATCACCCCGCCGCCGCTACGCAAGCGCTTTCCGCGCACGGTCAAGCGCTGGCTCAGGCTCAAGGGGCTGGGCTATCAGCCCTACGACTTCGAGAAGGACCGCTTCGATCCGGTCGCGCGCTCGGCCGACATCTACCACTGCTACCGGCTGCTCCTGGGACGGTTGCCGGATCCCGACGGCTGGCGCAGCTACCAGGCGACGATCCAGCGCGGCGGCCTCGAGATCGGCCCGCTGGTCGAGGATTTCCTGGGCTCGCCCGAGTTCCAGAACGGTCCGCACGGCGCACGGGCGGCGCCTCCCGACGCGGTGCTCGCGAAGCTCGACGCGTTCGAGATCTTCGTGTCGCCGGCCGACGCCGACATCGCCGGCGCCATCCTCGAGGACCACGACTACGAGCCGCACGTGGGTCGCGCGCTCCGCGAGCACCTGCGCCCGGGAGCCACGTTCGTCGATGTGGGCGCCAACATCGGGTTTTTCTCGATGCTCGCCGCGACGCTCGTCGGTCCGTCCGGGCGGGTGGTGTCGATCGAGCCCGGCGCGGGCGCATTGGCGCTGCTCGCGGCGAGCGCCGCGCGGAACGGGTTCCGCCAGATCGAGATCTGGCCCGTGGCCACGGCCGAGACGCGGCAGGTCGTGGGACTCGCGGGATTGAGCAGCCACGGCACGCTGGTCGAGCGTGACGCGGTGACGCCGGGCAGCCGGATGGGGTCGATCGTGGTGGCGCTCCCCATCGACGAGCTGCTTGCGGAGGAGCCACGTGTCGACGTGATCAAGCTCGACGTGGAGGGCGCCGAAGGGCGCGCGCTGCGCGGGGCGCGCCGCACCCTCGAGAAGCATCGCCCGATCCTGGTGCTCGAGTTCTCGCCGCCGGCGCTCGCGAACGTGTCGAAGATCACCGGAGAAGCGCTGATCGAGCTGCTCCGCGACGCAGGCTACGAGGTGGCGCTGCTCGGCGAGGATGGGCTCGCGACCGAGTGGTCGACCGGGCTCACGTCGACACTCCGCGAGCTCGCCACCCATGCGGCGTTTCGCGGCGATTTGATCGCGCGCCCGCGGTGACGGCCCGGCGAGCGAGGCGCATTCAGAGTCTGTGAGCCAGTCGACGCTGTGCCGGCGCGGTGCGCGGCGGCGGCGAGGGACCGCCTCCACGGCGTGGTGACCCCTGAATCTGCCAAAGCGCGCCCGGAGGCGCGCCGGCGAGCGGGCAGCGAGCCGCCTTGGGGGCGGGGGGCTGAAACAGCCCCCCGGAGAGCTCAACGTGGCAGCTGCGCGCTCAAGCTGGCGAGCGCGTCCAGGTACTTGGTGCCGTTCCCCTCCACGACGCGACCTTCGGTCAGGAACGGGTCCGAGGACGGACCGCCCACCGCCGGCTCGAGCTGGGTGCCTTCGTTCCACTCGTTGAAGGTGCTCACCTCGACCAGCGGCGACTCGCCGATGAACGGCTTCACCCACGCGTCCCAGGCCTGATTCAAGAACAGCTCGCCCGACGGCCGCTCGCGCGGAATGGTGCAGAACGCCTTGTCGGGGCGCACGCCGCGATCGTCGTAGCCCGCCATGATCGTGGGCACGAACTCGACGCCCAGCTTGCGCGCCGCATCCCGGTAGCCGCGGTAGAGATCGGCGGTGTCGGAGAGCAAGCGATCGATGCCGGGCTCGCCGCAGAAGCGCCCGTCGCCGAACTCCGGGCTGTAGCACCACACCGCGTCGAACGCCGCCATGCGGGTGCGATTCGGCTCGCGCTCGGGGAGGATCACGCCGTTCTCGTCGGTCACGTACCAGAACACTTCCTCGCCCACCAGGTACGGATCGAAGCCCTGGGCGCGCATCGCCGCGCGCAGGCGGCCGACGGTGTCGCCGAAGCCACCCGCGAAGCTGCGCGTGAGGTAGAGGAAGACCACCGGGCGGTCGTCGACCTTCAAGTAGGACGGGCTGCCGAAGGTTTGCTTGCCCAGGCTCACCAGATCTTCGATGAACGCGTTCTCCGTGTCCGGGTCCATGAAGAAGACGCCGGCGCCGGACACGTCGAGCAGCCCCTGAAGCTCGTAGAGGATGGCGCTCTTCATCTGCCCGAGGCCGATGCCGGTCTGGTAGTACTCGAGCACTCGCTGGCGGGCGTTCACGAGCGTTTGGTCGCCGCCAGTGCCGGGGCGCGGCGGTGGCCACACGTCGAACATGAAGAAGTCGATTCCACCGCCCCCGGCGAAGACCGAGTGCGCGGCCAGCGTCAGCGGGCCCGAGCTGTACTCGCCGAGCAGCGGCAGGATCGGCGGATCGAGCTTCTCGCCGTAGGTGCCTTGCGCCCAGTTCTCGGGAAACCACGAGTAATAGGGCGCTCCCAGCGCCGCGGTGCGCGACGTGGGCAAGCTCGAGCCGGAGCCGCCGGCACCGCCGCAGCCCGCCAGCACGAGCAAGCCGATCGCCGCGGCGATCCGGATCGCGGTCGATCCTCGCGGACGCGACGGAGCGCGTCCGTCCCGCCGCCTGGATCGCGCGACCGCCGCGGAGGCGAGGGAACGCGTCCCTCCGGGCGCCGAAGTCCCGGCGACGTTAGTCGTTCGGCGCCGCCCGGCTCGCGCCGGACACGAGTGTCCGATGGGATCGATCACGAGGGCGGGCGGGTGGAAATCTGTCGCTGGGCGCGGAGGGAGACTCGAAGCGCCGGCACGAGGTGCAGATTCGTAGCCGGTCTCTTAGACTTCGGCAACCGTCGCGAGCGGGGCGGATGAGA
>CAZYWA010000537.1:0-5458 GCA_964650975.1 uncultured bacterium
CTGCGGCTGCGAGGGACCGCAGCCCTCCGACGAACGGCGCAGACGCTCGAGCAGTCTCCCGCCAGGCCGCTCATCCAGGCGCTGAATTTCTTTCGTCTACACCGTCGTAGAATTTGTGCTCGAATTCGCCCGGCTCGGGGGCCGTGCCTTGCTCGGTTTCAAAATCGTGTCAGAAGGTGATCGGGCGGAGACTCGGGTCTCGCGTGATTCGAGGCATTCCGTGCATCGACGGGCCCGATCCGCTGCGCCTACTTCCCCAGCATCGCCGCTTCCAGGTCCGCATCGACCGGCTGGGTGCCGAACCAGATCTTGGTGAGCGCGGTGTGGAAGTCGGCGCCCTCGATGGTGCCGAGCGGGGCGCCGTCGGCGATCACTTGCGTGCCGGTGCCGGGGACGTAGTCGAGATCGACCACCGAGCCGGTCTCGACCTTGGGCCGCGCGGTGAGCAAAGTCACGATCTTCTTGATGCGGTCCTCGAGCGGGCGCAGCTCGTCGGGCGTGTGGTTGGCGCGGAGGCCTTCCTCGAGGCTCTCCGCCAGCGTCTTCGAGTCGAGGGTGCGGATCATGTGGATGAGGATCCGTTGCGCTCCGGCATCGGCCAGCACCGCGCTCGCGTCCTGCACCGGCGCGGTCGCGTAGAGCGCCCCGACGTAGATCTTCAGGAAGTACTTGGTGCGGATGCCGGCGCCGTTGAGCCGCAGCTCGGGTCCCGCTTCGCCGAGGCGAACGTGATCCGGGACGTCGACGCCGGCGACCTGACGCGCTCGTGCGGTAGCGAGTGGGAGGGCGAGGATCAGTGCCGCGGCCAGCGCCACGCGTCGACGAGTGAGAGTGCTCATCGCGTGCTCCTTGGTGTCGAGGTTCGAGGTTCGTCCCGGAAACATACCCGGATGTAGACTGAGCGCGTTTTTCAACCGGGAGGAACGCCATGGACGAGTTGCCGCGGGGTGGATCGTTCCTGTGGGAGAGCGCTGGCAGCCGTCCGGTGGTGACGCCCGAGCTCTTCACCGACGAGCAGCGCGAGTTCGCGCGCACCGCGCGGGATTTCACCGAAAAGGAGATTCTGCCGCGGCTCGCCTCGATCGAGGCCAAGGACCCCGGCGTGGTGCCCGACCTGCTGCGCAAGGCGGGCGAGCTCGGGTTGCTCATGGTGGACATACCGGAGGAATACGGCGGGCTCGGTGCCTCGAAGGTCACCAGCATGCTGGTGGCCGAGCAGTTCGCGACGGTGGGCTCGTTCGCGGTCTCGCTCGGTGCCCACACCGGCATCGGCACGCTGCCGATCGTTTACTACGGCACTCCCGGGCAAAAGGCGCGCTACCTCCCCGATCTCGCGACCGGCAACAAGCTCGCGGCGTACGCGCTCACCGAGGCCAACTCGGGCTCGGACGCGCTCGCCGCGCAGGCGCGCGCGGTGCTCTCGCCCGACGGAACCTACTATCGCCTCGACGGCACCAAGCAGTTCATCACCAACGCCGGCTTCGCCGACCTCTTCACGGTGTTCGCGAAGATCGACGGCGAGCGCTTCACGGCGTTCCTGGTGGAGCGGCGCACCCGCGGCGTCAGCATCGGTCCCGAAGAGCACAAGATGGGCATTCGCGGCTCGTCGACCTGCTCGCTGATCCTCGACGACGTGCACGTGCCGGTCGAGAACGTGCTGGGCGCGATCGGCCACGGCCACAAGATCGCGTTCAACACGCTCAACATCGGCCGCTTGAAGCTCGGCGTCGCCGCACTCGGCGGCTCGAAGGACGCGCTCAGGAGCGCCACGCGCTACGCGCTCGACCGCAAGCAGTTTGGCAAGTCGATCGCCACCTTCGGCCTCATCCGCGAAAAACTCGCCGACATGGCGCTCAAGATCCTGGTCAACGAGTCGCTCGGCTATCGCACCACCGGCATGATCGACGAGCATCTCGCGCATGCCACCAGCGACGAGGAGAAGGCGCGCGCCATCGAGGAGTTCTCGGTCGAGGCCTCGATCCTCAAGATCTACGGCTCCGAGGCGCTCAGTTTCGTGGCGGACGAGGCGGTGCAGATCCACGGCGGCTACGGCTTCATCGAGGAGTACCCGGCGGCGCGCATCCTGCGTGACTCACGGATCTTCCGGATCTTCGAAGGCACCAACGAGATCAACCGGCTGATCGTCCCGGGCACGCTCTTCCGGCGCGCGATGAAGGGCGAGCTGCCGCTCATGGACTACACCGAGAAGGTCAAGACCGACGCCGCGGCCGGCAAGGTGCCGCCGGTCGGCGGACCGGCTCACGAAGTCGGACGCGGGATCGCCGAGCGAGCCAAGTGGAGCACGCTCTTCGTGACTCGCGCCGCGATCGAGAAGTACCTGGGCACCGTCGCCGAGGAGCAAGAGGTGCTGGGCGTGATCGCCGACCTGATGCAGGACTGCTTCGCGATCGACAGCCTGGTGGCGCGAAACGACGTGGTGCGCGCCCACGGCAGCGACGCCGCCAAGGATTTCGTCGCGGCGGCGCTGGTCGCTTACATCCCGCCGCTCTGGAGCCGCATCTACCACACCTCGCGCCACCTGCTCATGGACATGCTGGAAGGCGACGAGCTCGCCAAGAACCTCGCGGCGCTCGCGCATCTCGCCCACGACCTGCCGTGCAAGGTGATGGCGGCCCGGCGGAAGATCGCCGACGCCGTGGTCGCCGCCGGCGGATATCCGCTCGACTGAGTTGCTTCGGGGGCTTTCCAAGCCCCCGCCCCGCCCGAAGTGAATTCGGGCGGGGCCCCACCCCAAATCCGGCGCGACAACGCGCCGACCGGAATCACCGTTCGACAACGACTGCCGGCCGATTGCTTCACAGACTCTCGCTCGTCGAGTCGCTCATCCGCTCCGAGCGGTACGACCCCGGTCAGCTCGCCGGCGTCAGCTCGGCGTCGATGATGGCCTTGAACTGCTCGAAGGGCTGGGCGCCTTCCAGGTTGTGGCCGTTGATGAAGAACGCGGGCGTGCCGTTGACACCGATCGCCTGACCCTCGGCGGCTTGCGCCTTCACCTTGGGCAGCGACTTCTTCTGGTCGACGCACTCGTTCCAGTCCTTCATGTTGAGACCGGCCTTCTTGGCGTACTCGGTGGCCTTGGCCTTCACGTTCTCGGGGTTTGTGTCCGCCTGGTGCTCGAAGAAACCGTGGTAGAGCGCCCAGAACGCGTCGGGCTTCTGCATCTTGGCGCACTCGGCCGCAACCGCCGCCGGCTCCGCCCACGGATGGAACGGCAGCGGATAGTGCTTGTAGTAGAACTTCACCTTGTCGCCGTAGTTCTTGAGGACGTCGTTTTCCAGCGTCTGGTAGCCCTTCGAGCAGAACGGGCACTGGAAGTCCGAGTACTCGACGATGGTCACCTTGGCGTCGGCCGGGCCGCGGAACGGCTCGCCGGTCAGGTCGATCTTGGAGGCGATCTGCTTCGCCTGGTCGCCAGCGGCCTTCTCGCGGTCCGCGGCCTCCTTGGCGAGGTCCACGTTGACGTCGACCGGCGCGCCGAACATCACCCAGCGTCCGTCGGGCGACGTGACCAGCGGCACCGAGCGCGTGTTCTGACCCTCGCCCACCTGCAGCGTCGCTTCGGTGAGACCCGGGAAAACCGTCGAGGCCTGGATGCCGGTGATCGCGGCCGGGATGTTGGGCGGCAGGTTCACCCGCGATCGGAAGAAGCTCACGATCTTGTCCTGAGTCGGCAGCGTGGGAGCCGGCGGTGGCGTGGGCGCGGCTGGCTCCGCGGGCTTCATCGCCGTGCAAGCGCCGAGCAGCGCCACCGAGAGAACGAGGGCGGGAAATGCGCGGTTTCGGTTCCGTGAAGTCATTCGATCTCCGGTGTGAAATGGGTTGCGGCGCGAAGGGTTACCATCCCCCGCCCGTGAGCAATGGGCAAGCGCGGGCCGCCTCCGCGAGGCACTCGGTCATCCGGCCGCGGGCGCCGAATCGGCGGGCGCCGACTCGCGGCGGCGGATCTCGCTCTCGACGCGCTCGAACACATCGCGGCGCAGGCCGAGCAGCTTGTAGATCTCGGCGACCACGAAGAGCGGCGCGGTGACCTGCGCCATGAGCGCGTTCTCGAAGAGCGCGGGACGCTTGCCCTCGACGCCGTGCGCGATGAACTGCAGCACGTAGCCTCCGAAGAAGCACCACGCGGCGATGGCGAGCGCTCGCGAGGGCGGAAGCGCCGCCGCGGAGTGGGCGCCCGCGAGCGCGCCGCCCAGCAGCACCACCGAGCCGTAGGCGAACCCGCGATCGAGCTTGAAGTAGGTCTCGCCGAGCGCGATCGCCGCGATCCAGGCCCCGGTGAGCCTGAGCCCCGGCAGCCCGACCTCGATCAGCGCCAGCGGAATCAGCGCACCGGTCAGGATGATCGGCACTCCCACCACGTGCGCCGCCACGTTGAGCGGCGAGCGGTGGTGAGAGCCGTAAAAGACCATCATCTTTTCCCAGCGAGTCATGCCGTTTCCTCCCTGCTGGCGAGCGCCTTGCGGTGCATCGCTTGTATAGCAGGCATCCACCACCGTCTCGGTTCCTGATTGGAGGGCTGCGGTCCCTCGCAGCCGCAGCGCCTCATCTCGACGACCTGCATCCCGCCGCGGTGCGTTTGCCGGAATGCGGTGGTAGCGTCGGCGCTTCCGAGGAGGCCCGAAAACGCGGCCGCCCTCGATGCCGGAGGAATCATGGACGCTCATCGAAACGGTCGAAGCGATTGCTGGAAGCTCGTGCTGCGGATGTCCGCGGCGCTGCTGGCCGCGTGCTGCATGGCGCCCGGGCTGGCCTCGGCCGGCGGCGCGACCAGCGTGCAAGTCACGGCTGGCGGCATCTCGATCCAGCCGAGCGGGGTCTACGACTCGGTGTCGATCACGGTCAGCGGACCTGGCGACACCGCGATCGCGCGGACCTTCGGCGCGGGCGAGCGCCCGTTCCTGCGGCTCGTCGACGACGCCGGCCACGCGCTGCCCGACGGCCTCTATCTCTACCAGGTGAGCGTGGGGCCGCACGTGGACGCCAAGACCCGCGCCGACGCCGAGTCGCGCCGCGCGTCGGACGACCCGCCCGCCGAGAGCGATCCGCTGGTGAGCACCTCCCTTTCGTCGACCTCGGGCCACTTCACGATGGCCGGTGGACGCCCCGTGATCGCGAGCGCAGGCGACGAACCCGGTAAGCGCGACGTCACCGCCCAGGACGTGGTCGTGCCCGACGATCAGATCGTGCAAGGCAGCCAGTGCGTCGGGCTCGACTGCGTCGAGAACGAGAGCTTCGGCTTCGACACCCTGCGGCTCAAGGAGAACAACACCCGGATCGCGTTCGACGACACCAGCACCGGAGTGGGCTTCCCAGCCAACGACTGGGCACTGGTCGCCAACGACACTGCATCCGGTGGGCTGAATCGCTTCATGATCCAGGACGTCACCGCCGGGACGGTTCCGTTCAGCGTGCTGGCCGGCGTGCAGGAGAACTCGTT
>CAZYWA010000538.1:0-5453 GCA_964650975.1 uncultured bacterium
TCGGGGCGGGGGGTTGCGTTGGGTTTCGGGTGGCCGGGGTTGGCCCCCCGGGGGGGGGGGGGCGGGCGGGGGGGGGGGGGGGGGGGCCATTACGCAGGCGACGGCCGTGCACCCGACCATCCACCGCATCAGCCGGACCAGTCGAAGCATGGCCGCCGGCGGCGCGAAGATCCACCGCGCCGTAGCTCGCCTCATCGGGCAGGGCCGGGTTTCGTGGACAGTGCCTGCAGAGCTCGCTCCATCTCATCCAGGCGCTGGCGCGCCGCCGCTTGTTCCACCTGGAGTCCCGCCAGCGCGCGGCTGGCCTGCGCGAGGGTCGGTGCCGCAGTGCTCTCCTCCGCGGCCATCACGACCTCGGGCACCAGCAAACGAACCTCCGCTTCGAGCTTCGCGGCCGCTGCCGCGTCGCCTGCGCGCGCGGCGATCGCGTAGCGTGAGAGCGCGCGTCCCGCACGCCGCGCCGCGGCCACGGCGGGCGTGAGCTCGAGCACTGGGTCGGGCTCGCTCTCGGTGTGTCGTGCGAGGTCGTCGACGAAGTCGGCCAGCTCGGCACCCGTGAACCAATCCTTGTCGCCGTCTCGACCGACCCGTGTGAGGCGCGGCGCCTCGAACTCGATCCGCGGGTGCTCGTCGGTGTTGAGAAGACCGGGAGGCACGAGATCTCCTGCCGATGCGAGGTCCGAAGCGTAGAGCATCGCGAGCCCAGCTGGCTCGGCGAGCAGCGGATCCCGCGCCCAATCGGGGAGCGCAGCGATTCGGGCCGCGGCTGCATCCAGGTCGACGCGGCGCTCGCCGCTCTGTCCCACGAGCGCCACGACCGGACGGTCGGGGTAGAAGTCGGATCGCCACAGGCTGGTGTGTGGAAATACCGACAGGAACGTGCGTGCGACGAGCGAGAACTCGCCGCGCGTGAGCTGATAGAGCGGCAACCACTGGCAGAAGATCCCGGCGCTCGCGAGCTTCCGCGCGGCGGTCTGGTACATCTCGCGCGAGTAGAGGCTGGTGGCACCGGCGTGCCAGGGAACGAAGAGATCCGAGACGATGACGTCGAAGCGATCGGCGGACGCGGCAATCCCGGCGCGCCCGTCGCCGGCCACCAGCGTCACGCCGGGCCGGGTGAGCAGCTCGGCGTTCCACGGGCCGAACTCGCGTCGTGCAGCCACCGCGACCTCGGGCACCAGCTCGAAAACCGTGGTGCGGCCGATGCCGAGCGCCACCGCCGCGCTGGCAGTGATCCCGGTCGCGAGCCCGACGAACGCCACGTTCCCGGGCGCCGGATGGAGCACCAGCGGCAAGAGGCCGAGCCGACGCTCGGGCACCGCCGCGAAGCTGCCGCCGAGCAGGTAGTAGTTGTCGAGGCGGAGCTGGCGGTCCCCATCGTCGTCGACGACGGTGACGATGCCGCTCGGGCCCTCGATGAGCTCGCGCAACGTCTCCGAGCCTGCGCGCAGGTGAACGATGGGGGCGCGGGTCGGATCGAGCAACGCTGCGGCAAGGATCGCGGCGTATCCCACGGGACGCAGCCAGCTTCCGAAGGCCGCGAGACACTCGCCGAGCACTGCGTAACCGAGGGACGCGACCAGTGCGGTTCCACGCAGGCCAATGTGCGGGATCGCGAGGAATCCCGCTCCCAACGCGCCCGCGATACCACCCACTGCGTTGGCGGCGCTCGCGGTGCCGAGCGGGCGCGCCGCCCCGAAGCCGGCTCCCCACGCCGACCAGATCGCAGGGAACGCGACTCCCGATGCGAATGCCGCCGGGCCCGCGGTGATGGCGGCGAGCCCGACGATCCGTGACACGTACTCGGCAAGTCCCGAGCGCATACCGAAGTAGGAAAGACCGTCGGTGAGGCGCACCAGCACCCACACGCCTGCTGCGGTAGTGATCGATGCGACGACCGCAGCGCCTGCGGCGACCGTGAGCGGGCGGATTCTGCGCAAGAGCGCCGCCGCCGTGAAGGAACCGGCGGCCGACCCGAGGATGAAGACCAGCGTCACCGCCGTGAAAGAGTAGACGGAGTTGTGGAGTACCTGTGCGAAGAGGCGTGCCCAGGTGACCTCCAGTCCGAGGCCCAGGGCGCCCACGCCGAATGCCGCGGCAGTAAGCAGTGACCGCGCCGGCAACTCCATGGAAGCTGCCGTGGAGATCGGCCGCGGTTTCGGTTCCGACAAATGGGCGCAGGGGAGGCGGCGCGCCACGAGCAACGCCGTGAGTCCGGCCAGTACGCTCGCCGCGGCCGCCACGGCGTAGCTCGCGGTGACGCCGATCCATCCCGGCAGTCCGAAGCCGGCGAGGGCCGTGCCGAGCGCGCCGCCCGCGGTGTTGAGCGCATAGAGCGCACCCCCGTGCACCCCGAGCCGTCGCGGATCGACCAGCGCCGCTCCCAGCACCGGCAGAGTTGCGCCCAGGCACACGGTCGCGGGTAGGGTGGCGAGCGCAACGAACGCAGCTCTCGAGGCCGGGCCGCCTCCGGCGAGCCAGCCGATCACCCGGTCCTGGCCGGCAACCCGAAATGCCAGCACCGACCACAGCGCCCCGGTCGCGACACCAACCTCCAGCAACCCGTAGATCCTTGCCGAGCCCCAGCCACGAGCCCGCCGGCCGAGCGCTCCTCCCCAGCCCAGCCCGCCGAAGTAGCAAGCCAGCACCGTCGCGGTCGTGGCCGCGGTCTGTCCGCAGACCAGCCCCGCCGACCGCATCCACAGCATCTCGAGCGCCAAGGCCGCGGCACCCGAGAGGAAGAAGCACGGCCACAGCAGCGCGGTCACGGTGCGCGCGCCGCTCCTAGGCCCCGGCGCAGCGCGGTGACCCCTCCGATTGCGGCCAGCGCCACGCTCGCCACCGCGATCTCCGCGGGACCGAGCGGCATGTCGAATCGATAGGCGAGGTAGAACCCGGCGAAGGCCGAAGCCGCGCCGAGCAGCGCGGAGCCGAGCGAGAACGTCATCATCCGCCGTGCCACGAGCCGCATCGCGACCGGCGGGATCACCAGAAATCCGAAGGTCGCCATCGGACCCGCGGTCATCACGCCCAGCGAGATCACGATTCCGATGAGCACGTAGAGGGCCAGGTCCCAGAGCGCCGCGCGCTTGCCGAACACCACCGCGAGATCGCGGTCGAACGACACCAGCAAGAGCTCCTTCTGGAACGCGAGCAGCGCAACCGCGACTGCGCCGAAGATCCAGAACATTCCGG
This sequence comes from uncultured bacterium, assembly GCA_964650975.1. Lineage (GTDB taxonomy): Bacteria > JADJOY01 > JADJOY01 > JADJOY01 > JADJOY01 > CAZYWA01. The sequence continues at coordinate 3,196 of CAZYWA010000538.1, forward strand.
CGAGGCCGGCGCCGGTGGTTGCGAGGATGTCGCCCTTGAGCAGGCCCACGATCTCGGCGTCGCCGTGCGGGTCCTTGGCCAGGAAAAGGATCGTGACGGCGCCCGCGATGGCGTAGGTGGTGCCGATACGGGCCTCCACGGTGCCGCGCCCGCGCCGCTCGAACGCGGCGAGCAGCAGCGTCGCGACGAGGGTGAACACCACCGAACCGGCAAGCGCCAGCGTGCGCTCGCCTCCTTCCATGTGCTGGTGCTCTCCGGCGAGCCACGAATACGCGAGGAACGACCCCGCGATTCCCGCCGACGAGATCTGCGGCAGCGCCACGCCCAGGAACACCATCCGGCGCAGCACGAAGTAGACACCGACCAGCGGGCACACGAGTCCCACCAGCAGGCTGGCGACCAGCGCGTCGCGCAGCAGGAACCCCGGCTTGAGGATCTCGATCAGCGTGTTCATGCGACCTCCGCGCGTGAACGGAAGAGCGACGCCGGCCCGTGCTCGAGCAGCATGTCCTCGGTGCTGCCCTTCACCGCGCGCCCCTCGTCCACCCACACGATCGACTGGACCACCGCCCGGATCGCGCCCAGGTGATGGCTCACCAGCACCACGGTGAGGTCGCGCTCGCGATGCAGTCGTGCGAGCAGCGTCGTGATCGTGGCTTCCGCCTCGGCATCCACCCCCGCGGTGGGTTCGTCGAGGAACAGCACTTCGGGCTCGGCAGCGAGCGCGCGCGCGATCAGCACCCGCTGCTTTTGCCCGCCGGACATCGCCCAGAAGGGGCGACGCGCGAGATCGAGAAGGCCCACCTGAGCGAGTGCCTCGCGAGCGCGCTCGCGCTCGACGCGGCCCGCGCGCGAGAACGGGCCCAGCTTGCCGTAGGTGCCCATGAGCACCACCTCGAAGGCGCTGAGGGGAAAAATCGGGTCGAGGGCGTCGCGCTGGGGGACGTACCCGGGCGGACTCGCGAGGCGGTCGAACGAGTACTCGATCCGCCCCGCGAGCACCGGATGGAGCCCCAGAATCCCACGCATCAAGGTGGTCTTCCCGGCCCCGTTGGGGCCGAGCAGCGCCACGAACTCGCCCCTCTCCACGGTGAGTGACACCCCGGCGAGGACTCGATGCCCGGGATATCCAAGCGCAACGCCTTGCAACGTGATCGCAGCGGCTTTGGTCTTGGGCATCAGCTTCCCTGAACGGCCTTCACCATGGTGCGGACGTTGTGATCGATGAAGCTCAAGTAGTCCTTGGTGTCGGGCAGACCCCCGACCATCGCCGGGAGCTCGACCAGCTTTGCGCCCGTGGCCTGCGCGATGGTCTCCGCGAGGCCGGCCGGGTAGTGGAGCTCGCGCACCACCAGATCGACCTTGTCGCGCTTCATCTGTTCCTCGAGCTCCGCCACGTGGCTCGGCGTGGGATCGACCCCGGCGCGCACTTCGATGGTGCCAACCGACTCCATGCCGAAGCGCTCCGCGAAGTAGAGAAGATCCGGGTGGTAGCTCACCAGCTTCTTGCCCTTGAGCGGCGCTGCCATCTCTTCCCAGCGTGCGATCGCCGCATCGAGCTTCGCCAGGTAGGCGTCGAGGTTTTGCTTGTAGATGGCTCCGTGCTCGGGATCGTTCTTGGTGAATCCGTCGGCGATGGCGCGAGCGATGTCCTTGCCGTGCACCGGATCGAGGTTGTAGTGCGGGTTCCCCATCGGGTGCTGATCCCCAAGGGCGCGATCGATCCGGGTGGGGACCTCGAGCGGCACGAAGCCGACCGAGCAGTCGACGTAGCCCGGTGTGTCGCGCTGGATCTTGGAATTCCGCGAAGCCTCGAGAAGTGCCGGCAGGAACGCGTGCTCCGCGTCGAGGCCGAGCAACAGCACCACGTCCGCCTTGCTGAGCAGCACCGCGAAGCTCGGTTTCATCGGCACCCCGTGGATGTCCTCGACACCGGTCGCGAGGCTCGTGATGTCGACCAGGTCGCCGCCCACGTTGCGGCCGATGTCCGCGAGGTCGGGAATGGTGGCCACCACGTCGAGCTTGGCGGCCGCCGGAACGGCACCGGCCGCGCACCAAGCGGTCAGCGCCACGATCAGGATCGTGAATCGTTTCATGGTCATCTCCTCACCGGTCCTTGAAGCCATGCACGTGGCTTCCAAGAATGACGGTCCACTGCGCGAAAAATTCGTTGTCGTTACGATCGGGTTCGTCGAGGTACGTGTATTCGAGTCGGAGCCGCTGGAATTCGGAGGCCCAGATCGTGAGATAGGGCGAGT
>CAZYWA010000539.1:0-5442 GCA_964650975.1 uncultured bacterium
GCGCATCGTGGGTCCTCCTCGCGATGAGATCGCGACGATCGGGTGCCCCCCCGATGTCGAAGGTATCCGGGGGCACGGCGAACGAGGAAATGACCGTCCCGACCTGTCCTTCGCCAAATCCCCGTCCGTCGCGGTATCACAGCGAAAGTGGGCTGGTTGCTCAGCGATCAACCCCGGTCGAGGCTTGAGGGATGACCGCCCGAATGATCGTCGTCCTCGCTCGGTTGATGCTCGGCATGGCACGCCAGATGTTCCGGTCGCGGGAAGATCTGGTGCTCGGGATCCTCGCGCTGCGACAGCAGCTCACTACGGTCCAGTCCAAGCGGCTTCGGCCGAAGCTCCACCCCATTGGTCGAGCGTTTTAGCTCGTCCTCAGCAGAGTCTGGAACCGCTGGGCGGAGGTCCTCGAGATCGTCGAACCGGAGACGGTGGTCCGTTGGCACCGCGATCTGTTCCGCCGCCACTGGCGCCGACGATCGAGGCGATCGCCGGGCCGACCCTGAGTCGATGGAGAGATCCGCGCTCTGGTGCGCCGGACGGCACGTGAGAACGCGACCTGGGGCGCGCCTCGAATCCACGGTGAACTGCTCAAGCTCGGGATCGACGTCTCAGAGCGAACCGTCTCGCGGTGCATGCCACGTCGGCCCGCACCGCGGGATGTCATCGAGCGGTGGATGACGTTCCTTCGGAACCACCGAGAGGTCATTGTCGCGATCGCCTTCTTCACGGTGCCGACGGCGCGCTTCCGGGTCCTGTACGTCTTCTTTGTCCTCCACCAGGCTCGCCGCCAGGTGGTTCACGTCAACGTGACCGAGCATCCGACCTCGGCATGGGTGTGCCAGCAGCTCCGGGAGCGCCTCCCGACGACCCCGCGTTCCGGTACCTCCTCGCCGACCGCGACTCCACGTTCAACCGGGCGGTCAGGACGACGGCCGACCACATGGGTATCCGCTGGACTCGTACCAGCCCACGGCTACGGTCGTGACCGTCACCCCGCCAGCGTCCGCAGCTCGTCCATGTTGAAGCACAATCGGTCGAGGAACCCGGCTACTGCGTGGAGGCCGGCCAGGAGCTCGTCCCACGCACTGTCGAGATCCACGCCGGGCACGCCCGCCTGCTCCGCGGGAGGCTCGACACCGAGCGCCGAGCGCGCGTCTCCGATCTGGTGCGCGGCCTGCTCGAACGCGTCCATGTGCTCGATGTTGAGCTCGGCGAGATTCCAGCGTGCCAACTCGAGCGTTTCGAGGCTCCACATCTGCGCCGCGAGCGCGACTCGAATTGCCGCGATATCCGACAGCCATCGCGGGCGCATGCCCTTCGCCGGCGCAAGCGATCGCTCGAGGTAGCGGAACGACACGCGATGGCACGGGTCGCCGCCGGGAGTGAGCCGCGCGCCGGCGATCACCTCCTGCAACCGAGCCATCGGGCGCGGCTCGACGGGGTCTGCTTGCCCCGCCCGCCGGACCGCGGGCCCCAGATCGCAGGACGTCACGGCGTGCCATTGGACCTCGGGCTTCACGCTCTGCACCGGCCACGCGATCAGCCCCTGCTCTTCTCGCGGCACCCGTCCTGGGTACCCTTCGAATGAAGCGCGCGATCCGCTCCTTGGTTCCGAGCGGCGGCTCGATGAAGCGAAGCCCGAAACCCACCGGCGCGGCCGCTGTTCCGCGGCGCCAGTGGTAAAGCACTCGCGCGCGGGTCCCGATGAGGCCGGCGGTCCGGGCAGCGGGGCGATCAGCTCGATGACCTCGCCGATCGGCACCGGCTCGGGAGCTTCGAGGAACGCCCCCTCCGGAGCGAGCGAGTGCATAGTCGCGCGCACCCTCTCGGTTCGGTCGCTCGAAAACCGGACCGGCAGCGTCACGTCGATGCGCGGCCCCTGGCGGCGTTCGATCTCGCCCGCCTCGGCACGCTCGTCGGACGCCGGGGGTTCCGCGGGCGTCCTCAGTGGATCCTCTAAGACTCGGCGGTGATTCAGGACACCGCCAGGGTGCACCCCAGCTCGCGAAGGCATTGGTCGAGAGCCTGTTTCTCGCAGGGCTTCGAGACGAAGCGAGTGTGCTGGATGAACCCCAGGAGCTCCCGGTCCGAGACCCGCTCGGAGGTGAGCACCACCGGGGTATTCTTGAGCTTCGGCGAGCTGCGCAGGATCTGACAGACCTCGAATCCGTCGATGCTGGGGAGCACCACGCTGGTGATCACGAGATCCGCTCCATTCGCGAGAGCCGTCTCCACCAGGTGCAGGCCGTCGCGCACCCACACGACGTCGTAGCCCGAGCCCGCGAGAAGCTCACGGACGTGCGCGCCGTGCACCGGGTCGGGGTCGGCCACGATGAGCCGCCGGCGTGGCGGCACCGGCTCGCGGACGGCACGCGCGGGAAGCGCTTCATTCAGCGCTTCGCTCACCGCGGCGGCGTTCGGATAGCGCTCCATCGGATCCTTGGCGAGACAGCGCAGCACGATCGACTCGATGCTCGGGCTGATCGTGGGCCGTATCTCGCGCGGCGGGATCGGGGTTTCGCGAGCGTGTGCCTGGCAGAGCCGCAGGAAGTTGTCCGCGACGAACGGCACGCGTCCGGTGAGCATCTGATAGAGAATGCACCCGAACGAGTACACGTCGGCCGCGGGGGTCAGCCCCTGCTCGCCGGTGAACTGCTCGGGCGGCATGTAGCTCGGCGTTCCGAAGGTCTCGCCGACATGCGTGATGCGGGTCTCGGCGTCGGTGATGGCCAGCCCGAAGTCGAGAATCACCACGCGATTCTCGGACGTCACCACGACGTTCGAGGGTTTGAGATCGCGGTGCAGGATGCCGAGCCGGTGCGCGGCGCCGAGGCCGTCGAGGATCTGCAGCGCCAACGGCAGCGCGTACGATTCGGGCAGCTCGCCCACGTCGGCGAGTAGCTGGCTGAGCGCCGTCCCGACGATCAGCTCCATGGTGATGAAGGCGCGGCCGTCGAAGCTCCCGAAGTCGAAGGTGCGAGCCACGTGCCGGCTCTGGATGCGGCGCGCCAGCCTGGTCTCTCGCCGTAGCCGGGAAACCCACTCCTTGTCCTTCGAGAGCTCGGGTTTCAGGATCTTGAGTGCCACGACCTCCTCGAGCTCACGATCGATCGCCTTGTACACCTCGCTGCTGCCGCCGATGCCGATGAGCGAGATCAGGTCGTAGCGGTGTCCGGCGCCGGCTTCGGAAGCCGCGGCCGCGATCGACGTCCGCGCATCCACGTGAGTCGTGAGCACTGTGCGCGCGCCGACGTACCTGCGGATCGCTTGCTGCTCCGCGGCCGAGATGTCGATGAACCGGATACCCATGCCCAGCTGCGAGTCCGGCTTGGAAGGATCGCCCTTGCAACGCTCGACCTGGCCGCGCACCAGCAGCACGACCGGCTCACCGTCGCCCGGAACCTGGAGCTTGAGATCGACGATCGAGCCGCGTGGAAGCAGCTGATCGGTGGCGATGAAGACGCCTTGGGCGCTGATGTCCAGCGCTTCACCGAGACCGAAGTCGGCGCCGTGCCGGAACGCGACCACCCGGTTGAGAAACGCGCGCGGCTCGACCGAGGCCGACGTCGCGGCCCTCGTCGGATCGGGAGATCGTGCGATCGGTCGCGGAGCGGTCATGGCAGGAGGTAACCATCCTGTCGGCGCGCGCGGGGACATCGGTGATCCACCGAAAGATACCTAGGTAAATGCCCTAGGCTCGCCAGAATTCTCCTGGCGTGCTCGCGGCGCCGCGACGGCGCCTTGCTCTGCACCCGCGCTTAGGCACGCGCATGAAGATACCAGCGCCACGCCGGAGGCGGAGCACGATGGGCGAAACACGCGGCGGCACGGGGAGTTTCAGCGACAGGGCCTTCCCGGGCCCGGGGCTAAGAGCAGTTGGCGCGCTAACGCGCGACCGGTCGTGCCCGCGCCAACCGGTGCCCCTCGTCTCGAGCGTCCCGCCGCCCGACCATGACCCGGTGGATCCCGCCGGGCCGCGGCATGCGGTCGAGCAGGCGTTCGCCTGCACCGCTCACCTTCGCAAGGTCGTGTTCGTCGAGACCGAGGGGGACCAAGGGCCGACCTCTGGAGCCTACGTCCACGAGTTCGACCTCTACCCGTGCCCGGCATCCGGGTCATGCTGCGTGTTCGCGTGGTGGTCGGAGGTCGAGAGCTCGAGTCCGCGGGTTCGCATGGTTTCGCGGCAGCCCCCCGTCGACTCCCCGTTCACGGCGGTCGCCTCGACGCTTCGTCAGTGATCGCGTTTCGGCGGCAGCGTGCGCAGGGCTTCGAGGGCCGCGGCGGTGACGGCGTCGGGAATCGACTTTCCCCGCGCCCTACAACCGGTGGAAATGTTCGAGCACGGAGCTGTCCGCCGAGCCGGCAGCGTGGGCGGCACGGCGAGTGATCGAGCACGACACGCCCTCGAGCTCGACCTGGATGTCGACCGTGAGGCCCAGCCCGCTCAGCGTGTCGACGAGGCGGTCGCAGGCCGCGGGCTCGGTGGATGGCGAGCCAAAGACTCGGCCGTCGCCATAGGTCCAGCCGACCGGAGTCTCGGGGGCCAGCCCCTTGGCCAGCCGCTTCGCGCGCCGATCTCTCGAACCCGGCGCGATGCGCTCGAGGTCCAAGAGCTGTGCGAGCTGGGCTTCGCGGTCGGAGCCCGGCGGAGGTAGACGCGTCGGACGGCCCACGATGGCGGCCCCTCCCTGCAAGATCGCTGTCAGGTGATCGAGAGCCCGCCCACGTTCACGGATGGGAACGTGCACCCCATCCCGGGGGGAGAGCCAACGATTTTCACCGGAGTCGAAGAGCCTCCTCGCCTGGGGGGAGACGTGAATGGCGAATTCATGCCATTCAGCCGACTCACGTCGGTGCGCGTCACGCGGCGACGTTCGCGCCGTCATCGCCGTCGACTCCGTCGGCCGCGGCTGCTCCGGGCCGTTCGAGCACTTCGCGCACATTGGCCATCAAGTAGCGCCGGGTGAACGCCGTGGCGACGCAGACCGTGGCGCAGGCGTTCGCGCTGGCTCCGGTGTCGCCGGACATGTAGGGGACCGCGCACCTTCGGGGGCGCATCGCTTCACAGCGCTCCTCAGCGGCACTCAAAACGGTCCTTCGTCGCGTCTCGATTCGAGCGTTCAGTCGCACCGTGCACGCGGCCCGCCGCTTTCCTTGCATGTCGCTGAGGTGCTACCGCGCGCCTTCCGCGCCTACCTGGCCTTCTTGGCGGAGCAATTCGCGCGCCGCCGCCGAGCAGGCTGAGTAGCGGCGGCAAGAGATCCGCGAGAAACTCGACCCGGCTCTCTCCCCTCTCTGCATTGAAGCGTCCAGGAACCACCGAGAGGAGCGCGTAGATCGTTCGGCTCACGGCTGCACCGCTCATCGCGAACAGACCGGCCACCGTTCCATGCCGGTGCGGCCGTGGGTACATCCAGGGGGACCATGCTCGAGAAGCAACCG
>CAZYWA010000540.1:0-5428 GCA_964650975.1 uncultured bacterium
GCGCGCGCCGTGCGTCGGTCGCCGCACCCGGGCGACCTATTTCTCGCGAGGAATCTTGGGCTTCTTCGAGGGTGCGTGGGCCGACGTGGCCCAGCCCTCGATGTTGCGCTGCTTGCCGCGCGCCACGGCGAGCGCATCGGCGGGGACGTCGCGGGTGATGGTCGAGCCCGAGCCGATGTAGGCGCCGCGCCCGATCTTGACCGGCGCCACGAACTGCGTGTCCGAGCCGACGAACACGTCGTCCTCGATCTCGGTCTGGAACTTGTTCACGCCGTCGTAGTTGCAGGTGATCGTCCCGCACCCGATGTTGACGTTCTTTCCGACCGAAGCATCGCCGACGTAGGTCAGGTGCGAGGCCTTCGATCCGGCGCCGAACGTCGACTTCTTGATCTCCACGAAGTTGCCGATCTTCACGTTGGGCCCGAGATCGCTGCCGGGCCGGAGATGGGCCATCGGCCCCACCGCGGTGTCGCTCGCGATGCGGCTCTCCTCGATCATGCAATAGGGCTTGATGGTGACGCGGTCGGCCAGCACCGTGTCGACCAGCACCGATCCGGTGCCGATCCGGCAGCCTTCACCGACGCTGCACGAGCCGCGCAGCTCGACCGCGGGATCGATCACCGTGTCCATGCCCACGGTGACCCCGGTGTCCACCCAGGTGGTCGCGGGATCGCGCACCGTGACGCCTTCGCGCATGAGCGCCGCGAGCGTGCGCCGGTTCAGGACGGCGGCGGCGCGCGCCAGCTTGGCGCGATCGTCCACGCCATGGACCTCGTCGGGATCCGCCACGACCGAGTGCACCACGGTGCGGCCAGTTTCGCTCGCGATGCGCACCAGATCGGTCAGGTAGTACTCGCCCTGCGCGTTGCGATTGCCGAGCTTGGGCAGCGCCTCGCGCAAGAAGGCGAGATCGGCGGCGTAGATCCCGGCGTTGACGAGCCCGATCGCGAGCTCGGCCGGCGTCGCGTCCTTGGCCTCGACGATCCGTTCCGCGAGACCCGACTCGCCGAGCACGACGCGGCCGTAGCTTCCCGCGTCGGCGAGCTCCATCGTGAGCACCGTGAGCACCGCGCCGGCTTCCTGGTGTCGCGCCAGCAGCGCGCGCAGCGTGCCCTCGGTGAGCAGCGGCACGTCGCCCGAGAGGATCAGCGTCGAACCGCTGCGTCCGTCGAGGGCCGGCATGGCCGTGAGCACCGCATGGCCGGTGCCCTGCGGGACGCCCTGATCGACCGTCGAGACACCGGCAATGCCGAAGCCCGCGACGGCGTCGCGCACCTCGTCGCCCATGTGTCCGGTGACCACCGCCACCGGACTGGCACCGAGCCGCACCGCCAGCTCGATCGGGTAACGGACCATCGGCCGCCCGCCCACTTCGTGGAGCACCTTGGGCTTGCGGGAGCGCATGCGCTTGCCCTCTCCCGCCGCCATGACGATTGCCGAGAGCACGCTCATGGGATTGCGAGCTAGCACAATCGACCGGGAGTGTCTCGCGCGCAGGATGGCTCTCAGCGGTGAGATGCGAGGCCACGAGAAAACGACATCGCCAGGAGCGGGAACCCACGTGTTTTCGGGTGCTCGCCGCGTACCGTCACGGGCACGCGGGTTGCGAAAGGCGGGCGCCAGCGGCCGATCGTTCTCGGGCCGCGTTCCCCAGGAGGCGACTCATGATGCCGCTCGATCCGCCCGTTCACTCACACGATCCCGCGATCCCGAGCCGCCGAGGCGTGTGCCGATCGTGCTTCGACCTCTACGTGCGGCCGCGGCGCCGTGTCGCCGACCGGTGCCACGCGTGCGCCTCCGGCGTCCACCGGAGCCGCGAGGAGACCGCCGCGATCCAGAGCTTCTGGGTGGAGAACCCCACCGCCACCCACTTGAATGCTTTCGCCGCGTGGGGCCGCGAGCGCGAGCTCACTCGAGCGCGCCGCAACCTCGAGCGCTTCTGGCGTCGCGCCCACCGGTGGTCGGCGCGCGCCTGACGCCGACTTCTCCCTTGGAGCCCGCCGGGGATCGGCGCGCTCCACGCCGCGCGCCCAGCGCTTGAGCGCTGCGCGGGGCCAGCGCATGGTATCGGCCCATGCACGGGGCTGGTGACGCCGCGCCGCCGCGGGTGCTGACGATTTACTTCCGCCACCAGCGCGGCGGGCTGCAGAAGCGCTTCTACACGCTGATCGAGGCGCTCCTCGCGCGTGACGTCGAGGTGCACGTGGTGTCCGCGGCGCCGCTCGCGGTCGGGCCGCATCCGCGACTGGTCGCCCATCGTGTGCCGTGGATCGGCGGCGATCCGGGCGGGATGGTCTTCTGGGCGTGGTTCACGGTCGCCGCTCCGCTCGTGTTGCTGCGCGTGGCGCTTGCCGTGAAGCCGCGCGCGCTGATCGTTTTCGACCCGTATTACGCGGCGATCGGCCGCATCGCGGCGCGCGCCGCGAGGATGCCGACCATCCTCTGGGTACGCGCGATCCCGTGGCGCGCCCGCATGCGCCTGCCCGAGGGCAGTCTGCGATGGCGGATCGCCACCGCGCTCGACGTGCGGGCGCTCGGCTCGGCCGAGCACGTGGTGGCGATCACCCGCTCCATGATCGACGAGCTCGACGCCCGGGTGCCGGGCGTGGCGGCGCGCGCCGAGGTGCTGCCCAATGCGCTGGTCGAGCCGCGCGGCGGCCCGCCCGACCGAGTCGCCGCGCGCCACTCGCTGCTCGCGGCGCGCGGCTGGGCCCCCGACTCGCTGGTGGTCGCGACGGCGGGTGTCCTGAGCGAACGCAAGAACATCGCGCTCCTGATCGACGCGCTGGCGCACAGCGGCGAGCCGCGGGTGGTGCTCTCGATCGTGGGCGACGGGCCGAACCGCGACGCACTGATGGCACGCGCGCGCTGCGCGGGACTCGAATCGCGGGTCGCGTTCACCGGCTGGCTCGAGAACCCGCTCGGCGAGATCGCGGGCGCCGATCTCTTCGTCATGCCCTCGGTCCACGAGGGCATGTCGAACGCGCTGCTCGAGGCGTGGGGCGCGGGCGTGCCGGTGCTCGCCGCGCGGACCCCGGAGAGCGCCGAGGTGCTGGGCGATGACCGGCTGCTCTTCGATCCGGGCGACGCAGCCGCGCTGGGCGCGACACTGGCTCGTCTCGCGCGCGATCCGGCTGCCCTCGACGGGCTCGCCCGAGCCGCCGCCGAGCGTTCGCGGGCCTTCGCCTTCGATTGGGGCGATCGAGCCGTCGCACTGGTCCGCCGCCTCGCGCGATTCTGAGAATCAGTTATTCTTGGGGGTCCCGCGGCCCCCGCCGTAGCCTTGCCCGAGAGGAATCCCGTCATGTCCGACCATCCATCCCGTTTCACCGGCGGCTCGATCGTCGACCACATCCGCGAGCGCATCGAAGCCGGCATTCCCGGCGCCAAGGCCAAGGTCGAGGGCGGCGGCGGACACTTCACCCTCGAGGTCGTGGCCGCGCAGTTCAAGGGCAAGAACACCCTCGAGAAGCAGCGCCTCGTCTACTCCACGATCACCGACCTGATGTCGGGTGGCGACGCGCCGATCCACGCCGTCGACACCATGGTGACCCGGGTCCCGGAAGGCGCCTGAACGGCCGGCGCCGGCCCGGTTCCCGACTTCATTTGACCACCCCAAGGCTCACGGTTAGCGTGGGCTTTCAAGCCACCCCAACCACCGCACACACCGCAGGAAAGAGGTAGCAACATGGGTCTTCTGGACAAGATTCTGGGCAAGAGCGACTCGCATTCGCACGCCACGCCGCCGGCGCCCACGCCGAGCGCCGCCCCTGCCGCTCCCAAGCCCGAGTTCAAGCACACGCCTCCGCCGGCTCAGGCCTCGGCGGGCGGCAAGGAAGTCCACGAGCGCATCGACGGCCTGGTCAAGTCGAACAAGGTCGTGCTGTTCATGAAGGGCTCGAAGCTCTTCCCGCAGTGCGGCTTCTCGGCGGCCACCGTCGAGATCCTCAACTCCTACGGCGTGCCGTTCCTCGACGTCGACGTGCTCTCCGACCCCGGCATCCGCAACGGGATCAAGGAGTACGCGCAGTGGCCGACGATCCCGCAGCTCTTCATCGACGGGAAGTTCGTCGGCGGCTGCGACATCGCCAAGGAAATGCACGCCAACGGTGAGCTCGGCGCGCTGCTCAAGGGCCCGGCGGCCCAGAGCTGAAGTCGCGCCGGGGGCGCCTCCGCTCCCTCGTCGCCTGATTTTTCCCGGACGGCGCGGTCCACGGCTTCGGCCGGCGGTCGCGCCGTTCGTGTCTCCGGCTCGGAATCGATTTGACATTCGAGCCGACAAAATGCTGACAAACAGGTCGACAAAATGCTCACAAGTAGCCCAGCAAAATGTTGACAATCAGCCCGGCAAGTGGGCCTCGAAAGGCCTCGATTCGAGGCAAAAAATGAGCGGACGGCGGCCCGCACTCGGCCGACGATCTCGAGTCCGCTGATCACCCGCTCAACTTCGCTTCACTCGCGGACCGCCCGCGTCGCGACGCCCATCGTCGCCGACGGTGCGCCCGCAACCTCGCTGCGGTAGCCTGTCGGTCCATGAGCGAGACCGAACGACGATCGCGAGCGGTCGAGCGTCGCCGACGGATGGTTCTTCGCCGTGCTCCTTTCGGGGAGCCGGAGCCGGACCTCCACCCAATCGGCGGGGCGGAGGCGATTTCTCTCGCGACGCAGCTCACCCGCGAGTCCTGGTCTCTCAGCGGACGCCCGTGGCCGGGGTACCAGCGCTCCGAGACGCCCTACCGCTTCGTCCGCGGACAGCCGGCGTGATCGATCTACCCGAAGACTTCCGCGACTTCCTGATCGAGCTGGCCGATGCCGGTGCCGAGTTCGTCGTCGTCGGCGGGCACGCTGTCGCCTTCCATGGGCACCCGCGGGCGACCAAGGATCTCGACGTGCTGGTGAGGTCCAGCCAACCGAATGCACACCGTGTGTACCGGGCGCTGGCGGAGTTCGGGGCCCCGCTGGAAGCGTTCGACGTCTCGGAATCCGACTTCGCCGGCTACGAGGGCGTGCTCCAGATTGGCCTGCCACCGCGCCGTATCGACATTCTCAACCGAGCCACCGGGATCACGTTCGACGAGGCCATCCAGGAGGGTGTCGCATTCGATCTGGAGGGACGCCGGGTGCCGGTGATCGGACTCACGGCGCTGCTGAAGAACAAGCGCGCCGCGGGCCCAGAGCAGGACCTCGCGGATCTCAAAGCGCTCGATCCCACGAGGAAGCGCTAGCGTTCGGCTGCCTGAGAGATCCGTGGGGCGCGGCGCCCCCGCCGTTCTGCCTTCCTCAACGGGACATGTCGTCTAGAAATTCCGAGGCGGGGTCCACACCCGTGATGAGCAAGTGATCTCTTGCCCGGGTACAGGCGACATACAGAAGGTGGCGCTCGGTGTCGTAGACCTCCTGGAGGTCGCCCTCGTCACCGACCGTCTCG
>CAZYWA010000541.1:0-5411 GCA_964650975.1 uncultured bacterium
TCGAGCGCTCGGGGAAGATCGTGGCCCTTCCCCAACTCGGCGGACTGCATCATCGGTACACCAGGCTCGCCGCATGAGCCCGGATGAGTTTTCGGTAGGGACAGGCACTACCCGGGTACCGAGTTGAGGGCGACGCGGGACTCGGGTCGGAAAGGGCGAGTCTCGTACGCGCGCTATCGCCACGTTCCTTTGGGCAATGATGCGAACTTCGTTGGGCCTCGCGACGCGGCGCTCCCGGTGCCCTGGAACCGTGGCCGCGGGACCTAGCCGCCTCGTCAGGTGGTCGTCATGTACGCCGTGTGTACTGATGCGACGCGAAGCCACCACTCAAGCGTCGGTATAAAGCGATTTCCGGAGATCTAATCCAGATTGAGGCGCCGAGCCGTGTATCTCCAGTTCCGACCCGTTTTTCAGGTAATTCTGTCAACTCTCGCCCTGGTCGGACTTCTGTCAGCTGCGAACTGTGGCAGCAGCGGTGGGAGCGGAGGAGAAGCTACCGTCGTCAACGTGGACGAGCACGATTTCGTCATTACGCCCGGTTCGACCTCTGCCCCAGCCGGGAGGGTTACGTTCCACGTGTCGAATTCCAGCTTGGAAGTCCACGAGTTCCTTGTGGTCAAGACTGACCTCGCGCCCGACGCGTTACCCACGGCAAATTTCAAGTACGTCGAGAACGGGCCCGGCACCGAGGTCATCGACGAGCTCAGCGAGATCCCACCTGGAACGAGCAAGGACCTCGTGATCGATCTGCCGGCGGGCAGCTACGTACTCCTCTGCAACATCATGGCGTTTCACTACCAACTCGGCATGCACGCCGCATTCACAGTGAATTGAGAGGCGTTGTGTCAGGTTCGCGCGCTCAGGGCGTGGGTCGAGACGGCGGCGATCATCAGCGGGCCGTTGTTCCGGAGCGTCGATCGCCACGGCAATGTGAAGGCCGGACAACCGACGGTCTCACGGTGGCGCGGGTGGTGAAGCGAGGCGGCGGGGCTCGAGCGTGAGCGATTCGCTGGGCACTCGCTGCGGCTCGGGTCCGTGACGACGGCGGCTCGGCGGCGCTGCTCGGAACGCGCCACCGCGAACCAGACGGGACACCGGTCGATGGTCGTGCTGCCCGGCTACATCCGGCGAGCCAATGTCTTCGAGGAAAATGCGGCGGTGGCGGTGGTGGGCTCGGACAGCTGACGAGCGTCACGCACGGATGGTCGCATAACCGATCGAGATCGAGTTGAGCCGGCCAGGACCCTGGATCTTGGCGCCGCCCGTGAGTGATACAACCCCAACCAGAAGACGGCCATAGCGGCCGCCCCTGGTCGGGTAGTGGTCAAGTGCGCGCCCGGCGTCGTAGGAATCCAGGAAGAGCCATCAACGCAACCAGCAATCCGACCGAATCACTTCCCGATTCGATCGAGCCGCAACCACCGGTGAACGTGGCGGTGACGCTTCGCGCCGCGCTCATGGTGACCTGGCAGCTTCCGGTACCGGTGCAGGCCCCGCTCCATCCGCCGAATGTCGAGCCGGATGCAGGCGCCGCGGTGAGTGTGACGACGGTTCCCGAGGCGTAGCTTGCCGCGCAACTGGCGCCGCAACTCACTCCCGCGGGATTGCTGGTCACCGTTCCGGTGCCGGTACCCGCCTTTGTGACCGAGAGCGTAAAGGTCTGAGCCTGGAGATCGAAGTTGGCGGTCACGCTCTGGGCTGCCGTCATCGAGACTTGGCAGGTCCCTGTGCCTGAGCAACCCGCGCCAGACCAACCGGTGAAGACGGATCCCGCGTCGGCTGCGGCGGTGAGTGTCACCCCAGTACCGAAGCCATAGGCCGCATTGCAGGTGGTCCCGCAGCTGATGCCGGTGGGGTTGCTGGTAACGGACCCTGTACCCGTGCCGGTCTTAGCGACCGAAAGGGTGAAGTTCTGGACATCGAAGTTGGCGCTCACGCTCTGAGCCGTGCTCATCACGACCTGGCAGGTGCCGGTACCCGAACAGCCGCCACCACTCCAGCCGGTGAACGTGGCACCGGCCGACGCCGCCGCGTTGAGAGTTACGAGGGTGCCGTAGTTGTAGGCGGCCGAGCACGTTGCACCGCAACTGATGCCGGCCGGATTGCTTGTGACCGTACCCGTGCCAGTCCCCGTGTTCGAGACCGACAGCGTGTATGCGTTGAGCGCGAACGTAGCGGTGACGGCCGCAGCCGCGCTCATCGTGACCGAGCACGTGCCTGTGCCGGCGCAACCGGACCCGCTCCAGCCGGTGAAACTCGATCCGGTGGCTGGTGATGCGCTGAGCGAAACCACGGTGCCGGAGTTGTAGGTGGCACCGCAGGTCGGTCCGCAGCTTATGCCCGCAGGAATGCTGGCCGTACCGGATTGGGCAGGCGACCCCGCGCCGCAGAAAAAACTGGCACCTACGTGCCCGATTTCGAGAGCACGCGCGATTCTGAGAGAGGTCGCACCGGCCGGACCCCGGAGGTGGAACGATGAGTGCCCTCACCATCGAGCCGCTGTCCGTCGACCGGCTCATTCCGTACGCGCGGAACCCGCGCACCCACACTGACGCCCAGGTCGCCCAGATCGCGGCCTCCATGCGCGAGTTCGGCTGGACCAACGCGGTGCTGGTCGACGAGGCGAACAGCCTCATCGCCGGCCACGGGCGGCTCCTGCGGCCCGCAAGCTGGGCCTGGCCGCGGTGCCGACGATCCGGCTCACCGGGCTCACGCCGGCCCAGAAGAAGGCGTTGGTGATTGCGGACAATAGGCTCGCCGAGAACAGCGGCTGGGACGAGGAGCCGCTCCGCCTAGAATTGGAGGAACTGGAGAGTCTCGGCTTCGATCTCGACCTGACCGGCTTCAGCTCGCTCGCGTTCGCCTTGGTGGCGCCGTTCTTCAGCTCGGCTTTGTCGTGGCGGCGCAGCGTCTCGACGCCCATGCCGTGCAGGCGCGCGATCTCATGCTGGGGCGTGCCCACGGCGGCGAGCATCTCGATCTGCTTGCGCAGGATCGCGTTCTCGTGGGCGAGCTCACCAGGGGAGCGGAGATGATCGATGAACACCCCGAGCACCGGGCGGGTCGCGGGGCGAGTCCAGGCGAGCGCCGCCGAGCGGGCTCGAGCGAAGCCCGCCTTCAACGCCCGACGTACGTGATCGACGATGGTGGCGAGCACGCCTTCTCCTCGTCGCCGCCGCGTCCGTTGTCAACGGGCGCTATCCGGGGAGGGTCGGCTGGCTTATTCGGCCCGGTTCGCGGCGGATGAGCTTGGTAGCCACTACGGGGTTCGAGCTCGGCGACACGTCGCGGTGGACGCTCCACCCGCCAGTGAACCTCGGGTTCCCCAGCGCCAAAAGACGTGCTCGTCAATTCGGTTCGGAGAGGGATCCGGCGGCCCATTCATCCGCGGCGGTGGCGGTTCGCGATTTTCCGCCGCTCACGGCCGAGCTCGCGCCACTGCCGGCGGTGTTCGATTCCCCGCCGCTCACCGAGGTCGCGAATCCCTTGCTCGTGTTCAAGTAGCCGCCCGAGATCGAGGACTGGTTCCCTTGAGCAACGTTTCCCTGCCCTCCGGACACCGAAGCACTGCTGCCACTCGCGGAGTTGGCGCTTCCACCGCTGATCGAGGCCGTGCCGCCCGTCACGGTGTTTGCGGATCCCCCGCTGATCGAGGATCCCTGACCGAGCGCTTGGCCGCTGATCCCACCGCTGATCGAAGCCCAGAGGTTGGCGGCAACTCCATAGGATCCGCCGCTGACGGTCGCGAAACCGCCGTCGGCGCGATTTCCGAAACCGCCACACACGGACTCTGCCTGGTGAGGTGCCAGAACGGGATCCGGCACGGTGTGGTCCTCCGGGCCCGCCACATTGGCCCAACCGCCGCTGACGCTGCAGTAGATGCAGCTTGCGGCGTTGTAGACGCCTCCCGTGGCCGTCGCTCCGGTGCCGGACGCCTCGTTCTCGATCCCGCCCGCGATGGATGCCACGTCTCCGCTCGAAACGTTACTCGACCCGCCGCTCACGCTCGATTCCACCCCGGACGCCTGATTGCCAGCGCCAGCGCTGACACTCGCATAGGTGGCGCTGGCGACGTTCTGATCGCCACCGCTCACGGACGCATAGTCGCCGCTGGCGACGTTGCTCTTGCCGCCGGTCACGACCGCTCGATTGCCACTGGCCGTATTCTGTCCGCCACCGGCGACGGTCGCGAATGGGCCGCTCACCGTGTTCTGCCGGCCGAGGACCGCACCGCCGTACGAAGGGTAGTGGTGGCGCACACCCACGACGAGGTTGTGGGATCCTCCCCGATCGGCTGTGGTCGTGTCGGGACGGGGCTCGTTGTACCCGATGATGATGTTTCCGAGACCGTTGGTCACGGACGTGGAGCCTGATCCGTTCCGAACGATCAGATTGCAGCCATCCACGATGATCGCGTCGGCCTGCCCATCCGGATCGGTCGGTAAGATCAGCCGGCAGGTGGCTCCGACTCGCAGCGGTTGCAGTACCCCTACCAACAGCGCGATGACACCTCTGACAGCGGTCGCTCCTCGCATCAGCCTTCCTCCTCCGCGCGATTCAACCTGATCCGCGCCAAGACATCTTCGTGAGTACGTTCGGCACGCATGTGCCGCGATCGACGGACGGTGGCGGCGAAAAGCACTGGGAACAGGACGTAAATGGCGATGCCGGGGAAGCCGGCACCGCCTCGGACCATGGTGGCACAAATCGTCGGCGGCGGATCGTAGGAGTTGGGGTCAGGGTCGCACGCGTCACCAACGCCATCCCCGTCGCTGTCGAGTTGATTCGCGTTGGCTACATTGGGGCAGTTGTCATCGCAATCCTTCGTGCAACCCTCGGGGAGATCCGGCGCGCAGCTACACGGGAACGAATCCTTGAAACCGCTCGCGGACACCGTATTCCAGACGCCGTCGTTATCTGTGTCCCAGAAACCGGTCTGGTTCACCGCCGCCGGAACCGGGTTCAACGCGAAGAGCATTGGTGAGGTGCCATCGCTCTCGTCGAAGGTGAATGAGATGCTGCCCGGATCGGTGCTCGCACCGGCAAGGTCGATCCTCCGTTCAGTCGAACCCGCTTCGGTCGAACCCGCATTGACAGGATAGACCGCGAGTCGGCCGGGCACGACTTGGGAGCCGCGACCGGCCGAGAAACGCTCGCGCCCGACCTGCGGCGCGTTACTCGGCGATCGGCCCGCCCGGGCAGCCGAGCATCCAGGTCTTGAACGCGAAGTCCCTCCTCCGCGAATTCCATCGCGAGCGGACCGGCGTCCGCTACTCGGCGCCGCACGGGATGCACGACGACTGCGTCATCGCGCTGGCGCTCGCGGCGCAGCACTACACAGCGAACAAGAGCCGGAGGTCGTGGGCGGACTGGGTGCCGCCGACCGGCGCGAAGCTCGAACGGCTCATCCA
>CAZYWA010000542.1:0-5397 GCA_964650975.1 uncultured bacterium
GGATCCGCCCCTACGCCCGCGCGTTCGGCTTCAAGAGCACGATCTTGCACGGGTTCGCGACCCTGGCGCGGGCGTGGGAAGGCGTCGTGAAGGAGGAGCTGGGCGGTGATCCCCGTGCCATCGCCAGCTTCGACGCGCGCTTCACCAAACCGCTGGTCTTGCCGGCCAACGTCGGGCTTTACGTGGTGAGCCAGACCGGGAACGTTCGCGGGGGCGAGGTGTTCGTGGGAGACGCCGCGGGGAGCCCGGCGTACCTGGTGGGAAGCTTCGCCCGACCGAGCTGAGTTGCACCGGGGCGGCGCGGCAACGCGCCCACCGGAATCACGGTTCGACAGCGCCTGGCGGACGATTGCTTCACAGGGTCCAGAGGAGATGCAGATGGCTGACCGACTGATCGAGCTGGGCGCCAACCCCTTCGCCCGTACCGTGATCAAGAGTCTCGGGCTCCCGATCCCCATTCCGCAGAGGCTCGAGCGTTCGAGCGGTGCCTGGGAGGAGCGTCCCCTCGACGGACGCTCGGTGGCGGTTTCGGCGGCGCCCGGCGGCACGCTCGCGGCGGCGCTGGCCGACGCCCTCGGTGCCGCGGGCGCCTCGGTCAGCGTCGTGACCGGCGACGACGAGCTTGCGGCGGTGTTTCGCGCGGCTGGCCAGAAGCACGCGCGCCCGGCGCGGTTCTTCGTGCCGACGGCCCTTCCCGAAGCCGTGACGATGCAGGCGCTGGTGTTCGACGCCAGCGGTGCCAGCGATCCGGCCGCACTTCGAGCGCTCTACGACTTCGCCCATCCCTGGGTGGCGAAGCTCGGCCGCTGCGGGCGGGTCGTGGTGCTCGGACGTCCACCCGAGCAGCAAGCTTCCGCAGCGCGAGCGGCGGCGCAGGCGGCTCTCGAAGGTTTCGTGCGCAGTGTCGGCAAGGAAATCGGCCGCAACGGCTCCACCGCGGCGTGCGTCTTCGTGGAGGCCGGTGCGGAGGCGCAGCTCGATGGGTTACTCGCCTTCCTGCTCTCGCCTCGGGCGGCGTTCGTGAGCGGCGCGCGAATCCGGCTCACGGCGGCCGCCGGCGTGCGTCGCGGGGGCAACGGCAATCCCGCGAGCTACGCGCGATCGCTCGCCGGACAGGTGGTGCTGCTCACGGGAGCGGCGCGCGGCATCGGCGCGGCCACGGCGGAGCTGCTCTCGCGCGAAGGCGCGCGGGTGGTGGGGATCGATCGCCCGGGGGACGCCGGTCCGCTCGGCGAGGTGATGCGCGCGGTGGGCGGCGTGCCGCTCTCCGTCGACGTCACCGATCCCGCCGCGCCGGCGATCATCGCCGACCACGTGCGCAAGGAATACGGCGCGGTGCACGCCGTGATCCACAACGCCGGCGTCACTCGAGACAAGACCCTCGCGCGCATGAGCCCGGAGCTCTGGAACCAGGCCATCGACATCAACCTGGGCTCGGTGGTGCGAATCACCGACGCGTTGCTCCCGGATCTCATCCACGACGGCGGTCGCATCATCTGTCTCTCGTCCGTGGCGGGGATCGCGGGGAACGTGGGCCAGACCAACTACAGCGCTTCCAAGGCCGGGATCATCGGTTTCGTGACGGCGCTGGCGCCGGCACTCGCGGCGCGCGGAATCACGGTCAACGCCATCGCGCCTGGCTTCATCGAGACGCGCCTCACCGCGGCGATCCCGTTCGCGATCCGCGAGGCCGGGCGACGGCTCTCGAGCCTGGCTCAGGGCGGCTTGCCCGAAGACGTCGGCCAGGCACTCACGTTCCTCGCCATGCCGGTCTCGCAAGGCCTCACGGGCAGCGTGCTCAGGGTGTGCGGCGGCGCCTTCATCGGCGCCTAGCGAGCGGCTTCATCCGCGGCCGCTACGGGCGTAGGATCGGGAGCGGTGCGGCCGCCCACTCCGGCGAGCCCGCACGGGAGGTGCACGATGGTCGTTCCGCGAGTTTCGGTGCAGCGAGTCTTGGCTTCGAGCGCCGCGGCTGTAGCACTGCTGCTGGGGCCGCAGCCGGCCACCGCCGGCAACGACGCGCAGCAGCCGGCCAAGCGCGATCCGGCCGTCGATCGCGCCGCGGCGCGCGCGATCGTCCACCTCGACACCCGCTCGGGGCGCATCACGGTCTTCGCTGGCGAGCTGGGCCGGTACTTCTCGATCGTCGGCACCGACGGTCAGGTGGTGGCCGAGCGAATCAGCGCAGACGAGCTCGCGGCCAGCCATCCCGAGGTCGCGATCGTCGTCGACCACGGCATGGCGATCCAGATGGCGGACGTGGAGCTCACCGGCGCTCCATGATCGACGCGAGCTCGCCGCGGACCGCGCCGCTCTCGAGCCTGGTGTTCCGCGCGCATCCCTGGCACGGGGTCGCGATCGGCGCGCGCGCCCCCGAGGTGGTCACGACCTACGTCGAGATCGTGCAAGCCGACACCGTGAAGTACGAGGTCGACAAGGCGACCGGCATCCTCAAGGTCGACCGGCCGCAGAAGTTCTCGAACGTCTGCCCGTCGCTCTACGGCTTCGTGCCGCAGACCTACTGCGGCGATCTGGTGGGTGCGCTGTGCGCGGATCGCATCCGCCGCCCCGGAATCGCGGGTGACGGCGATCCGCTCGACATATGCGTGCTGGCGGAGAAGGTGATCCCGCGCGGCGACATCCTGCTGCAGGCCGTGCCGATCGGTGGGCTGCGGATGGTCGACAAGGATGAGGCGGACGACAAGATCATCGCCGTGATGGAGAACGATGCGGTGTTCGGCGTGTGGAAGGACATCGCCGACTGCCCGAGTGCCCTGGTGGACCGGCTGCGTCACTATTTCCTCACCTACAAGGACGCGCCTGGCAGCGGCGAGCGGCGCGTCGAGATCACCCACGTCTACGACCGCCTGGAGGCGCACGAGGTGATCCGCCGCTCGCAGGCCGATTACCGCGCCAAGTTCGGCGATCCGCTGCGCGAGCTGGCGCGCGGCGCGGCGCGCTGATTGGCCGACGTCCAGCCGGGTCCGCATGGAACCGCTGCGCCTGGCTCATCTGTGGGCACTCGCCACCTGGGGCGGCGTGGTGCTCGCCGAGCTGATCGTGGAGATCGCCGCGCGCGACGACGCGGGCCACGCGCAAGCGTCGCGGCTCCACTTCTGGATCGACGTGCTGATCGAGGTGCCGCTCTTGATCACGATCGTCGCGACCGGCTCGATGCTGCTCGGGCGCACGGGCGGGCTCTCGCAGGCGCTCGCCGTCAAGCTGGGCTGCGCCTTCACCGCGCTCACGCTCAACGCCTACTGCGTCTTCCTGGTGGTGCTGCGCCACAACGCGATCGCCGACCCGGCCGAGGTGCGCCGCCTGAGCCGCCGCATCCGCTGGACCGGCGCCGGCATCCCGTTCGGCCTCGCCGCGCTCTGGATCGGGCTCACGCGCTTTCACGCGTGGTGAGGCACGCGCGCGATCGATCGCGGCCCACCGAGGGACCGGTGGGCGTCCAAGGGGGCTCTCGCGCGCGAGAGGGCGAATGGGCCTCGAATCGCAAAACTCCGCGGTTGGGCGGCTCAGCGGGCGAGCGTCACCTCAGCGGTTCCGTTCGCGCCGAGGGTCGCGTGGGCTTCTGGAAGGAGCCGCTCAGATCGCGTGTCGTAAGCGAGCAAGGTGACCGGTTCGCCCGGGGCGCCGTCGAGGGTCACCTCGATCGAGTCCGTGGTGGTGCGGACGTCGCGGAAGCGCTTGTCGGCGAGTGTCACGAACTTCGCGGGCTCGCCGATCAGCGCCAGACCGTTCTCGAGGACCGGCGCCAGCACGACGAAGTCGTAATCGAACGGTTTGCCGAGCGGCGCGAGATCGACCGTACGCGAGGCGAGCTGCGCCCGGCCACTACGCCAGTCGTACGCGACGACCGGAGCGCCGATGCCGAGATCCGCGGTCAGATCGACGCTCCAGTTCGTGATCGTCTCCGGGAGCACGAACATGTCGTCGAGCGGCTCGTCGTACTCGATCGCCGCGAAGACACCGTCGAGCAGGCGCCACACGTCGTCGCCGCGCCACAGCGCGTACGCGGCGAGGTAGGTCCACGTGCCGACGCCGTCTCGCTTCGAGTAGGTGCTCACCGTGTAGGGGCGCGTGTGCGGCAGGAACATCGCGTCGATGGGTGTCGCCGGCTTGTCGGGCTTGAGCAGCAACCCGTCCGCGCGACAGGTGCGCGCGAGCAACGTGGCGTCGGCGGCGCCGACGCCGTCGCTCGGTCCCACGAGACCCGCGCTGAGGGTGCTCACCAGCGCTTCCTGGACGTTCTGGTGCTCGTCGAGGAGATCGCGCTGGTCGGGTGCGCTCAGGAAGTTGTCCTTGAACGGCCACACACCGACCGCCCACGCGAGCAGGCTGGTGGTGTGGAACTGCGGCCAGTACAGGGTCTTGGGCGCGCCGGCCATGTAATCGATCGAAACTCGCGCGCTGGTCACGGCCGGATGGTGCCCCACGTCGAGAAAGTGGCCCGGACCGGGCATGCAGAGCTGCACCGTGAGCCCCGCGTCGCTCGCGGCGCCGGTGAGATTCGTCATCCAGTCCTCGGCGCGGCCCAGCGCCTGACGCAGCCAGGGCACACCCCAGAACTGCGCCATGAGCCAGTCCTGCTCGTAGGTGACGGCGCTCCAGCTCCTGGCACTGGCCATGAATTCGTCGAAGACTCCGCGCCCGGTGGGAAAATCCATGTCGGGGTTTCCACCGCCGCGCACGAACTCGTATTGCTGGGCGTAATCGTTGTCGGGCGCGAACCAGCGGTTGTGGAGCACCAGCGGCAGCCCGAGGCGCGCCTGGAACGCGCTCAGTCCGTCGGGGAACATCCACGGCTGCGGCTGCCACGAGATCAGCCCGCCGCGTGGCGGATCCTTGAAGTACCACCACGAATCGAGCTGCATGTAGCGGAACGGGATGTGGCGCGAGCGGGCGTCGTTCGCGACGGAGAGCAGGGTGTCCTCTTCGTCGAGGCCCGGTGCGGTCGCGTAGTAGTAAATGGCGCCGTTGTCGGTCCAGTAGCCGAGGTTCGCAAGACCGGGATCGGCGTAACGATCGGGAACCGCTCGGCCGAGGCGCTTGCGCAGCGCGGCGCCCCAGCGTTCCATCGTGGCGTTGATGCCGTGGCCTCGCACCAGCAGGAAATCGTGGTGGAATCCCGACGGGATCTCGCCGATCTCGCCCTCGATTCCCGAGTGAAGGGCGCCTCCTTCGAGCCACACCAGCGTCTCGAACGGATGGTCGACGGGCGAGAAGACCACCGCGTCGAGGTCGTCGCTGAACACGACCAGCGGGCCGTTGGTGCGGATGGCGCTGCGGGTGGGCGGAGCCATCGGCTCCATGCGAAACGTGAGGATGTTGGTGAAGCGCGGATCGAGGGGGATCGAGGGGTACTCGACGGCGGGAGTGTAGAAATCG
>CAZYWA010000543.1:0-5396 GCA_964650975.1 uncultured bacterium
CCTCCAGATCCTCGACACCGCCCAGCACGTCGAGCCCCTCGGCCACCAGCTCCCCGGAATCGGCCAGGCAGCCGACGATCTGGTAACCGCGGGCCGGATGCGCCTCCACCGACGACACCAGCTCGCGGGCCTGGGCGCCGGCGCCCACCACCAGCACGTAGCGCTGATTGAAGCGCCGGATGCGGATCAGCGCGAGGACCCGGCTCACCACCACTCGCTCCGCGGTGAGCGCCACCACACCGACCGCCACGAAGGTGAGGATCAGGCTGCGGCTCACCCCGTGATCCTTGAGCGCGAAGATGGTGAAGCCCAGGATCGCCGCGACGATGATCCCGGATCGCACCACCGTCCACACCTGCGACGCGAACGACGACGAACGGTACGAGTAGTACCCGCTGGTCACGTGCAGCACGATCACCCAGGTGATGGTCGCGGTGATCATCACCCAGCGGTAGGCCGTGAACGGCAAGAGCGCCGGGACGCGCGGTGCCAGGAACTCGAGGCGAATGGTGTTCTGGGTGGCGTAGACCCAGGCGAACACCAGGCCCAGGAGCAGCGCGTCGAGCACCATGTGGGCGCCGCGCAGCAGCGACTCGTGCTCTTTGATCACGGCAGCTCGATCACGGCAGGACGCCCGGTGAGGTCGAGAGGGGGCTGGCTCGCGGCGAGACGCGCGCGGCGGCGAGTGGAACCGCGCCGATCGGACCTTATATCACGCGCCCTCCGAGCGGGCCGATAGCGGCGCGCCGCGGGCCGTGTCGCGGTTCGCTCGCTCCCGCCGGCCGCGCGGAGGTGCGGCCCGCCACACGGCGATCGAATGCGCGGTGGGGGGCGCCGCTTTCGCGGTGCCTCCGCCCCTTTTCAGGGTGGTTTTGACTCGGATCGGAAGCGTTGGTACGTTGCTCGCTACCGCATTCACGTCCGGTGAACTTGGCCTTCTCCGTTTCGTTGTTCTCCTCTTCGCGACCGCGTGGCGGCCGTCCGGCACAGCCGTCGCGGCTGCGCGCCGTCGCTGCGCGGGCACTCCGCCGTGGCGCGACAGCGGCACTCCTCTTCGCCGGCCTCGCGACCCGGGCGCTCGCCGCCCCGCCCTCCCCGCCGGTCGATCCGGAGAAGTTCCCCCTGCCTCCGCAGCTCGAGGCGAACGTCCTTTTCTGGACCGACATCTACAGCAAATACACGAGTCACGAGGTGGTCATCCACGACAACCTCTACATGAACGTCGTCTACACCTCGCTCGACTTCTCGGAGCTCGATCGCCAGGACGTGTCCGATCGCTACAAAGACGACGTCCGCTCCGACTCGATCCGCAAGGCGATGCACACCTACGAGGAAATCCTCCGCGACCTGGCACAAACCAGCGGGCCTCACGAGACCAGCCCCGCCGAGCGGCGGGAAGTGGAGGCGATGTTCCGCAACATCCCGGGCGGCGAGAGCAAGTACACCGCCGCGATCGATCGCATCCACTCGCAGGCCGGCCTCAAGGACCGGATGGAGGCGGCGATCCGGCGCTCGGGTCGCTACATGCCGACGCTGGAGCGGATCTTCCGCGCACGCGGTCTGCCGGTCGAGCTCACCCGGCTGCCGTTCGTGGAATCGATGTTCCAGGACCGGGCGCGCTCCAAGGTGGGCGCCGGCGGCATCTGGCAGTTCATGCCGGGCACCGCGCGCAACTACCTGCGCATGCGCCGCGAGCTCGACGAGCGCTGGGATCCGTTCGCCGCCAGCGACGGCGCGGCACGGCTGCTCGGCGACAACTACGACCTGTTGCAGACCTGGCCGCTGGCGCTCACCGCGTACAACCACGGTGCGGCCGGCATGGCGCGGGCCGCCAGCCAGCTCGGCACCAAGGACCTGGGCGTGATCGCCTGGAACTACGACTCGCCGTCGTTCGGCTTCGCGTCCCGGAACTTCTACTCCGAGTTCCTGGCCGCGGTGTCGGTCTACGCAAGCCGCTCGGTCTATTTCCCGACCACCGAGCCAGATCCGCCGCTCGGGTTCGACGAGCTGGTGGTGGGCCGGCCGGTGTCGATCCGGGTGCTCGCGCAGCGAACCGCCACCGACATGGACACGCTCGAGGATCTCAATCTGGGGCTCACTCCCCAGGTGATCGCCGGACGGCTGCCGCTCCCAGCCGGATACCGGTTGCGGGTTCCCGCGGGAGCGCGCGCGACGTTCCAGACGGCTCTCAACAACACACCGGCCGCTGGATCGACCACCGCGCAGGGACGGCCGCGCAGCCATCAGGTCGCGAAGGGCGAGACCGCGGCGGCGATCGCCTCGCGGTATGGAATCACCACGGGATCCTTGCTGGCCGCCAACGGCCTCTCCCCGTCGGCCACGCTCAAGGCGGGCCAGCGGCTCCGCGTTCCAGCCGCGCCGGCCGACGCTGCGCTCGACGACGACGACGATGCCGCACCGCCACCGAAGCCAGCGAGCCCTCCCGATGCGCCTCGGCTGGTCGCGAAGAGTGGCGCCGCGTCGAGCGCGCCGGCGCCGACTCGGCCCGCCGATGCAGCAGCCGTCGCTGCGCCAGCGGTCCACGTGGTGAAGGCGGGCGACACCCTGTTCGAGATCGCAAGCGCGAACAATGTGAGTGTCACCGACCTGGAGGCCGCCAATGGCATTCGAGATGCCTCGTCGCTCCGCCCAGGCCAAACCCTAAGGTTGTCTGGCAATTTGCCAGACACGACTCGCACTTCGCCTGTCGTGCCCGAGACAGCGATCGGCTCCGCAACCGGACGCCCTCCCGCTCCGCCACCGGCCGCGCGGCCGCTGGCGGCGCCATCGTCAACTCACAAGCCGGTCACCCACAAGGTACGAAGAGGCGAGACACTCAATGAAATCGCTGCTCGTTACGGGACCACGGTAGCGGAGCTCAAGAAGGAAAACCGCTTGCGTGGGCAGCTCATTCAGCCCAACCAGGTGCTTCGAGTCCCCGCCGACTGAGCTCAGGTTTGCGCGCTAGAATTCGCCGGTCGTCGCCTTGACAATTCCGAAGGGGCGTCTGTAGCATCGAAAATCATTCTCAAAAAACAACCGTTGTCGTCGCACTTGTGTTCGATGAGCTCGACTGGCCCCGTCACCGACGCCCTGAGGGAACGTGGTCTTCGCATCACGCCGCAGCGAGTCGCCATCCTGGGCGCGCTGCGACGGCTGGCCAACCATCCGTCCGCAGAGGAGGTCTTCCGCGCGGTGCGAAGCGACTTCCCGTCGCTGTCGCTGACCACCGTCTATCGGACCCTCGAGACCCTGGCCGAGAGAGGTGAGGTCGCCCTGGTGCATCTGGGGCGGGAGCGGGCCCGGTTCGATCACCGGACCGACCCACATCACCACGCCACCTGTACCAGCTGCGGAAGGCTGGAGGACGTCGACCTGGCGGAGTCGAGCATCGAACCGGGCATCGCGATCCCGCTCTTCGGCGGACGGCGACCGCGCGGCAATGTCGTGGTCTTCTACGGGGTGTGCACGCCGTGCAACGAGCGGGCATCCCATGAACCGAGTGCTCGAAGCGAGCCAGGACCGGGTAGCCTGGCTCCGGGCTGAACCGAGGCAGGATGTTTCACGAAATCACGGACGACTGCATTCGATGCGACGCGTGCCCGCGGGAGTGCCCGGTCGGGGCAATCTCCTCCGGCGCCCGCAAGTACGTGATTCGTTCCAACGCGTGCCTCGACTGCGGTGCCTGCGTCGCCGTGTGTCCCACCCACGCGATCGTGTGCACTGCCACCAACCGGGATGAGATCAGCGATGCATGGGGCCAAGCCGAAACCGAGCCGATCCAAGCAAGCGGATGACCGCGTGGTCGTCATCGACGACCGACTGCGCAAGGTCTTCCACTTCTACATCTCGCTCTTCCCCAACTACCGGGATGCCGGCAGGGCGGTGGGCGTCGGGAAGGACACGATCGCCAAGTACGCCACCGAGAGCACCAACATGGCGTACCCGATCTACTTGTCGATGACGAGTGAGATCCAGCGCCGCGTCCCGCGAAAGCAGATCCTCGAAACCTTCGGGCGCACCGGGCTGGATCGCTGGCCCGTCGAGATCCGTTCCAAGAACGGCGGCCAGATCGACAACGTGATGTTCGAGATCACACCCGGCATCCGCCGGCTGATCCAGCACTTCACCGAGGCCTTCCCCAACCGCAGCCAGGCGGCGCGCGCCCTCGATCTCAACCCGCGCACGCTCAAGGCCTACGCCAACGGGCAGATCCAGTGCTTCCCGCGCAGCCGGTTCAAGCGAATGGTCGACATCCTGCGCGAGCACGGCGAGCGCGAGGAAGTGCTGCTCAAGATGGTCGGCACCAGCGAGTGGGAAGCGGTGATCCGCGAGCGCACCCGCTCCGAGACGCTCTACCTCGACCGCGAGCAGCTGCTCGAGCATCTGGTCGAGTTCCTGGTGTCGGGCGACGCCGACCTCAAGACGGTCAGCCGTCCGATCTACAACGCGTGCCGCCGCTACTTCGGCTCGCTCGGCCCCGCGTCCGACGCCGCCATCGACTTCCTGATCGACCGCACCGAGAAGCGCTGCCGCGCCCTGGTGCAGGGGGCCAAGATCGTGGAAGCGCAGGAGATGGTGCTGCGCTTCGAGCGAGCGCTGCGCTCCTACACCGCCAAGGTCAAGGCGCGGGTGCACGCGGCGCGGCGCGACGCCAAGATCGAGTGGCAGGACCGCGTCGTGCAGATGGTCCGCCGCAAGGACCGCTTGAAGGACCTGATCCAGAAGGAAAGCCAGTTCCACCCCGAGATCAACGCGCGGCCCGAGCACGCCAAGGTGCGCTTCGCGCACCCCTACCTGCGCGACTTCCGGGTGTATTCACGGGATCTGAGCTACCAGCCGGGCGAGCTGCTGTTCCATCCGCTCTTCGGCATGGGGCGGGTGGTGAACATGGTCGACCGCGGCCACATGCGGGTCGCGTTCGGCGCCAAGTTCGGCCCCAAGCTGCTGGCGTTCCAGCCCCAGCGGCTGGCGTAAGGCCGGAAGGTCAGCCGGGGCGGAGGCAGGCTGCTGAAAGAGCCACGCGCCCTAGGCGCGTGGCGAGCAACGCGAGCCGACTCGGGGGTGGGGCCCCGGTCGGATTCCCTCCGGACGGGGCGGGGCGCTTGCAAAGCCCCCCGAGGCAATCACGTCGCGGGATGGCGGTCGAGCAGCTCGCGCATGTGCGAGAAGGCGCGGCGCATGCGCGAGCCCGGCGAGAGCACGTGTGCGCCGTCGACCAGGTGCACCTGCCCGGCGCGGCACGCCGGGATCTCGGCGACCTCCAGCACCTCGTCGCGGTGCTTGGTGCGGAACCGGAAGGGATCGCTGGAAAGCAGGATCAGCGATGGGCTGGCGCTCACCAGGTCGGCCACCTCGATGGGCGCGGTCGACTCGCCCTTCGACGGGAAGACGTT
>CAZYWA010000544.1:0-5369 GCA_964650975.1 uncultured bacterium
CTCGCGAGCCGCTTGCTACTCTTCCAGCACCCCCGCGAACTTCGTCATTCCTTTGCCGACCTCGCACACCGCGGTAGCCCTCTCGACCGGCGAGCCCACGAGCGGCGGCGCAAGCTGGCGTCCGCGACGGACCCATCCATGAAGGTCACGTTCGTGGCGCTCGGCTCCGAGCAGCTCTCGGTGAGCTTGCTCGCGGCGCTGGCGCGTCGCGATGGACATCAGGTGGGTCTCGCATTCAGCGCGGCGCTCTTCGACGATCGCTACTTCGGCATCCCGGCGCTCGCCCGCTGGGTCGACGATCGCGCCGCCGCGGTCGCGGCCGTGGTCGAGCAGCGGCCCGACGTCCTGGCGTGCAGCGTGCTCACCGGCTCGTACCAGTGGATGCTCGGAATCGCACGCGAGGCGAAGCAACGGCTGCCCGCACTCAAGGTCGCGTTCGGCGGTGTGCATCCCTCGGCCCTTCCCGAGCGCGTGCTCGCTCGGGAAGAAGTGGATTGCGTGTGCATCGGCGAGGGCGACGAGGCGTTTCCCGCGTGGCTACGGGCGCTCGAGCGCGGTGGGCCCACGAGCCCCATCCCGAACCTCGCCTTCAAGGGCCGGGAAGGTCAGACCGTCTTCGGCCCCCGTGCGGCCTTCATCCAGGATCTCGACCGGCTGCCGTTCTTCGAAAAGACGCTCTGGGAGGACCATCTCCGTGTGGTCGATCCCTACCTCACCATGGCATCACGTGGGTGTCCCTATCGGTGCACGTTCTGCTTCAACAGCTTCTTCGCCGAGCTTCCCGGAAGGGGTTCGGGACGCTACGTGCGGCAGCGCGGCGTCGAGCACATGATGGGCGAGCTGGTGGCCGCGAAGCGCCGCTACGGCCGGTTGCGCTTCATCGATTTCCAGGACGACGTGTTCACCGTCGACAAGGAGTGGCTGCGTCCGTTTCTCGCGCGCTACCGCCGCGAGATCGGCGCGCCGTTCCGCTGTCTGGTTCATCCTCGATACGTGGACGCCGACATCGCCCGCTGGCTCGCGGAAGCCGGCTGCGTGTGGGTGCAGATGGGCGTCCAGACCATCGACGACGAGTTCAAGAGCCGCACCCTCAAGCGCCACGAGACGATGACCCACGTGTCGCGCGCGATCGATGCGCTGCGCCGCCAGCGCCTTCACGTGCAGGTGGACCACATCCTGGGTCTTCCGGGCGAGCCGGAGGACGCGCAGGAGCGCGCGCGACAGATCTACGCCGCCCACGCTCCCTCGCGAGTCTCCACCTTCTGGGCCACGTACTTCCCGGGAACCGTGATGCTTCGCGAAGCGGTCGCCAGCGGCATCGTCAGCGAGGCCGACGCCGAGGCCTTCAACGACGGGTATCTGCCCCTGATGCGCAACGCGGTGGCGCTCGTCGCCGGTGCCGAGCGCGAGCGCGACTTCCGGGCCTACGATCTGATCTTCCGGCTTCTGCCGCTGCTTCCGGCGCGCTGGCGGGGGCGAATCGGTCCCCGAGTCTTCCGCAAGCTGCCTCCGGCGGTCACTCAGGCGCTCGCGTACGCGGCCGACATGCTGGCCGGACTCGGGCTCGACCGCTACGAGGAGCGCGCTTATCTCCGGCACTACCTTCACCACCTCGCGAAGTTCGCGCGGCGGCGTCTGGGGTTCTCGCTGGCTCCGGCGACGCTGCGGCCGGTCGGCGCGGACGTGGTGCTGGCTGGGTGCTGAGCGCAAACCGCGTTGCGCCGCCGACCCGGCGAGCGTGGTCCTCAGGAGTCGCGCGAGGCCGCGGGATGACCGACCCGTGAGCGCGAACGCTCGCGCCAAGCCACCACGGCCTCTCGTGCGGTCGCTGCCATCAGCCGCGGCTTCAGGAAGTTCGACGGCCGCGATGGGCCGGTGCGCAGCGTGACCGGGATTTCTCCGAGACGCAGGCCTCGCTCGCGGGCGCGCAGCAAGATCTCGGCGTCGGCGAAACCGTGGCTGGAATCGAGAGGCCGGCCGTCGAGCACGCTGCGCGGAAAAAGCTTGAACGAGCAGTTCACATCCTGGAGCGCGAGCTCGAAGCAGGCACGCATCGCGATGGACCAGAGCGACGTCAGTACCCGCCGGGTCCAGGGGCGGGAGCCCGGCGGACGGATGCCCACCACCACGTCGGCGGATCCCAGGGCCGCCACGAACCGGGGCGCGTCGGACAACGGATACGAATGATCGCCGTCGGTGTAGAGCACGTGCGAATGGCGCGCGGCCAGGATTCCCGTCGAGAGTGCCGCGGCGAGTCCCCGGTTGCGTTCGTGGGCGAGCGCTCTCACCACGGCGAATCGCGCGGCGGCGTCGCGCGCGCGAGCGCCCGAGTCGTCGGGCGAGCCGTCGTCGACGAGCACGATCTCGTAAGGCAGGCCAAGCGGAGCCAGCGACTCGATCGCATCCTGGACGAGCGGCTCGACGGTCGATGCGTCGCGATAGAGCGGCACGACCAGCGACAAACCGGTGGGTGGCGGCACGGCGTGAGGCTCGCGAATCCGGCGCGGGAGAGCAAGACGAGACTCGCGTGCCGGCCGTGCCCGGACCTCGCCGCAGGTCACCCGGCCGCACCGTGATGGCGGCGTCGCCTTCTCCATCGGTCGCATCCACGCCACGGACGGCGCCGCGCTGGGCGCTGGCACTCGCCTATGCGGCCCACGTGACCCTGCTGCTCGCGGTCTTCCCGCCCCGTGACATGGTCCGCGACGCGCCTTGGTTCGCCGACGATTTCCCGACCCGCTTCCGCTTCGCGCTCACGCAGGCGCGGTTGCTCGAGCGCGGGTGGCTGACCGGGTACGACCCGGGCTTCGCCGCGGGTTTTCCCGAGTGCCGCCATCTGCCCGCCGGTGGTCACGTCTTCCAGCTCGCTCTGGCGCTCTTCGGTGCCCACATCGGCTACGCGCGGGCGTTCAACGTGATGTGCGTGCTGCTCACCGCGTCGTCGCTGCCGATCCTCGCATGGGCCGCGCGAGCCGCTGGACTGGAGGCCGCGGCGTCGTGGGTACCGCTGGTGGCTTTGCCGGTGGTCTGGACCGGCCTCCCGTTCTCGTTCCCGCTCACCGGCAACGCGATGTGGCTGGCGGCATCGGCGATGGCGATCGCCACCGCCGCGGCCTATCGCCGATTCCTGGTCTCTGGATCGACGCGGGACGGGGTGGTCATCGCGCTCGGAGCCGCGGCCATCGCGACCGTGCACGAGGTCGGCGCGAGCGTGGTGCTGGGCTTCGCGATCCCGTGGGTGGTGGTGCGCGCGGGTCGCCTCGATCGTCGACGGCTGCTCGGGACGGTCGCGGCGCCGCTCGTGGCCACCGTCCTCAACCTCTACTGGCTGTGGCCGTTCGTGGCGCGGCGGGAAATCGCCGATTCGTACGGCAGCGGAACCGTGGAAGTGCTCGACGCGACGTTCACGGCGTTCACGCTGGTCTACCCAACCGGCCTTCCGGTGTTGCTGGTGCTCTACGGTCTGGCCGTGATGGGCTTCCGCAGGCTCGGCACGCGGGCCCGTCCCGAGGGAACCCGGCTGCTGCTCGGCACGCTGGTCGCTCTGCCACTCGCGTTTTCGTTCGGCGGATACCTGTGGAAGGTCACCGCATGGACCGAGCCCTACCGGTTCGTGGTGCCGGCGACCCTGGCGCTCACGTTGCTCGCGTCGATCGGCCTGGCCGAAGGCGACGGCGTCTGGGCCGACCGCTGCCGCAGGATCGGACCGTGGGCGAGTCCGATTCTCGCCGCGCTGTTGCTGGCGCTCTGCCCGAGCAACCCGAAGATTCCGCTCCATTCCGGCCTCACGAAGGAAGCACGTGAGCTGGTGAGCCTGCTCGCGACGCGGGCCGATCCCGATCGCCGCCTGCTGCTCGAGAACTCGGGCTGGGAATACCCGCACGGCTCTTGGCTCGAGAACCTGGCCGATCCCGGCCACCATTATTTCGGGACGCATCTCCCGTCGATGCTTCCGGAGCTCACCGGTCTCGAGCTCTTGAACGGCGCCGAGATCGGCAAGCCGTTCATCCGCCACGAGACCGTGCGCTTCGAGAGCCACGAGCTCGAGGATCGCCCCATCGCATCGTGGAACGTGGCCGAGCTACGTGAGGTTTTCGATCGTTACGCGGTGGGTGCCGTGCTGGCGTGGAGCGACGAGTCGCGCGCGGCCCTCGCCAAGGTTCCGGAGGTGCTGACGCCGAGCGGCGGCAGCGGCGCGTTCAGGCTGTTTCAGGTGGTGAGCCCGTCGTCGAGATTCGTGGCCGGGTCGGGAAAAATCAGCTCGTCCCTCGATCGAATCGAGCTCGACGATCTCGAGCCCGAGGGCGGACGGGTCGTGCTGCGCTACCACTTCGATCCGGCTCTCGAGAGCGACCCGCCGGTTCGTCTCGAGCGCGTCGAGGTTCCGGAGGATCCGGTGGGGTTCGTCGCGCTGGTCGACCCGCCGCGGCACGTGCGTCTCGGGTTCCATGTCCAGGAGCCGCCGCTCGCGCCATCGGCGTTCGGGCTCACGTCACCCGACGAGGGCGCGGCCTCGGCAACCAGACGTCGGGGTGCTCCGAGCCGGCCGGTGCGTAGTGGCGCTCGATCAGCGCACGAATGCCCGGGTCGATGAACTCGTAGAGCGGATGGCGGATCACGGCGCCGACGCGCCCGCTGGCGATCGCCGAGATCACCGCCGCCTCCTCTCGCGCGTAGACCGACGGCCGGTAGACCCAGGGCCGGAATTGCTGGAAGCGGCCGGGAAGGGGACGGAAGGCTTCCGTGCCGAAGCGGCCGTCGATCACCGGACGGTTCTCCGGGACGTTCCGGAGCACGAAGGCCAGCCGCTCCAGCTGCTCGTTTCGTCCGCTCTGATCCTCGGGGACGAGGAGCGCCGGCGCCAGCGCCGCGGCCACGGCGATGCCGGCGGTCACGAGCGATCCGCTGCGGCGCAGCAGCCGCGCGGCGCCGCTCGCGAGCAGCACCGAGGGGAGCAGCAGCATCTGCGTCACCACGACCGCCGACACGACGATCTGCGCGATGTACGCGATCGACGCCAGCCACACGGCGCTCCAGCTCCCATCGGCGCGGTCGTCCCGGCCGGGACGGTCGCGTACCAGCGCCAAGACGCCCAGGACCAGCGCCAGAGGCGCAAGGCCGACGATTCGCTCGAGCAAGAAGATCTTGTACCCGGTCAACCGCGCGGGATCGAGCCACCGGTATCCGGTGGTCAGGAAGACCTCCAGGTCCGCGGTCGAGATCCAGCCGCGCAGGGCCAGCCCCGCCGCGATCGTCACGAAGGGCGCGATCGTCGCGAGCACGTAGCCGGCCAGCGGCGCCGCGCGCGCGTTCCAGGGCTCATCGCTCGCGTCGCGACGCTGTCGCGCCGCGGCCCACAGCGTCGCCAG
>CAZYWA010000545.1:0-5337 GCA_964650975.1 uncultured bacterium
GCGAACGAGTGCGATCGGTCGTTGTGTCGTCTTTGCTGGCGGTGGCGGTGGTGGGTGCGACGGGTTGCCAGCGTTGGGCGGGCGACTACTCGACCACATTGATCATCGGTCCGGGTTACTCGGTCCCCGCCGAGCTGACACTCTCCGGCTCAGACACGGCGCTGCAGCTGGAAGCCGCGCATTTCACCTACCAGAGCCCGTTCCCCGAGTTCGACTACACCGACATGTTCATCGATGGGCCGTGTCCGGCCACGCTCGATCAGACGGGATCGACGCTTGCCGCACTATCCTGTCCGCTCGATCCGGGCAGCGTCCTCCAAACCCTTCCGCTGCCCGCAGGGACCACCGTGGACATCGGTGCGATCGCGCAGGTCCTCGCTCCGGGAACCGGGCAGGTCGATCAGGTCTACTGGGGCGCGTTCAACCTGTCGGGAAGGAACTTGCTCATCGCCTATCCCTTTCTCTATCTCGATCGTGCGGTTCCTCCCGACGCTACAGCGGACTCCAACCCTCCCGGGTGAGCGGACGCAGGCTCGAGGGAGGTCCGAACGCAGCGCGTCCTCGCGGCGCAGACGCAACCTAGTCTAGGGCGAGACCACGACGCTCCAGCCGGCGGTGGTGCCGCTCTCGAACCCGTTGGCGAAGAGGCCGCCCCACAGCACGTTGACGGCGCCTGCGTCCAGGGTGAGGAAGACGTCGTGGCCGGCATCGCCGCAGACCACGTCTCCCCATCCGTCGCCGTCGAGATCGGCGATGGCGAGGGAGATTCCCCAGTGGTCGTCGGAACTCCCGGGGTACACCTTGAACCCCGGCTCCTCGCCGAAGCCCTGGAACGGCGGGGGCGGGCCGCCGCCGACGCCATTCGAGGATCCGAAGAAAAGCTGCACGAACCCGTCGTGGGTGAGCCCGGGTAAGTACGACTCATACGGCACGCCGACGGCGAGATCGTCGTAAGTCGCGGCCCCACTCGGGTGATCGAGACGTCCGGCCGCGAGGGTCCAGCCGAAGCTGTCATCGGGTTCGGCGGTGACGCCGCCCCCGAGTTGTGCCAGCAGCGCGTGGCCGCCGGCTCCTACGCCTCCCGAGCCGCCGTAGCCCACGATCACTTCGCCGGCGTCCGACTGTCCGCTCACGCTCTTGTGGATCACGCCGATCGCGAGGTCCGCATGGCAGAAGCCGAGCTGACAGCTGAACGCCCCACCGTCGTCGTCGAAATGACCCACCGCGAGCGAGAAGCCGAAGTCGTCGCCTACGGTCGCCGTCTGTCCGAAGCTCGTTTGCGAGAGAAGCTGCTGCCCGGTGGTCGTGAGCCCAGCCGCCGAGCCGCGCAGCACCTGAACCTCACCGGTGTTGGCGTTACGTCCCACGGCGCCCATCGCGAGATCGCCAAAGCCATCCGCGTCGAAGTCTCCGATCGCAACGCTCCATCCGAGCTGGTCGTATTCACCCGCCGACCCGAGAACTCCGCCGGCACCGGCGATGACGATCTGCGCCGTGTCGGTGCGCAGTCCCGAGACCCCACCGCCGTAGAACACCTGGACGACACCGCAAAACGAGCTGCCGCCGACAGTCTCCCCCGGAACGCCCACCGCGAGATCGGGCTTCTGGTCGCCGTTCAGGTCTCCCACCGCGAGTGATTCTCCGAACCCGTCGCCCGCCTCGGGAACCGCCTGCCCCGGGGTGTCGGCCTGGGACAGGGTTTGCTGGAGCAGGAAGCACTGACAGCCGGGGTCGTAGCCCACGATCAGCACGGCGCCCGCCGCGACCGTCCCACCTCCGTAAGGGACCTCGTATCCCGGCGCACCGATGGCGATCTCGTCGCGGCCGTCGCCGTCGAAATCGCCGACAGCGAGAGCCTTTCCCAGATTGTCGCCACCGGTGCCCGCTCTCGAAGCCCAATACGTGAACGTGCGCGCGGATCCACCGCCGCGATAGAAGGTCACGGATCCGGCCCCATCCCCGTAAGCCGACACCGCCAGATCGAGCTTGCCGTCGTTGTCGAAATCGCCGATCGCGACCTTGCCGCCGAATTCCGCGTAGCTAACGGGAGGGCTCTGGGTCAGGAGGCGATTGTCCACCTCCCACACCTGCCCGCGCGTGGCGCGCGGGACGCTGACCACGAGGCACGCGGTCACCGCAAGGAGCGTCGCGCGCCGGCTTTGCCTCATGATCGATCGAGCATCCCGGGCGTGACCGGCGGTTGCCGGCCTGTGAGGCCGCCCGCCCTCGCGGGCGAGCCTACCTCCGTTGTGGCCACCGTTTCACGGTGCGCCGGACGGAGGCGACGACGGCGAGCGGGACCCGCGGCGCGGCAGAGGCACCGCCGCCATCGGCTCGCGGGAGGAAGAGTGGGGCGAAGCCGTCGGGCTCAAGACGGGACGAGCCGTCCGATCTGGCTCCCCGTACTCGACGTTATTAGAACGCCTGGCAGCTTGCGGTGGAGCGGAATCATTGGGCTTCTTGCGCGGGGTCCGGGGCTCGGCGCGTTCCAGTGACGCGTTGGACGGTCCGCGCGGATGTTCCACTCGAACTCGCGATGTTGCGAGCAGAGTCGGTGGCGATCGAGGTGGTGGAATCGCCACCGGCCCTCGAACCAAGGGCGTCGCGGTGAGCCGTTCGCGCTACCATGACCACTGCCGAGGGACATGACCGATGACCGCACAGCCGAAACCGGTTCAGTCGCCTGTCGAGAGCGTCGACGAGGGCGAGCCGACGGCGTACACCGAGAACTTTCCGTGCGCGGTGATCGAGGTCTCGCCCGAGGCGTTCGACCAGATGCTCGCCTTGGCCGATGATCCGCCGCCGCCCACGGACGCGCTCCGTGAGTCCGCCGCCCGGTACCGCAAGGTGGTCGCCGCCGGCAGCATTCGCACGACTGCCCTCGACGAGTAGATGGCCGTCAGCGGCCCACACAGGACGAGCGCCGCGCCGTGGCGCGACCTTTCGACGCGCCGTGCGCAGGGCGTCCCACAGTCAGGGACGGGATCTCCACGCCCCTGCCGGCGCCAGCTCGCCGCAGACTACCGGTGGCGTTCGGTAACGCGCTTGAGCGTACCCGACTTGCTGTACCTGGTCGGTCTGAAGTGGCCGTCGAGGAAGATCAGCCTCCTGAGCTCACTCTTGAAGCGGAGGGGGATGCCGTAGAGGTAGAACTCGGTCCTGCTGTTACGGCGCTGTCGGAACGCAACCGGGCGAGACGGACCCCCGCCGTGTGGAATGCAGACCATTTGGGGCGTACCTCCTACCTCAGGCTGTTTCTTATCGTGGATCACCGCCTGAAGCACCCGCAGCACGTTTTCGCGAGTAAGAGCCTTGCCCTTCAAGAGCTTCTTTGCCGCCGTGGAACCCGACCCGAAGAGAAACGGCCCCGTGCTCAGCGGAATCCTCTCCATGCCCAGAAGTCCATTCGCCAGCTTGAGGCGGAACGCCTGAAAGTCCTTCTTTCGGAAGTCCCAGCCGGCCATCACGAGCTCGATGTTTTTCCCCCATGCCTTCGGGACAGCGGGAAGCGTGCCTTCCAGATGATTCTTGATCGCCGAAGCTCGGGCCTGCACTTGCGGAGTGGAGGGCCCCGATGGTGCGCCGAGTGTCGCGCTGCTATTCAAGATTGCGGTGCCCTGCATGATGGCATGCAGCCCCGGCAGGCTGTCACCGCAGTACGCCATGAAAACATCCGATGGACTAACCTGAAATACCTTGGTCGCGTTCTCCCAACGGTTGGTTGTTCCTGCCTGAGTCAGGAGGCTATCGCTCGCGATGTTGAGGTACTGCCTCCCGCCACGGTCCTCGATCCACAGCATGACAAGAGTCATATCCCTGTCCTCCGAATGGTTGCCACAGTACGCACTAATATTTAGCCGAAGGGCTTCCTCTGTACCAAGCCGACGCGTTTGGAATCCCGGTCCTTCTGCTCGGGTAGGGACGCCACCGTGGAGCTGCCCGGCGACGGCGCGCGTTCAGCGGAGGGGGCGACACCTTTCATCCGGTACGATCGGCGCGATGGGCGTGACACGTGAACAGCTCTACGACGAGGTCTGGGCCGAGCCGATGACCAAGGTCGCGGCGCGGTACGACGTGTCAGCCAACTTCCTGGCGCGTGTGTGCGAGCGCTTGAACGTGCCTCGACCGCCGATGGGCTATTGGATGAAGCTCAGCGTCGGCAAGGCACCGCAGAGGCCCGGCCTCCCAGAGGCAGAGCCGGGCGCTGAGCTGGAGTGGGCGCCGGGCAGTGGGTTGCCCCGACCTCCACGCACTGCGCCTCGATCCCCAGGTCCCGCCCCCCGTCCCTTGCGTCGGTCATCGCGGCATGGAGTTCTGGCAGGGGCACGGGAGCACTTCGCGGAAGCGAAGGTGCTGGACGGCGGTTACCTCAGACCGCTCAAGAAGCGCGTGGTCGACATTTTCGTCACCAAGGGCACGCTGGATCGCGCCCTTGAAGTAGCGAGTGCTCTGTTCGACGCGCTGGAGGGGAACGGACACCACGTCGAGTTCGCCGATCTCAACGAACCTCCAGGAGGCGCACCGGCGTCTCGATGCACGCCTCGACGCGCTCTACACCGACAAGGTGGATGGGAAAATCGAGCCGGGGTTCTTCGAGCGGAAGCAGTCCGACTGGCAGGCCGAGCAGACCCAGATCCTCACAGAGATCGAGATCCACCAGCGGGCGAAGGCCAGCTACTTCGAGCTCGGGGTGCAGATCCTAGAGCTCGCTCAGCACGCCCACGAGGTCTTCCAGCAGGCGGATCAGGCGAAGAAACGCCAAGTGCTCGAAACGCTGTACTCGAACTCGACATGGGCCGACGGGCTCCTGGAGGTCACCCTCCGCCAACCCTTCGACCTAATTGCGGTTTCAGCCGAGGAAGAGCGACGCGAACAGGCCGCCGGACGCTCGTCCGACGGCCTGCGTCCAATCTGGCTCCCCGGGACGGACTTGAACCGCCGACATGGTGGTTAACAGCCACCCGCTCTGCCGACTGAGCTACCGGGGAAGGTAGTACTCGGAGACAGCGGAAGATATTGACGTGCGGGAGGGGGTGTCAACCGCACGCGTTGGATCGGGCGGGCGCGGGTGGTTGAATCAGCGGGTCATGCGGGGATTCGTGGCGCCGATGGCCGGGAGGGCGACGGCGCTTACCGTGGCCCTGGGCGCGGCGCTGATCGCGGGCGTGGTGGCGGCGGGGACCGCGGCGGTGGCGGCGCGCGTCGGCGGCGCGCCGTGGGTGGCCGAGGCGGCGGTGCGGGTGCCGGTGCTCGACGGCGTTCCGCTGCTCGACGTCGATCAGGTGCTCGCGGATGTGCGTGCGGACGCGGGCGAGGGCGGCGGCGCGGCCGCGCCGC
>CAZYWA010000546.1:0-5321 GCA_964650975.1 uncultured bacterium
AGGCGTTCCTGCCGGTTCACCGCCCCCCCCCCGGCCATCCGATCACGCAGTCGAAGACCGAGCGAGGGGCGCCCGCCGTGTGCCGGGAGCCTGACCCCGATATCGTGCTGCGCCAAGGGCACGCGCTAGCGCCGCTGGTCGGTGTCCTCTCCAGCCCGTAGCTTGCTGGGGTTGCGGGCTTGGACCCTGCTTCGATGTGGAGCCCCGCGATCCGTGAAAACAATCGCGTTGCCCGAGCCGGTCGAGAAGACTCTCTCGCCACGTTGGGCGATCGCGCTGGTCCTTGCCGTAGCGTGCTACTCGGCGTCGCCATCGCTCGCGTCCGACGTTGCCGCGTCCCCATCACCGGCCGATCGGGGCGGCGCATCAACCTCGGGGACGTCGTCGTTCGGGGAGCCGCTACCTGGCACCGAGCCATTCCCTGAGTCGCTCGTCTCCGCGCTCGAGAAGGCGTGGGCGGCGCGCCCGGCCAGCTACGTGCCTCACACCCGGCACGTCCGGCCCGATGGGTCACCGAAGTACACCAACCGTCTCTTCCTCGAACGGAGCCCGTATCTCCTCCAGCACGCTCACAACCCGGTCAACTGGTTCCCATGGGGCGACGAGGCGTTCGACCGGGCGCGGGCACTCGGCCGGCCGGTCTTCCTGAGCGTCGGATACTCGACCTGTCACTGGTGCCACGTCATGGAGGAGGAATCCTTCGAGGACCCGGAGATCGCGACCTACCTCAACGAGCACTACGTCGCGATCAAGGTCGACCGCGAGGAGCGGCCCGACGTGGATGCGATCTACATGAGCGCGGTCCAGATGCTGACCGGGAGCGGTGGGTGGCCCATGAACGTGTGGCTCACCCATGACCGAAAGCCCTTCTTCGGCGGCACGTACTTCCCGGCTCGCGACGGCGACCGAGGCGCGGGGACCGGCTTCCTCACTCTGCTGAGCCGCCTCTCCGACGCTTACCACCGTGAGCCCGATCAGGTCGTCGCGAGCGCCGTCGCCATCACGAGTCAGATCCGGGAGAGCCTGGGAGCAGCTCCGGCTGGCGGGGGCCTCCCAACGGCTTCGGTGCTTCATTCCGCCGCCAAGTTCTTCGCTTCCCGGTTCGACGATACGTGGGGCGGGCTCGCCGGTGCACCCAAGTTCCCAAGCAGCCCACCGGCGCGGTTCCTGTTGCGATACCACCGCCGCACCGGCGACGCGCGCTCGCTCGCGATGGTGACGCGGACGCTCGAGAAGATGGCGTCGGGGGGGATCCACGACCAGGTGGGTGGCGGCTTCCATCGCTACTCGACGGACTCCCAGTGGCTGGTTCCGCACTTCGAGAAGATGCTCTACGACAACGCGCTCCTGGCGGTGGCGTATCTCGAGACGTATCAGGCCACGGGTCGCGAGGATTTTGCCGCCGTAGCGCGCGACATCTTGCACTACGTCGAGCGGGATATGACCTCTCCCGCGGGCGCCTTCTACTCGGCCTCCGATGCCGACAGTCCAGGGCCGAGTGGCCATCGCGAGGAGGGCTGGTTCTACACCTGGACCCCGGACGAGGTTCGGTCGGTCCTCGACGAGAACGCGGCGCGGGCGGTTCTCGCGACCTACGCAGTGACCCAGAAGGGGAACTTCGGAGAACGCACGATCTTGAGCACGCCTCGACCGATCGCCGACGTGGCGAAGAGCCTCGGGCTCACACCGGACAGCCTGCACGCGACGCTCGAGCAGGCGCGGGGCGAACTCTACGGTGCGCGCGAGCGTCGCCCGCATCCCTTCCGCGACGAGAAGGTTCTGACGGCGTGGAACGGGCTCATGATCTCGGCGTTCGCGCGCGCAGCGCTGACGCTTGGGGATGCCGACTACGCCGAGCGGGCGAGTCGCGCGGCCGAATTCGTGCTCGCGAACCTGGTGAAGGATGGACGGCTCCTGCGCAGCTACGAGGACGGCGTCGCGCACGTGGATGGCGACCTGGATGACTACGCCTTCTTCATCGCAGGTCTCCTCGACGTCTTTGAAGCCACGAGCGAGACCCGCTGGCTGCGGGCGGCGGTGACCCTCGACCGCGTGCTGGAGCAGCACTACGAGGATGCAGTGAACGGGGGTTTCTTCATGACCAGCGAGGACCACGAGGTGCTGCTAGCTCGCGAGAAACCCAGCTCCGATGACGCCGAGCCCTCCGGGAACTCCGTGGAAGCGCTGAACCTCCTGCGCCTCGCCGATCTCACGACACAAGACACCTACCGCCGGCGAGCGGAGAAAACGTTGCGTGCCTTTCAGCCTCGGCTGGGCCAGGCGCCGGCGGGGCTCTCGGAGATGCTGCTCGCGGTGGATTCCCAGTTGGACACGCCGAAGGAGGTGGTGCTCGTTGCTCCGCGCTCGCGTGATGACGCGGCGCCACTCCTCGCGGAGCTCCGCCGTGTCTTCCTGCCGAATCGCGTGGTGGTCGTGGTCGTCGAGGGAGGGCAGCTCGATGACGTCGCCGCGGTCGTGCCGCTCGTCAAGGACAAGACCGCGCAGGGTGGGAGGGCAACCGCTTACG
Source organism: uncultured bacterium (assembly GCA_964650975.1). Taxonomy (GTDB): domain Bacteria; phylum JADJOY01; class JADJOY01; order JADJOY01; family JADJOY01; genus CAZYWA01. The sequence goes on from CAZYWA010000546.1 coordinate 2,528, forward strand.
TATGTGAGCGCCAGGTCTGCGAACTGCCGACCACCGATCCCGCTGCCTTTGCGCGACAGCTTGGGGCGGTGAAACCGCTCGCGAGCCCCGGGCCCGCCCCGTGATACCTGGCGCTGGCTCCCTTTCCGGGCAGGCTCGACCGTCGAGCTCGTACCGGCCGCGCGAGGACCAGCCGGTGTTGTCGGTCATCTGGACACCTCCCGTCGCCCTCCCGCACGCCGACCGGTCGGACGCAGACGCCGAGTGCTCCGGTTTCGACCAGGTGTCGCCGGGATCGTAGCGACGAACTGCGCGGCGGTGCGAACCCAGACTTCGAGAGACCGAGCGTCACGCAGGCCGTCCGCCGAGCTCGAGCACCTCGGCGACCAGATCCGGGTCGTTGCCCGTCAGCATGACCACGAGGCGGTGGAACGGCTCGCGCGGTCGCGAGTACGAGTTGGGTGATCGCGCTCGAGGACGGCGCGGTCGTGGCGATCGAGCCCGTCCAGGATCTTCCCAACGGCCGCGACTCTGGCAAATAATGGAGCCGCCCGGAAGGGTTTCCCGAGCCTCCACGCACAACCGGCGGGCGGCGTGCCGCCCGCGCTGACATAGGGAGTGAGAGCGATGAGCGAAGGTCGTTGCCGCTATCTGGACGGACCGTGGGACGGGGTGGTGCAGATCCAGCCCGTCCCGGCGAAGGGCGAGATCCGCGACGTCGTTGCCACAGAACCTGACGGCCTCCGCTGGCGATACTTCTACGCGGGCGACCTGTCGGACGGCGAGCACCTGTTCCATTTCAAGCCCGACGACCTGGCGCGCTGGCACACGCTCAGCGCCACCGAGCAGTTGATGGTGCGGGAGCACCTCGGGCAGGCCCGCGCGATCTCCTGATCCTGTCGGTCGTGACCGACCTTCCTCCTCCCGGTCCAAACGAGATCCGCGCGGTCTTTCGCGATGGCCCGTGGACCGGACACGTCGAGAACCTGCACGAGTCACGCAGCACGGTCCACCGCGTCGTGCACGCCACGGCGCTGCGTGAGTGGTTGTTACTGGGGGCGTCGGATGCCGGACGGCACGGTTTGAGCTGGCTCTTGTGGATCTCGATCGGTGGAAGCAGCACACCTGCTCACTCAGGCCCTGCTCCGCGGGCACCTGGTATCGGTGGAAGACGATCCATCGCCCGGAGTCGGTTGATCTCGGCGAGTTGTTCGGTGGAGATCCCATCACGACACATGCGGTCCCACGCCTCGGGTCCGTACTCGTCAAACACGGTGACCCACTTGCTACGAAGAGCGATCAGGCGAAGGACGTAACCCAACCCGCCGCCGAAGTAATCGGCGTCTGGCATGGCCAGTTCGATGAACACGAAGTGCTGCGCTTCATTCCAGAGGATCGCGCTGTAGATCGAGGTCAGGGTTCCGCCAAGCCGTTCGAGCTCGTCGAGGCTCACGGGGCGAACACGGGCTCCGGGCTCGAACGTGAGCTTGCGGTCGGCGTGGGCATACCGCTTGTGTCGGAGATCTCGTATCCGGCCGCTGATTTCGTCTAGCTCTTCCTCGGCGCCTCGGATCGTTGTGAGCCGCTCGCCTATTCGAGCACGCACGGCTGGGTCGACGACCGAGCGCATTACCAGGTTCCGGAAATTCCGGAGCGTGAAGCCATCGCTGTCGCCCCACAGCCGATGCGCAATGACAATCGTGTATTGATAGAGCATCGCTGTCAGATAGTGGAGCAGAGATCGTGGGCCCTGGTAGAACTCGACGGGGAATGAGTCCATCTGACGGATCATCGAGAGGTTCGTGGAGAGCGTCACGAGGCTTTGCAGGATCACGGCTTTGGCCTGACGGTACTCGTCTAGGACAGCAGGATCGAGCACATCTTCGGTGATCCGCTCGTCGCGATCCTGTCGAAGTTCATGGTCGAAGGCCATCGTCATGCTCCTATGCGGTGTCGGTCGGACAGGGACTCTGGCGCACCACCGGTGCTGACAGTGTTCGAGGGTTGGGTAGCCGCTCCTCACCCCTGTCGGTCGCGGTCGTCGCGACCGCGGAGCCAGTCATAGTCGCGGACGGGGATCGGCATGACGCGCGTGAAGCCTTCCGCGATCCGGCTTTCCCGCCGCCGGATGAGTTCCGCGACGTACAGAATCGCGCCCCTGACAAAGGTGAGGGTATCGAGCGCGGCTCTCTCGAGGTCGTTGAGGCGCTCGTGGCGAACCGTCCCGCACTCTCTAACTAAGCTCGTGGCCGAGCATTTCATGCGCCACGACGAATCGGTGAGTCCCGAACTGCCGCAGCTCGCGGAATCTCACGAAGGACCCGCTGTCGGCGACATCTCCAGCGAGTTCCATGAGAGCCGTGACAGCGCTGTTCCCGCGGTACATCTCGCACAGCAATGGTGTTGACTCAGGCTTCGCCCCAGATCGAGCCGCGGTCTTTGTGGAATTCCACACATCGAGGAACGTCACTTCATCTGGCGCGAGACCGATCGCAAGGTACTCATTCAGGAGCCCTGCTACCTTGTCGAGCAGATCGTAGGCAGCACGTTGTCCGAGGATCAGCTTCGAGATGTTGCAACCGTACACGGCGTAGTCAGGAGTTCCGTGGTACCGACCAGAGTCCTGAGCGTCACCCTGGCACCCCTCGTAGACGAGCAAACGAGCCAGCAAGAACTCGGACTTGAGGACGTTGAACATCGCGAACACGGGGGGCATCCCATTGGGCGCGGAGGCGACCTCCGTCACCGACGCGATTCTGAGATCGTCCCAACGGTTACCGTCTGGCAGGAGTCCGTACACGATCGGACTCAAGGC
>CAZYWA010000547.1:0-5296 GCA_964650975.1 uncultured bacterium
CAGAGCCGCGCACAGCGGCCGCGCGACCTGCTGCACGACCCGCGAGTTCGAGGCCCTCATGGATGCCCCCGAAACGGACTCAGACGTCCACGAACCGCGGTAGCGCCCGCAGCACGAAGCTGAAGAAACCTTCCCGGAGCAGCAAGAGGTAGAGCTGCGCGGCGACCAGCACGAACGCTGCGTTCGACACCACTCCCACCCACGCCCAGATCTCGGACGGCCGCCGGGCGAGCCCTTTGATCCCGGCCGCGAGGCCGATCAGCGCGGGCACGAACCCCGCGAACAGCAAGTACGCATGGAAGGCGGCCCAGAGACCGGGATCGTGAAGCCCTCGATCGTAATCGTGCTCGCCCTGGAAAAGCCGGGGCATCAGCAGATGGCTCGCCCGCAACATCGCGAGCGGGCCGATGAGCACGATCCCGATCGAATACGACCAGCGCACCGCGCGATCGGATCCGGCCGCGGACGTCACGGGCATGACCCGCAAGACTCGGGGTCAGCCCCCCGCCTGCGCGGACGACTCGGCGGCCGGCGCTGCCTTGCCGCCCCCTGGCTCCTTGGCGCGCTTCTTCTTGCGAGCGGCCACCTGAGCGCGGGTCTTCTCGCCGGCGGCGAGGAACTGGATCATCGCCATCGGCGCCTGGTCGCCGGCCCGGGGCGAGATCTTCACGATCCGCGTGTAGCCGCCCGCCCGGTCCTTGTAGCGAGGCGCCAGATCCTCGAAGAGCTTCTTGGCGATGGGGCGCCCGTGAATCCAGCGCATCGCCTGCCGGCGCGCGTGGAGGGTCCCCTCCTTGCCGAGCGTCACGAGCTTCTCGGCGAAGGGCCGCAAGGCCTTGGCCTTGGCCTCGGTCGTGATGATCCGCTCACGCTCGATGAGCGAGGTGGCGAGGTTCCGCATCAGAGCGCGCCGGTGCGCGGCCGTGCGGTTGAGCTTCGAAATGGCGTTCCGATGACGCATGGCTTCCTCGCCCTCAGGTGGTCGTGCGGCCCGGCCGAGCCCGAACCGTCTCGATCACGTGCGCTCGCTGGCCCCCTGGGCCTCTCGCTCGCGCTTCATCTTCTCGATCTGGTCGCCGCTCGGGAAGCTCTCGAGCCGCATGCCCAGGCTCAGCCCCATGCCCTTGAGCACCATCTTGATCTCGGCCAGCGACTTGCGGCCGAAGTTCTTGGTGCGCAGCATCTCTTCCTCGCTGCGCTGCACCAGATCGCCGACGTAACGGATGTTGTCGTTCTTGAGGCAGTTCGCCGAGCGCGCCGAGAGCTCGAGCTCGTCGACCGAGCGGAACAGGTGCTCGTTGAACTCGGTCAGCACCCGCGCCGTGGTCTCCTCGGGCTCGTCCGTCTCCTCGAAGTTCACGAAGATGGCGAGCTGCGACTGCAGGATCTTGGCGGCGTAGGCGACGGCGTCCTCGGGACGGACGCTGCCGTCGGTCCAGACCTCGAGGATCAGCCGGTTGTAGTCGGTGCGCTGCCCGACGCGGGCGTTGGTCACGGTGTAGTTGACGCGCCGGATCGGCGAGAACATCGCGTCGATCGGGATGAACCCGATGGGGCGATCCTCCTCGGGAGCGCTGCGCTCGGTCGGCACGTAGCCGCGGCCGACCTCGATGGTCAGGTCCATGCGCAGCCGGCCGTCCTCGGAGAGCGTCGCGATGTGCGCCTCGGGGTTCAGGATCTCGACGTTCTGGTCGACCTGGATTTGCCCCGCCGTCACGCGGCCGGGGCCGCGGACGTCGATCTTGCCGTGGCGGACGCCGTCTCCGTGGACCGCGAGCCGCACTTCCTTGAGGTTGAGCACGATGTCCGTGACGTCCTCGACCACGCCGAAGATCGTCGAGAACTCGTGCTCGACGCCCTCGATCTGCGCACCGGTGATGGCGCCGCCCTGCAGCGACGACAAGAGCACCCGACGCAGGCTGTTGCCGAGCGTGATGCCGAAACCGCGCTCGAGCGGCGCGGCGTAGAACTTGCCGTAGGTCGACGTCAGCGAATCTGCGTCGTGCTCGAGCCGCTTCGGCTTGATCAGGTCCTTCCAAGGTGCGTTCATTCGTCCTCCCCCTCCCCGTGCGTGGTCTCCGCGTTCGGCGGAGGGTTCATTTGCTGTAGAGCTCGACCACCAGCCGCTCGTGGATTTCGGGCGTGCTGAGATCGTCGCGTTTGGGCAACTCGCGGACCTTGCCGCGGAAGGAATCGCGCTCCAGGTCGAGCCACGAGGGGACGCCGCGCCGCACCACGCTCTCGAGCGCGGCCTGGACGCGAGCCAGCTTGCGGCTTCCTTCCCGCACCTCGACGATGTCTCCGGTGCGAGTCAGGTACGACGGCACGTTCACCTTGCGGCCGTTGACCACCACGTGCCCGTGACGCACGAGCTGGCGCGCCTCGTTCCGCGAGCTCGCGAAGCCCAGACGGTAGGCCACGTTGTCGAGCCGCCGCTCCAGGAGCTGAAGCAGATTCTCGCCCGTGATGCCCTTCATCCGGTCCGCGCGATGGAAGTAGGAGCGGAACTGCTCCTCCATCAGCCCGTAGATCCGCTTGACCTTCTGCTTCTCGCGGAGCTGGACGCCGTACTCGGAGAACTTCGGGCGAAGCTGGCCGTGCTGCCCCGGCGGATAGTTGCGCCGGTCGATGGCGCACTTCTCGCTGTAGCAGCGGTCGCCCTTCAGGAACAGACGCGCATTCTCACGCCGGCAGAGCCGGCAGACGGAACCTCGGTAACGAGCCAACGAACTCCTCCTTCCCTTCTTCGAGAGCCGCGGTCACACGCGCCGGCGCTTGGGCTGCCGGCAACCGTTGTGGGGAATCGGCGTGACGTCGCGGATCATCGTCACACTCACACCTGTCGTCTGGATGGCGCGCAGCGCTGCCTCGCGGCCCGCGCCCGGTCCTTGCACGCGGATCTGCACCGTGCGGAGACCCTGATCCTGCGCCTTGCGGATCGCTTCCTTGCATGCGAGCTGGGCCGCGAACGGCGTGCTCTTGCGGGATCCCTTGAAGCCTTCGGTGCCGGCGCTCGCCCACGACAGCACGTTGCCCGATGGGTCCGCCACGGTGACGATCGTGTTGTTGAAGGTGGACCGGATGTGAACCACGCCGGTCGGCACCATCTTCTTGACCTTCTTCTTCTTGGGGGTCCCGGCGGGCTTCGGAGGTGCAGTGGTGGTGGACACGCGTCACTCCTCTGTCGATTGGTCGATGCGGTGTTGGCTTCCGAGACGGCGCTTGGTCAGCTGCGCGCTCAGCGCGGCTTCGGTCCTGTGCTTCCGCGCCGCGGACCCTTGCGAGTCCGCGAGTTGGTGCGGGTCCGCTGGCCCCGGACCGGCAGGCCCTTGCGGTGCCGGAGCCCGCGGTAGCAGCCGAGGTCCATGAGCCGCTTGATGTTCATCGAGACGTCGCGGCGCAGGTCACCTTCCACCTGATAGCGGGTGTCGATGACGCGGCGGATGCGCACCAGCTCGTCGTCGTTCAGATCCTCGGCCTTCTTGTCGAGATCGACGGTGGCCGCTTCCAGGATCTTCTTCGAGCGCGAGCGCCCGATGCCGAAGATGTAAGTGAGAGCGATCTCGACGCGCTTATTGCGCGGCAGATCGACGCCAGCGATTCGAGCCAAGGTCCGTCCTCCTCAACCCTGACGTTGCTTGTGTCGAGGGTTGTCGCAGATCACCCGGACCACGCCCTTGCGCCGGACGACCTTGCACTTCGAGCAGATCTTCTTCACCGATGCACGCACTTTCATCGAATCATCTCGTCTTCTGCGCCGGTTGCCGGATGCGCTTCATCAGTTCGCCGAACACCTGGTCGACCGGGCCGTCGGCCTCGACGGTCTCCAGGAGGCCGAGCTGGCGATAGTGTTCCGTGAGGGGCTCGGTTTGCGTGGCGTAGACGGCAAGGCGGGCGCGAATGGTCTCTTCCCGGTCGTCGCTTCGCTGAACCAGCTCGGATCCGCACTTCGTGCAGCGTCCCTCGTCCCCTAGCCCGGTATCGACGTGGTAGGGCGTGTGGCACGACGAGCACACCCTCCGGCCGCTCAGCCGGCGCACCACGGTTTCGTCGTCCAGACGCAGCAGCAAGCACCGGTCGATGCCGCCGTGAACGGTCGAGGCCAGCATCGAATCCAAGGCTCGCGCCTGGTTCACGGTTCGGGGAAATCCGTCCAAGATGAAACCTTTCGCACAGTCGGAACGCGCCAGCCGGTCTCGCACCAGATCCACCACCACCTCGTCCGGAACCAACTCCCCTCGATCCAGAAACGGCTTGGCGCTCGATCCGAGGGGGCTCTTCGTCTCCACGGCGGCCCGCAAGATGTCGCCGGTTGCGATCCGTGGCACCCCGAGAGCGCCGGCCAGGCGCTCGCCCTGGGTGCCCTTTCCGGCTCCCGGAGGGCCAACCAAGATCAACTTCATCCGTCGCTCTACCGGCTACCTCCGACCGCGGAAACGACCGCCGCCGCCGGGTCCCGACAAGAATCCATCGTAGCTACGCGTGATCAAGTGGGTTTCGATCTGCGCGAGCGTGTCCATTCCAACACCGACCACGATCAGCAACGAGGTGCCGCCAAACCCGAAAGGCATGTGGAAGTAGCCGTACAGGATCGAGGGCAACACGCAGATCGCGGCCAGATAGAGACCACCCACCAGCGTCAACCGAGTCAGGATCCGGTTGAGATGCTCGCCGGTCTTCTTCCCCGGCCGAATCCCCGGAATGTAGCCGCCATACTTGCGCATGTCATCTGCGACCTTGTCCGGGTCGAACTGGATCGCCGCGTAGAAGTAGGCGAAGAACAAAATCAGCAATACATACAGCATGTTGTAGAGCCACCCCTGGCGATTCATGCTGCCCACCAGATTTTCCAGGATGGGGTGGTTCGCGACGAAGTCCTTGGGGATGAACTGCAGCAGGACCACCGGAAAGGTCAGCAAGCTCGACGCGAAGATGGGCGGAATGACCCCGGTGACGTTGAGCTTGAGCGGCAAGTAGGTGGCCTGGGCGCCGTACATCCTCCGCCCCACCACACGCTTGGCGTAGTGAACGGGCACGCGCCGGTGAGCCCGCTCGAAGTACACGATCAGCCCGATCACCACCACCATGAACCCGAGCAACAGCACCGCCGCGAAGGCGGACAGTTCTCGCGTCTCGATCAGCGACATGCCGGAGCCGAGCGCCTGCGGCAACCGCGCGACGATTCCCGCGTAGATCACCAGCGAGATGCCGTTTCCGATGCCCTTCTCGGTGATCTGCTCGCCGATCCACATGAGGAAGATCGTGCCCGCGCAAAGGGTCAGCATGGTCATCAGCT
>CAZYWA010000548.1:0-5293 GCA_964650975.1 uncultured bacterium
GCTCGCGGATCACACGATCGGCGAGCGGATTCCGTTCGCGGTGCTGCGTCGCGAGCGCTTGCTGGAGGTCGTGGTCGAGCTGGGTCCGCGTCCGCTCGACACCTGGTGGATCGAGCCCGACCCTACGGCTGGCGAGGCCGAGCGTGCTCGCTACCAGAGCTGGCTCGCGGACCCTCATCCGGCGACTCCGGTGGACGCGAGCTCGATCGCGGAGGGCGCCGCTCCGGGATGAGCACGGACGCGGCCGGGTTTTCGTTGCGGACTCCCGGATGCCGTGGTAATTGCGGATGACCGAGCCTGAATATCGCGCTCGCGGCGAGCTTCATTCATGCACGGCTTGAAGTGCTTGGTCGTCGAGGACGACGCGGACGTGTGCCGGGTCGTCGCCGATCTGGTCGCCGAGCGGGGGCACACCGTCACCACCGCGGGCAGCGGTGAGGAAGCCCTGGCCGCCTATTTCGGCACCTTCCACGAGCTGGTGGTGCTGGACCTCAACCTTCCGGGGCTCGACGGGCTCGAGCTCTGCCGCCGGGTGCGTGCGCACCCGCGCGGCGAGCACACCGTGCTGGTGGTCCTCACCGGCCGCGGCGGGCCCGACGAGGTCACCCGCGCGCTCGACGCGGGCGCCGACGACTTCCTCTCGAAGCCCGTGCTGAGCCGCGATTTCCGGGTGCGCCTCACGATCGCGGAGCGGCAGGCTGCGGTGCGTGCGGAGCGCGCCAGCGCCGAGCACGAACGCAATACCTTGAGCACGGTGCTGGCGGCCGCGGTCGAGGGTGTCGCGCGCGTCGACGCCGCGGGACGGATCACCGAGGTCAACGAGACCTTCGCGCGGATGCTCGGCTACCGTGTCGACGACCTGCTCGGCACGCTGGCCGATGCCCCCGTCCTGCCCGCCGACGCGCCGGCGCTGCAGCATGCGATCGCCAACATGACCCTCGCCGGCTGGGGCGAGGCGGACGTGCGAGCGGTGCGCTGCGACGGCAGCCAGGCGCACCTGGCGCTGACGCTGGTGCCGGTCCTCGACCGCCACGATGAGCCGGCCGGTCACTTCCGCATCGCCAAGGACGTCACCGCCCGCCGCACGCTGGAGGAGGAGACGTGGCGCGATCGCGCGTTCCTGAGCTCGGTGGTCGAGAACATTCCGCACATGATCTTCGTCAAGGACGCGGCCGAGCTCCGCTTCGTGCGCTTCAACCGCGCCGGCGAGGAGCTGCTCGGGTTCGGCCGGGATGATCTGATCGGTAAGAACGATTACGACTTCTTCCCAAAACCGGAGGCCGACTTCTTCACCGGGAAGGACCGTGAGGTGCTGCGCGGCGGGAAGCTGGTGGACATTCCGGAAGAGCCGATCCACACCCGTCTCCTCGGAACCCGCACCCTCCACACCAAGAAGATCCCGATCGTCGACGAATCCGGCACGCCGCAGTACTTGCTGGGGATCTCGGAGGATGTGACCGAGCGCAGGCGCGCCGAGGCGGCGCTCCTGGCCGCGTCGCGGATGGAGGCCACCGCCACGCTCGCCGGCGGGATCGCGCACGACTTCAACAACCTCATGGCGGTGGTGTTGAGCACCACCGATCTGCTGCGCGACGTGGTGGCGAACGACCCGGAGGGCCCGGGGCTGGTCGACGAGGTCGCGGCGCTGGCCCGGAAGGGCGGCAGCCTCGCGCGTCAGATGCTGGCCTTCGCCCGCGGCGGCGCCACGCACACCGAGGTGCTCGACCTGAACGAGGTGGTGGGCGAGATCCTGAGCCTGCAGTTCCGTTCACCGCCGGTGGGCGTCACCATCGACCGCCAGCTCGAGCCCAACCTGTGGCTGGTCGAGGCCGACCGCACGCAGATCGGGCAGGTGGTGGTGAATCTCTGCACCAACGCCGTCGAGGCGCTCGAAGGCAGCGGACGCCTCGGGATCCGGACGCGCAACGTCGAGGTCGACGAAGCGCGCGCCGCCAATCTGGGGCTCGCGGCGGGACGGGCGGTCGAGCTGGTGGTGTGGGACTCGGGTGCCGGATTGGACGCGGAAACGAGGGGGCGCGTGTTCGAGCCGTTCTTCACCACCAAGTTTCAGGGCCGCGGTCTGGGGCTCTCCGTGGTGTACGGAATCGTGCGCGAGCACCGCGGCCACATCGCCGTCGAAAGTGCCGTCGGCCAGGGAACCCGCTTCACGATCGTGCTCCCCGCTCGACACCCCAGCCTGCCGACGCGCGGTGAACCGGGCTAGCCGCGGTTGAGTTTGTGAATCAATTGCCCACAGTTCCGGGCGTCGCGGAAGCGCGGCCATTGCGGCGGTGGGTCGGAGCAGAAGCACCGCGCCGCAGGCGCGCGGCGAGCGACGCGCGCCGACTTGGGGGTGGGGCCCCGAAAAAATCGCACTTTTTTCGGGGCGGGGGGCTGGAACAGCCCCCCGAGAAGATCACGTCGCGAACGGGTTTCGGAGCAAGATCAGCTGCTCCCGGCTCGGACCGAGCGACAGCATCACCACCGCCGTGCCCACCAGGCTCTCGATTCGCTCCAGGTAGCGGCGCGCCGCGAGCGGCAGCTGCGTCAGGCTGTCGAGCCCGGTGAGCGGCTCACTCCATCCGGACACCGTCTCGTAGACCGGCACCACGCGCTCGAGCAGCCGGGTGGGAGGAACGGTATCGAGGTACTCGTCGTCGCCGAGCCGATATCCGACGCAGATCTGGAGCTCGTCGAGCCCGCTCAGCACGTCGAGCTTGGTCACGATCAATCCGGTGAGGCCGTTCACGCGCGCCGCGTGACGAGCCACCACGGCGTCGAACCAGCCGCAGCGCCGGGCGCGGCCGGTGGTGGCGCCGTACTCGTCCCCTTTGGCGCGCAGATGCTCGCCGACCGCGTCCTCGAGCTCGGTGGGGAAGGGGCCTGAGCCGACGCGGGTCGTGTACGCCTTGCAGATGCCGATCACCTCGTCGATCGCGGTCGGGCCGATCCCGGATCCGACGCAAGCGTTACCGGCCACCGTGTTGGAGGAGGTCACGAACGGATAGGTGCCGTGGTCGACGTCGAGCAGCGAGCCCTGCGCGCCCTCGAAGAGGATGCTCTTCGACTCGGCGCGGGCGCGGGCCAGGTAGCGAGAGGCGTTGGCCACGTAGGGCTTGATGCGTCGCGCCGGCTCGACGAGCGATGCGAGCAGTGCGTCCAGGTCCACCGGCGGCTCGCCGAGCACCCGCTCCAGGTAGAGATTCTTCTCGGGCACCACCTCGGCCAGCCGCTCCCGCAGCGCCGCGGAATCCACCAGATCGCACATGCGAACACCGCGGCGCGCGACCTTGTCCTCGTAAGCAGGGCCGATGCCGCGGCCGGTGGTGCCGATCTTCTTGCCGCCCAGGCCGCGCTCGCGCGCCGCGTCGATGGCCTTGTGGTAGGGCAGGATCACGTGAGCTTCCTCGCTCACCTTGAGGTCGGCGTCGTCGGCCAGGTAGCCGAGCGCCTTCACCTGGTCGATCTCGGCCACCAGCTCGGCGGGATCGATCACCACACCGTTGCCGATGATGCACACCTTGCCGGGATGGCAGACGCCCGACGGGATCAGGTGGAGCACGAAGCGCCGGCCGTTCACCACCAGCGTGTGGCCGGCGTTCGCACCGCCCTGAAAGCGCACGATGACGTCGGCGTAGGCGGTGAGGTTGTCGACGATCTTGCCCTTGCCCTCGTCGCCCCACTGGCTGCCGGTGATCACCACATTCGGCACGGATGTCTCCTCGGGAGGCCGTTCCAGCCGCCCGCTTGCCCCGTTCGCGTTCGCGTCAGCTTCCCAGCTCGACCTGCATCGCCGAGAGGATCGCGTGCTGCTTGCGGATGACGTCGAGCACGTCCTTGGGAACCTCGGCGTCGACGTGGAAGAGGCTCACCGCCCGTCCGCTCTTGCGATCGCGGCCCAGCTCCAGACCGGCGATGTTGATTCCCTTCTCGCCGAGCACCGTGCCGAGGCGGCCCACGACTCCCGGCACGTCCTCGTTCTGCAGCACCAGCACGTGGCCGTCGAGGCTCGCTTCGAGGAAGAAATCGTTGAAGCGCACCAGCCGCGGACGGCCCTTGCCGAGCACCGCGCCGGCGATCCGCGTGGTGCCCTTGGCGCTCGTCAACGTGACCTGGATCAGGTTGCTGAAGTCGGCGTCCTTGGACGACTTGCTCTCGTTCACCCGCACCCCGCGTTCGCGGGCGATCACCGGAGCGCTGACGTCGTTCACCACTCCGTCGAGGCGCGGAGCCAGAAACCCTCGCAGCACCGCATTGGTGAGCGCCGCGGTGTTGAGATCGCGCGCTTCGCCCAGGTACTCGATCGCCACCTCGCGGGGAGCGTCCTCCACGGTTTGCCCGAGGAAGCTTCCCAGACGCTCGGCGAGCATCAGGTAGGGCTTGAGACGCGGCAGCTCCTCGGCGCTCACCGACGGCACGTTCACCGCATTGCGGATCTCGCCCTTGACCAGGAAATCGCGGACTTGCTCCGCCACCTGGTACGCGACCTTCTCCGCCGCCTCCTCGGTGGCGGCGCCCAGGTGCGGAGTGCAGATGACGTTGTCGAGCGCAAGCAGCGGATGATCCTTGGGCGGCGGCTCCTCGACGAACACGTCGAGCGCGGCGCCCGCGACCTTGCCGAAGCAGATCGCCTCGGCGAGCGCCCCCTCGTCGACGATCCCGCCGCGCGCCGCGTTGATGATCAGGACGCCGTTCTTCATCTTCGCGAACGTCTCGCGGTTGATGATGCCCCTGGTCTCGTCGGTGAGCGGCGTGTGCACGGTGATGATGTCGGCGCGCGGGAAGAGCTCGTCGAGCGGCACGAACTCGACGCCGATGCGCTCGGCGGCCTCGGGAGTGAGGAACGGATCGAAGCCGATCACCTGCATCTTGAGGCCGCGCGCCCGGTCGGCGACCACCCGGCCGATGTTGCCGAGGCCGATCACGCCCAGCGTCTTCCCCATGATCTCCATGCCGGTGAGCTTCTTCTTCTCCCACTTCCCGGCCTTCAGCGTGGCGGTGCCCTGCGGAATCTTGCGCGCCAGCGAGAGCATCAGGCTGATCGCGTGCTCGGCGGTGGTGACGGTGTTGCCTCCCGGGGTGTTCATCACCACGATGCCGCGCTCGTTGGCCGCGGGGACGTCGATGTTGTCGACGCCGACCCCGGCGCGTCCGATCACGCGCAAGCTGGCGGCGGCCGCGAGCACCTCGCGCGTCACCTTGGTCTCGCTGCGAACCAGCTGCGCGTCGGCGTCGCGGATCTCGGCGAGCAGCGCCTCCTTCGTGAGGCCCACTTTGCTCACCACCTCGAAAC
>CAZYWA010000549.1:0-5254 GCA_964650975.1 uncultured bacterium
TCCAGTAGCGCGATACCGCCGAGGGCGAGAGCTCTCGTCCGAGCGTTTGCTCCGCGAGCCGGGCGAAATTGTCCCGTTGCTCGAGGGGCGAGTCGCCGCGAGTTCTCGGCAGCACGTTCGGGACGTGGAACGTACCCGTCGCGTCCGCGCTGTTGCCGACGTAGAAGTTCACACCGCCCTGCGAATTGATGAGCACGAAGTCCCGCCCCACCACGGCGTTCCGGATCGCGACCGGTAGCACGGCGAGCGCGACGCCGGCTGCGAATGCCAGGTGGCGTGCCACGAGCCGGCGCCTCGGAAGCCTCCAGGCGCGCCACGCAATCCAACCGACCGCCGCCGGGGCGAAGGTCAGCACGTTCGGCCGGACGAGGGCGGAGAGGCCGAGAACCAGGCCGGACAAGAGAAACGTCCTCGGGCGCCCCGAGGATTCGGCAGCCAGGAGGAGGAGGAGCATCGCGACGTTGAGCGGGACCTGGAGGTTCTCGCCGAGGAGCTCGCCGCAGTAGAAGATCGAGACGGCGTGCGTGGCGGCGAGGGCTCCTGCGACTAGGCCCACGCGCCGGTCGACGAGCTGCCGGCCCAGCATCCACGTGAGCCCCGCCGCGAGCGAACCGAGAACACAATTGGCGAGTTTTGCCGCGAAAATGCTCGGCCCGAAGAGCGCGTAAATGAGTCCCAGGAAATACGGATACGCGGGGCTGTTGAAGAAGACCCCGGAGCCCAGCAAGTCGCCGCGACTGATCTCGAGCGCCCACTGCTGGTAGACGGCCGGGTCGACCGTTGGCTGCGCGAAGAAGGGATCGTGAGCCCGGATCTGCTGAAGGTTCCAGAGGCGAAGCCCGAGAGCGGTGAGCACGATGCCCGAGACCACGAGCGCCTCGTGGCGAGCCAGACAATCCTCGAGTCTTGCGGTCCCCGGGGGAAGGTTCCCTGGGGTTGCCCGCTCTTGCGAGAGCTCCGCTTCTCGTGAGTGTGGTGTCTCACCCATGGGGAGCTCGCTACGACGGTAACAGGGACTACACCAGACCGAACGACGTGGCCATACTGCGCATCGCAGTCGGGAACCACGGATCGAATTGGATTCCTGCCGGAGGTTGGGTGACGCGCCCGCCACATCAACTACGCACGGTCGGCTCGCGTCTGGCGGCCGCTGTCGTCGCGACCGTGGTCATGGCAGCGTGCAGCACCGACTGCACGCCGCCTTCGATGTCGGCGTCCAGAGCGACGCTCGCGAAGACGGCGTTGCAAGACCTCGATCGGGTGCCCAACGCTTGCGCCCCCATCTGGAGCCTCGAGGCGGGGCTTCGCGACGGCACGAGGAAGTGGAACGGTCCGGACTGGGAACTGAAGGACGCGAAGGGGCGAGCGATCATGATCTCGGCGGATCTCTACGACTCGAATGGCGTCTATCGAGAGGCACTCGAAGCCGAGTATCCGCTGGCTGCGGCGGCAGATTCGTTGCCGACTCCCCTTCCCGAGAGGGGCAAGGCCAACATTTGCGACCAGGCTCTGTACGCGGCCCTCCGGAAACACCTGACGACCGTCGCCGGCTCGTAGACGGCTCCTCCGGGTGACGGTCTGTGACGACGGCTGTCCGTCGTTGACGCCCCAACACTCTATCCCCGCATTTCGCGGGGAAAACCGTATTGAAAGTCGACCGCACGAGGGACCATACCAGCCGGCTGGAGGAACACCCCGTGGCGATGGATTTCGCGCGCGAGAATCAGCTGATTCACACGATCGACCACGACGTGCAGCGGTTGCTGACGCACGTCGACGAGCTCGGCAGCGCTGGCGACGCTCGGCCCTTGTTGACCGCTATTGGTCAGACTCTGAAGCAACACCTGCACCAGGCTGCCGAGGTGATCGGCGCTTTGGCGGCCCTGCTGCCGGAAGCGTCCGCTGGCGCGCCTCGGATCGAGAGGAAGTCAGCCTCTCGAGCTCTCACGCCGCGCGCGGAGATCGATGTTGCGCTCGACGCAGGTGCGCCAGCCGCGGCGGTGCCGGCTGACGGGACGTCGGGATCGGCGGCGAATGTGGCTCCGGCCGTACCAGCGTTGCGGCGAAGGCGTCGGCGCTCACGGATTCACCGAGGTACGGCGGCGGCCAGCGGCCCAGCGGATGGTGCGCACGATACGGCACGGGCGGTGGGCTCGCCTGACCAGTCCGAGCGTCTGCCAGCCGACCCAACGCCGGCCACACCGCCGACCCCCGTGTACCGGCTACGAAAGGCCGGAACGAAGGGGTCGGAGCCTCAGCCAGGGCCTGCCGTGCGAGAGCGCGACGAGCTTCGGCGGCTGAGTGATTTCCTCCAGGCACCCACCGCCGAGCATCCAGAGCTCGCCTCGGCTTCGTGACGATCGACTCCTGCACTTGCTCCAGCAACTTGCCCGCTGGCAATGCCACGGTGCACGGCGGCTCGCGGCGCGTCCGCAGGCGCGAATACCAGCCGGCGGTGATCCGCGAGAATGGACAGGTCGGGGCGCGACTTCCCGTCGATGAGGTGATGGAGGGCCGCTGATCTTCCGCCGCCCGACCTCGACGTGATGTGGAGATTTTGACGACGCTGGCCTGGACTACGGGCGCCGATCGAGAAGGGCCGTCGGCGCGCCAGCGAAAACGATTGGGGAACCCGGGTGTCCGCACTCGTCAGACCTAGGCGGAGCGCTGGCTGGTTCCAGGCGCATGGTAGCGTGTCGGAGCGACCGTGCCGACGGGGTCCGGTGACCGGCTGCCAGGGAGAGCACGATGCACATCGCCAGGCCTGCATGGATCCGAGTTTTCCGCTCTAGTACCGTTTGTCTGCTTGGTGCTCGGCTGTAGCACGCCCGGCACCGACGTGGACGGGCTGTACATGGGCAGGACGCCGTGGGTCAATGCACCGTGCGGCGGCATCGGGCGAGAGATACTCGAGCTCGTCCAGGACTACCCGGGTGCTCCTGCCTATGAGGCGATCTACGGGGCCGAGTATTACCCGGGAATTTGCCCTCCGGGGCCGGGTCCCGAGGTTTCATTCGATCCCGGCTTCAGCGGGACCTTCGGAACCGGCGGCGTCTTCAGCTTTTCCGGCCCTACGCAGGCTGACCCGGTGAACTACACACCATGGTCGTTCACCAACCTGACCGGAACGGACGTCGTGAATGGCGTCGCGCAAAGGATCAGTGGCACCGTGGACCCAGGGGCCGTGCAAGGCGGACCGCAGCCCGTGGAATTCGATCGTGTCGATTACGATACGGAGTTCCTTGGTGCGACGGGCGATGCATTTTACGTCCTGCCGGGCACCCATGATCCGAATCCAAACGCGATCCTGAAGAACAACCCCGATTCCTTTGCGCCTGCCTTGAGTGTGCCGACGTGCGGGGCGATCAGCGTCTCCGCACCGTTGCAGGCATCATTTCACGTCGATCTCACCTTTCAGAACTACCAAACCGACGGTACCGGCACCGTGGTGCCGGGCGGGCAGATCCGTTTCGGTTGGTTCGACGGGGCTGGCGCGCATTCGATCAACGCACCGGTCAACGTGACGACGTCGGTGCCGGGCGGAGGCACCATCCTGGTGACGGCTGGCTCAGTCGCAGGTCCTCCGGAAGCCGGGTCGATCAGCGTCGATGTCACAAATCTCGGTGAGCTTCCGAAATTCCAGCAGGCGTACTTCCGGCTGCAGAACGCCGACGGCATCTATGGTCCACGCCGGACCTGCACGTACTGAGCCACCGATCTGCCCCACGGCATGATCACGAACCACGTCCAGATGCCCTGCAGACCGTCGCAACCTCTGGGAGTGGCGGGCGATGAGGGCTTCGGCTCGACCGCGGGCTGGGCAGCGAATGACGGGTTTGAAACCGGATCAGGAACGTTCACGAGTCCGAGCGGATTCGTGAGGCCCTGGCAAAGGCAGGATTCGACTTTTTCGCGGGCCGAGGTGGGGAGAGCCGCTAGCAGCCATAACGTTAGTACGAGGTTTGACCAACCTCGGTTGGGCTGAGCTGCGCGGTTTCTTGCGCCGCGACGGAGATCTCGGGTCACGAAACCGCCCCTCGGAGGGCGGCTCACGTAGCCACGCGTTCGTAATCTCCTGTCGTCCGCGATCGCGTGTGTTCCTGCTGATCGGATGGGTCGACGCGTTCGCCGCACCGACCTGGCCGGGCACCACGCGAAGACCCCGACGACGGCTCGACCTGGATCGCCAGGGACAACTGGCCCGCGCCGGCGGAGTTCCTTGTGCGAGTCGGATGGGCGCCGGTAGAATCCGTGACCCCACGGAACGGCAGCATCGCACGATTGGTTTCCTCTATCGCGTTCGTCGTCAGAGAGGGCTTGGGGCTCGCCGATGGAATGCGCTCGTGGCGCTCGTGTGCCTCGCGTCGGTCCCGGCCAGCGCCCCGGCCACCGATATCCCGCCTCGCATCGCGATCGAGTCGGTCGGGCTGAAAGGTGTCATGGTGGGGCCCGGTGACCTGATCCTCGGGATACATGTCGAGAACTTGTCGACCACGACGTTCCGCGGCGTGCTTGCGGCGGCGGCCGCCGCGCCGCAGCGCGAGCAGATCGACCGCGAGCCTCTTCAGCAAGAGGTCGCGCGAGAGGTGCGGCTGGAGCCGAGCGCCAAGGCGACGGTTTGCTTCTCGCTTCCCGCGCGAAACGTCTGGCAGCACGCCGACCCTACGCCGATTCAGCTGCTGGACGAGAACGAGCACGTGCTCGCGACCACCACGTTCGATCCGCGCGCCACGCCAGTCACCTCGAGCGAGAGCGAGTTGGTGGTCGCGACCCTCGCCGACGATCCGGCGGTCGTGGGAAATCGAGGGCGCCCCGGAAGAAGCTCGCTCCCGAGCACTCACACGGGAAACTGGCGAGCACGGAAGGCTCTCGACGAGCTGGTGGATACCGATCGACGCGCGGAGTGATGCGTCGGCGACGAGGTCGAGACGTGAGTGCACTGCCCACCCCGCCGATCCGGTGATCATCTGGCTTGACCGATTGCGGCTGCTCGGGTGCGAGGTGGTGGTGAGGGGGTTGCTCCTCAGGTCGGCCCGGCCCTCTCGAGGTCCTCGAACCGCGGCCCGAGTCGGCGCCCGGCGTATTGGAACGACTCGCCGAAAAGTGCCGCGAAGCAAGCGAGCGCAACCACGAGCGCGACAGCGGTCCACCAATGATGCGGCCGGAAGTGCCCCAAGGCCGGTGCGTAGGCGACGAGCGCGAGGAACGCCGCCAAGACGACGACGGCATCGAAGCTGGCGCGCTGCCAGTACGG
>CAZYWA010000550.1:0-3077 GCA_964650975.1 uncultured bacterium
TCCTGCGGATCGTTCGAGAGCGTCGTGCCGGTGATCGAGACGCTTCCTTGCTCGTTGATGGGACCCGCACTCGCCACGCTGCCGTGCACGGTGGCGTTTCCCTGGAACGTGGCACCCGAGTCCGTGGTCGCGATCAGCGCCCAGCAACCGGATCCCGGAGGCAGCGGACCCAGCGATTGGCAGGCATCCCCAACGCCATCCTGGTCGGAGTCCTCCTGGGTCGGGTTCCAGACCGTCGGGCAGTTGTCTTGATCGTCCGAGACACCGTCCCCGTCTGTGTCTTGAAAATCCTGAAGAATGGGCCTGCCCATACTCGAGGAACGGATCGAACTGGCCGAGGCAGGGCGGGTCGTGGGGCGAGCGGTCGAGCTTCGTCCCAGGTGTGCAAAGGAACCCGCCCCAGGGGGTCCATTCGCGGCGACACGGACCGACTTCTCGTCGACCCGCACCCGCTGGCTGGCCTTCACCCCGAAGGCCGGTGAGAACGACTGCAAATCTTCCGGCAAGAGCCGGGCTTCGCGGATAGCAGCCGAGGTCGATGCGTCGATCGATCGGGCGCTCGACACGCCACCGTTGAGGACGGCACCGCCCATGCCACCGGCCAGCGCAACCAAGGTGGGGACCGGTGCAGGGGACCATGCGCTCCCGGAGCGGGCGTCTCGCTCACCGCCAGGGACGCCATTCGAGGCGAGCGACATGGAGCTTGTGGCGGGAGACACTCCTCCCATCGAGGACGAGCTCCACCGTCGCGAGCGGTGCGGACGCCGCTCGACCCGAGGGTCCCTGACCCGACGGTCCCCGACCCGAGAGTCCTTGACCCGCGAGTGCCTGACCCGAGGGCGCTCGATCGTCTGCGCGTGTCACGAAGCCTTCTTCGGGAACATGCAGACTCGCGACGTGAGGCACCGGCACGTCGATCGTGACGCCGAACTGTGAGCGCCAGTCGCGCATCAGTTCGCCGCGCGCCGCCGACGTGCGATCCTGCCGAAGCAACTCCTTCACGCGACCCGAAAGCTGCGCCCGGATCGCACCTTCGCGCTTCGCTTGGAGCGCCGCCGCGGCCGGACCGTCCACCACCACAGACACCGGCTCGATGGCCCCCGGGGACGCCGCCGTGGGTGCACCGGCCGGCGCGCCCGCCGCGAGCATCCGATCCAGCAGCGCCGCGTAGGGAGGCTTCCCCAGCGCCTCGGCCACCTCGGCATCGGTTGGATCGGGAGCCCGCGTCGCGAGCTCCCGACGAAGAAGATCCGCCTCGCTCAATCCGGCGGTCTTCGCCGCAAGCTGCGTCACACGCTCGTTCACGACGCGGTCCACTTCGCCGCGGACCAGCGCCCAACGCTCGAGGTCGAGCTCGGTGAGACGAGCTTGCGCGGCCGGCGAAAGCGCCTCCGTGCCGATCGCTTGCGATCCGATGCGCGCCAGCACGGCACTCGGTTCCGCTGGCTCTCGCACCGCGACGGGTTTGGAGCCGTGGCAGGCGCTGCCGATGGTCGCCAGGAACACGACCCCCAGCCACGCCGAACGTCGTTCTCTGCCCCTTCGAAATCTCATCGCCCTCTCCTTTTGCATTCGCACCGCCTTCCGGCCGCGCCGTTCATCGCAAGCGATCGCCCTCGAGGAGGCGACGACACGCCCATCACCCCATTCGCGCCACTCTCAAGGCCCCGCCTGGCCCGAGTCTCCGAGCAATGCGCCCACCACCGCAGTCACCTCCGAAAGCGGCACGGGCTTCGCCAAAAATGCATCCGCACCTCGCTCACGTGCCTCACGCTCGAGCTCGGGCGAACCATGCGCCGTGAGCACGATCACGCGCGCCGGCTCCGGCTGCGCGCGTGCGCGTGACACGACCTCGAGACCCGCCCGCTCTGCATCCGGGCCCAAGTGGACGTCGACAATCGCCACGGCGAACGCCCCCGCGGTGAGCGCGTGGGTCGCCGACTCGAGATCCCTCACGCACACGACGTCGAACCCCCGCAGCCGCAAGAAGCGCTCGAGCGCGGCTAGGATCGTTGGCTCGTCATCCACGACGAGCACGCGATGGCGCATCGACCGACCGCTGAGCAACGTCGGTGCCGATGACCAGTGCGGAAATTTCTCTAACGTTTCGCGGTGGAAGCGGGGCGAGGCCGACGGCGAGGCGCGGCGCCTTTCGAAAATTCGAAATCGATTTTTGGAATTTGGAATCGTGGCTGGTACGGCCAGCCAGACGCTGCCGCCGCGTCCGCCAATGGATTGGGCGAGAGTCAAACCCGCCGGGCTTGACCCATGTCCGGCGGGGTTCCAGAGCGAGCCGCACCGCTCCGTTGGCGAACCCGGGGGAGCACAGCGAACGACAGCTGCGCCCGACGGAAAGGGCGAACGAACCGGATTTAGGGCTTCGGCCCGTTCCTCAGCTTGTAGTAGAGCGTGCTCGAGCGAATCCCCAGCGCTTCCGCGGCCCGACCCACGTGACCGCTCGCTTCCGCGAGTGCGCGCTCGATCGCCTGACGCTCGACCTCCGCGAGGGTTCTCGGAGCACCCTCGCGCGCCACCTCTCGCCTCCCGGGCGCTCGTAGGTCCAGATCGTCCGCGTCGAGCTCATTCGTCCCACTCAAGAGAAGCGCACGCTCGAGGACGTTTCGAAGCTCGCGAATGTTTCCCGGCCAGGGATGCTCACGGAGCCGGGTCTCGGCGGCCGCCGAGAGCCCAGAGGGCGTGCGCCCCAGCTCGCTCGCGAGTTGCCTGACCAGCGACCGCGCCAGAATGGGAATATCTTCCTGGCGCTCACGCAGGGGTGGAACCTGGAGCGGTACGGCTCGAATCCGAAAATAGAGATCGCTTCGGAATTCGTCTCTCGCGACCAGCTCATCCAGGTCTCGGTGGGTCGCTGCAATCAGTCGGATGTCGACCCTCCGGTCCCGGACGTCTCCCACCCGGCGGAACCGAGTCTCGTCCAGCACCTTGAGCAACTTCGGCTGAACACCCCGATCCAAGTCACCCACTTCGTCGAGAAAGACGGTGCCGCCATCGGCCACCTCGAGCAAGCCGAGCTTCGACGTGGCGGCACCCGTGAAGGCCCCCCGCTCGTGGCCAAA
>CAZYWA010000550.1:3087-5243 GCA_964650975.1 uncultured bacterium
CTCCGCCAGCTCTCGCGATAGGCCAGCACAGTTGAGATCCACGAACGGCCCGGCCCCTCGGTGGCCGTGGTCGTGGAGCCATCGCGCCAGAACCCCTTTGCCGGATCCGGTCTCCCCTTCAATCAAGACCGTGTGCTCGGCGTCTCGGACTCGCTCCGCGGCCTCGCGGAGGCGTGCGATCGACCGACTCACGCCCAGAAAGGGATCGATCTCGTTTCGACCCACGCGTAGCCGATCGGCCCGCTGGCGCTTCCGCTCGTGGTGCTGTTCGACGCACCGCTCCACCACCACCAGAAGCGCCTCGAGATCGAGCGGCTTCGTGAGGAAGTGCTCGGCTCCTTCCTTGATCGCGCGGACCGCGAGGTCGATCGAACCGTGCGCCGTCAAGAAGATGAAGGCCGGTGCCGCCTCCGCGGCACGGAGGCGAGGCAAGAGGTCGAGCCCATTGCCGTCCGGCAGGGCATAGTCGAGCAACACGACGTCCGGAAGAAACGTGCGGATCGTCTGACCCGCCGCCTCGCCGTCTGAGACAGCCTCGACCCCGTAGCCTCGCGACCGAAGAAACCGCCCCAGCGCCGAACACACGCTCGGATCGTCATCGACCACCAGCACTCGCCCCGGCATGGCCTGCCTTCCTTTCAGATGGCGCTCGGCGATCCCGCGTTCAACGGAACGAGGAGATCGACCGCGGCGCCACCCTCCGGACGATTGCGAGCGGTCACGCTGCCACCGTGCTGCAGGACGATCCGTTCGACGATCGAGAGTCCGAGGCCCGTGCCCCCACGCCGACGCGAGACGAAAGGAACGAACACCCGAGCCACATCCTCCGGCCGAAAGCCTGGCCCCTCGTCCTCGATCGTGCACCGAAGCCACTCGGCCCCTTCGCGCCGGTCGATGGCTCCGCCGATCTGCACCGTGCCCCCGATCGGCGAATGCTGCACCGCGTTCTCGACCACGTTGCGCACCGCATCCGCTACCTGGTGCGGATCGAGCACGACCAAGGGCAGGTCCACGGGCACCGAGTTCTCGATCCGGACCCCGACCCGACGCGCCTCGCTTTCGCAGGATCGAAGCGCTGTGCGTACGACCTCGTGGAGCGAACACGAAACCCGGACGAGCTCGACCGCCTTGCCATACTCGAGCAAGTCGTTCATGAGACGCGTGAGGCGAGTCAGATCAATCCTCAGCAGGCGAGCGAGCTCCTGAAATTCCGACCGATCTCCGAGCTCTGCCTCGAAGGCCTCGAGGTTGGCACCGATCGCAAAGAGGGGGTTCCGGACTTCGTGGGCGACCCCCGCCACCAAGGATCCGAGCGCCTGCATCGCCTCGTTCCGATGCTGCTCTTCCTCCACGCGACGGCGCTCCCCTTCCATCCGCCGGTGGTCGGTGACATCGATGTGACAGCCGATCATGCGCTCCCACGATCCGGCGCGAGTCGCGTTCCCCCCACGCGATCGGCTGAACCGAGGAATCAGTCGAGCCCGCGCGAGAATGAATCGATACGAACCATCTCGGTGGCGGAGGCGGTATTCCGTCTCAACACGCTCGCCTGTGGCGAGCTCGCCACGCATCGCCTGAACCGCGGCCTCGCGGTCCTCGGCATGTAGGCGCGAAACCCATTCCTCCCTTCGGCTCTCGACTTCGTCCTCCGCCAATCCGAGCTGGCCCTTCCATTCGCGCGAAAAGGAGACCGCATCCGTTTCGAGGTTCCAGTCCCAAAGTCCGATCTGAGCGGCTTCCGCGGCGAGCTCGAGCCGCGCCGTCGTTCGCCGAAGCTCGAGCTCGGCCCGCGCCCGCCGACTGACATCTCGCACCAAGACTTGCACGGCGGGCTCGTTCGCCAAGGGGAATGCAACAGCGGAAAGCTCGACATCGATCACGCACCCGTCCGCCAGGACCATTCGGACCGGCAAGGACGTATCGCCGAGGGCCGGGCCGTCGTTGCCGGGCATTTCGGCAACGCGGATGTGCTCCTCGGCGAGTACTCGCTCATCGGGGTGCACAAGCTCCACGACGCGCCGACGAGGATCCACCGGCTTGGGGCCTTGGTCGAGAAGCCGAACCCCAGCCCGGTTCGCGAAGACAGTGGCGTCTCGCTGCTCGACGAACACCGCATCGGGGAGCGCGTCGACCAGTTGCCGATAGCGTCCTTCGCT
>CAZYWA010000551.1:0-5238 GCA_964650975.1 uncultured bacterium
AGTGTCACCCATGTACCTGGACTACTCTGTTACCTATGTCCCTGGACCGTACCCAGGGCGGCATAACTATCCGCTGAAGCTGACGGCACGCAGAGTGCGTCCGGCGCGGATCTCGTGGTACTCCGAAGCCGCAGCCTTTAGCGGGGCGCTCTGCGAGCCAGAGGAGGCTCATCGAGCTCTCATGACCTGGGCAGCAACGATTCTCCCCGGGGCACCCGCCTCCGGTGTACGCAGGACGAGTACGAACTGATCGCCGAGATGGCAAATGGGGCCAGAGGAACAGAAAATCCGCGGGGTGCATTCGATCTGGATCGCTGCCGTCAATGCCGGCGATCTGGCCCGCTTGCTCTCGTTGATGGCGGACGATGTCGTGTTCCTCAATCCAGGCCAGGCGCCGTCCGGCCGGGATGAGTTCTCCGCCAACTTCTCCGCCGCCCACCAGCAGGTTCGGATCCGTTGCGAAAGCGAGTTGGAAGAGGTCGTGGTCGTCGGCGAGGTCGCGTACACGCGCAGCCGGGACACGTTGTCGGTGACTCCGAGCGCAGGCGGGGAAGCGACGCACCTCGCCGGTCATCGAATCACCGTATACCGCAAACAGGTCGACGGCCGCTGGCTCTTGGCCCGCGATGCCCATACGCTGTCCCCGGTTGAGGCGAGCCGCTGAAGCTGACGGCACGCGGGGTGCGCTCGTGTGGAATCGCGGTGCGAGGAAGACAACTGGCGCTCGCGGTGGCGCGAGCGTGCTCGTGACGGTGAGGTGGGTCGAGAACGGGCGGCCACTCAGGGCAAATCGGTCGCGGCACTATGCGCCGCAGCTGACGGCACCCGCGATAGCGCTCGTCTGGATCGCGTGGTAGTCCGTGGCCACAGGTGAGCGCGGTTTTCGAGTGGTTTGTTCGTGGTACCCGTGGTCGACGTTCCGGAAGCCGGCGCGTGCGATGTCGAGAAGCGAGTCTTGGGAGTTGCTGTTTGCGGCGGCAAACAGGACCCCGGCGGGACCGGCGCCGCCAAGCAGTCGCTGCATGCCGTCGCCAGGGCGCTGGCGTTCGCCGGCTCATCTGCGTATCAAGGATCCTTGGAGACGCGATCGTTTCGCGGCATAGATTCGTCGTTGCAGGGGTCACTCGAACGCTTCCTGCGCCCTGCGCCGAGGATCGCGATGGCAGAGCCCTCCCTGGACTTGACCCTGATCACCTCGAAGACCCTCGAGCACTACAACGAGCGGGCCGCCGAGTTCTGGGAGGGCACGCGTGACCACGACGTGAAGCAGAACGTCGAGGCGCTGCTGCGGCACGTCCGCGGTTCGCCACCGCTCCGCATACTCGACTTCGGCTGCGGCCCCGGGCGTGATCTGGCGACGTTTCGCGCGCTCGGTCACGAACCGATCGGACTCGAAGGCTCCCCGCCGCTCGCCGCCATGGCACGCGAGAACAGCGGCTGCGAGGTGTGGGAGCAGGATTTCCTCGCCCTGAGGCTCCCCGCCGGCCGGTTCGACGGCATCTTCGCCAACGCCTCCCTCTTCCACGTGCCCTCCCAGGAGCTGCCGCGCGTGTTGAGCGAGTTGCACGCGGCGCTCGAGCCGGAGGGCGTGCTCTTCAGCTCGAACCCTCGCGGGAAGAACGAGGAGGGCTGGAACCGCGGGCGATACGGGGCGTATCACGACCTCGAGGCGTGGCGCGCCTTTCTCGAGCGAGCTGGGTTCGCGGAATTGGAGCACTACTATCGTCCGCCCGGGGTACCGCTCGAGCGACAGCCCTGGCTCGCGAGCGTGTGGCGGAGACGCGGCGTGCCTGGCGAGATCTGACCGCGGTATGTTCGGCAGGTGCTGAGAAGCGCGCTCATGGAAATCGGACAGGTAGAGGCGCTCTTCCGGTATCCCGTGAAGTCCATGGGGGGCGAGCCGCTCGAGGTCGCCAAGCTGGGCTGGCACGGCATCGACGGTGACCGGCGCCTGGCTTTCCGGCGGCTGGACGACCGCGGTGGGTTCCCGTGGCTCTCGGCCAGCAGGCTTCCCGACCTGGTCCGTTTTTCTCCGCGCCGCCGTGAAGACGGCGCGGAGGCGGACCTCCCGACGCACGTTCGGACGCCGGATGGCGAAGACCTGCCTGTCTTCGGGGAGGACCTGGCTGCGGAGGTCGGACGCCGGTACGGGGCTCCCGTGCAGATGATGCAGTTGAATCACGGCATCTTCGATGAAGCGAGCATCTCCGTGATCGCGTCCGACACGGTGCGCGAGATCGGACGACTCGTCGGGCGAAGCGCGGACGTGCGGCGATTTCGTCCGAACGTCGTGGTTCGTTTGCTGCGATCCGTTCCCTTCCAGGAGGACGAGTGGGTGGGCGGCGTGCTCTCGTTCGGCGAGGGGGACGACGCTCCCGCCATCGCCGTCACGATGCGCGACCTCCGCTGCTCGATGGTGAACCTCGATCCCGACACCGCGAGCCCCGCGCCGGAAATGATGAAGGCGATCGTTCAGGCGAACCAGAACAACGCGGGAATCTACGGCGCGGTCACGCGCATCGGTCGACTGGCGGTCGGACAGACCGTCTTCCTCCGCTCGTTGACCGATCCACGTCCCATCTGACGCTGGATGAGAGGCTTTTGATGGCCGGTCTGGAAGCACACTATTCGGCCCACGACATCGAGGCGCGCATCCTGGCGGCCTTGCGCGCCGCCGGATTGAATCCCGAGGAACGCCTGTCGCCCGAGGATCTGGGGGCGCTCGACCATTTCCACACCGGCGGATTCCGCGCCTCGCTCGAGCTCATGGAGCTGGCGCGGATCCGGGCCGAGGATCGCGTCCTCGACATCGGTGCTGGCCTGGGCGGTGCCGCCCGGATGCTGGCGGCGGCGCGCGGCGGCCGCGTGGAGTGCGTCGAACCGTCGCCCGACTACTGCGCCGGCGCGGAGCTGCTGAACCGGCTGACCGGCCTCCAGGATCGAATCGCTGTGCACCAGAGCAATGCGCTCGACCTGCCCTTCCCGGACGCTTTCTTCGATGTCGTGTGGATGCAAAACGTCGGCATGAACATCGCGAACAAGCGGAGGCTCTACGGCGAGGTCTTCCAGGTCCTGAAGCCGGGCGGCCGGTTCGCCTTCCAGGAGATGGCCGCGGGGAATGCGCCGACGTCCTATTTTCCGCTTCCGTGGGCCACCGACCCTTCCCAGAGCTTTCTCGTTTCGGCCGACGAGATCCGCTCCGTTCTGGGCGAGGTTGGATTCGTCGCCGAGCTTTTCGAGGACGTGAGCGAGGCTCACGCGAGCAGGACCGCGGAGCCGGGCGCGCCGCAAAGGCTGAGCTTGGGGGTGTTCGTCGACGATCTAGCGCAAAAGGCCGCGAACGCGCGGCGCAGTCTCGAGGAGGGCCAGATCCGGCTGGTCCGAGGTGTTTTCCGGGTGAAATGAGCGGCCGCGCGGAGGCGCGGCCGCTCACCGGTAAACAAAAAAGGCCGAGGCCCCGACACGCCGTGGGGCAGGGGGCCCACGGCGGCGGAGCCTCGGCGGACTGTATCGATTCAGAGGGTGCCGGTCAGGTCACTGGCATTCGGGTCACGGCACTCAGGTCACTGCGCGGGCCGCACGACCACGGCCGTGTCCGGGGCCAGCTTCACGGTGGTGCCGCTCATCGCGGTCCAGGTCGCCGAGCCGCTGGCGGGGAAGGTGCCGCCGCCGGAGAGCACCAGCTGCTGCCAGGAACCGCTGCCCATCGTGTAGGTCACGCTCGCGGTGGTCGGGTTCACCACCGCGGTGCCCTTGTCGTAGGCGCGGGTCACGAGGCCGTCGCCGCGGATCACCGCGTCGGCCAGCGCCGCGCCGATGTCGAGCGAGTCTTCCGGATAGGACTGCAGGTCCGAGGTCGCGTTGGTGGCCGCGAAGAAGTGGTACGAGCGCGGCGAGTTGACGATCAGGTACGAGGCGTAGGACCACATGCGGCGCTGCATGTCGGTGGAAAGGGCGTAGTCCATGCCCACCGCCATCTTGCCGGACGCCACCACCGACGCGAAGTCGGTGATCACCTGCGTGTAGCGGGCTGGGTCGAAGAACTTGCCCGAATCCTTGTAGGCGAAGTCCTCGAAGAAGAGACCGTCGGCGTTCGCCATGAGCTCGAGGCCGCGCAGGCCCTGCGCCGCACCGCCGGTGTACGAGTTGAGGATGATCTTGTGGCCGGGGATCGCGGCGCGGACGTCGGCCACGATCTGGCCGACCGCCGCGTAGTAGGCCGCGTCGCTGTAGTTCGACGGGAACTCGCTGATGAGGCTGGGGTCGATGATGCAGGCGTTGTCGAAGAACACCGCGTCGTAGCCCTGGGCGAGCTGGGCCTGCACGTTGGCGATCAGGATCTGGGTCCAGGCCGCGCGCTTCGACGGGGTGATGATGTCGAGCCAGTACCAGCCGTTGTCGGGCATCGTGACCGGCTTGCCGCTCGGGCCGTACCAGAAGAGGTCCTGCGACACCACCTGCGAGTAGCCGGGGTCGCCGGTGGGCGAGGTCGAGTCGGGTCCGTGGATGCCGCCGATCTTCTGGTACATGTAGATCGGGTCGGCCGGGTTCGCGGCGTGAACCGCGTTGATCTTCGACTGGCCCACGCCCACCAGGATCTGCATGTCCGCGACGTTGGCGACGAAGTTCACCTGGCTCGGGTCCGTGGTGAGCGAGCCCTTGAAGGCGGTGCGCGCGCCTTCGGTGGTCTCACTGGTGGTGGGCGGCGGCGGATCCGCGACGTAGCGGGTCACGGCCAGCGTGAGTGAATCGAGGTCGCTGGTGTCCTTGCCCGTCGTCGTCTGGTAGCGGACCCGCACGTAGCCGTTCGAGTCGAGGAAGCGCCCGAGGTCGCCGGTGAGCGCCCACGAGTACGACTTCCAGGTGTGAAGCGCGGCACCCGAGTTGGTTCCCAGCGTGATCCACCCCTTGGTCGAGGGATCGCGAACCTGGAAAGTCCAGGTCTGGGTGCTGGTCGGCTCACCGTAGTAGTTCGCGGTCACCGAAATGCCCGACGCCGCGGCCAGGCTCATGTCGCTCGGGATCGTGAAATAGAAGACGCCCACGAAGCCCGAGCTCGTCGGCGTGTACCGCTGCGCCTTCGTCAAATCCGTGACGTTGCCCGAGAGGTCCTGGGTGGCCAGCACGCTCATGGGCTGTGAGCCCACCGACCCTTTGCTGGGCTGGACCTTGGACGGCCCCAGGTTGGTGGTGACGTAGCTCGCGTGGCCCGGAGTCGAGAGTCCGGCAACGCAGACG
>CAZYWA010000552.1:0-5216 GCA_964650975.1 uncultured bacterium
AGCACGCCGACGCGCCCTACCACGACAAGACGGCGATCTGGGGCGACTTCGACGCGCAGGAGACGTTCGACAACCTGCCGGGCGATCTGCAGGTGAAGCCGGTGAAGGTGGGATTCGCCGCGTACTACGAGTCGATGAACCGCGTCGACCTGACCGAGAACCACCCGAACGAGAAGCCGTTCAGCATCTCGGGCACGCAGATCCGCGCCGAGCTCGACGCCGGACGCCGCCCGGACGAGCGCATCATGCGGCCGGAGACCGCCGACATCCTGATCGAGGTGTATCGTCGCCAGCGCGAGGCCAAGGCCGCGTCCTGAGTATCGGGTAGCAGCCCTGCGCAGCTACGCGCGAGTCTCGAGCTACGCGGTCTGACGAGTCGCTTCGGCGACCGGTCAGGCCGCGTACTCGATCAGGCGCAGCACCTCGAGTAGCTCGTTCACACGCTGCTCGAGTGGCCCCTTCTCGGTGGCGGACCCGATCGTGCTCTGCAGGTCGTTCACCGCGGCCACCAGCTTGGTGCGGAAGTCCGGAGTGAGGGCCGCGGTGGTGTCGTCGAGCAACCGCTGCGCCGAATAGACGTGGTTGAGCGCCCGGTTCTTGAGGCCGAGCAGCTCGCGTACCTCGTCGTCGGCGCCGCGGTGGTGCTCGGCATCGGCGACCATGCGCCGGATCTCGGGCTCGGTGAGCCCTCCCGCGTCGGTGATGCGTAGCGTGTGCGACCGGCCCGAATCCTGATCGCGCGCGGTGACGTGCACGATCCCCTCCTGGTCGATCTCGAAGGTGATCTCGATCTTGGGCACGCCCTTCGGCGCGGGTCGCACTCCCACCAGGTCGAAGAGACCGAGGGTCCGGTTGTCGCTCGCCATCTCGCGCTCGCCCTGCACCACGTGCACGCGGATGATGATCTGGTCGTCCTCGGTGGTGGTGAACACCTTGCGCGCGGTGTGCGGCACCGGACTGTTGCGAGGGATGATGCGGTTGGTGGCGCCGCCCGTGGTCTCGATGCCGAGGGTGAGCGGCGTCACGTCCTGGAGCCGGATGTCGGTGAATTCGCCGACCTGGATCGCCGCCGTGATGGCGGCGCCCAGCGCCACCGCCTCCTCGGGATTCACACCCTTGAGCGAGGGCTTGCCGAACAGATCCTCGACCTTGCGCTGCACGATCGGCGACCGGGTTTGCCCACCTACCAGCACCACTCCGTCCACGTCCTTCGGGTCGAGCCCCGCGTCCCGCAGGGCGATCTGGCAGGGCTCGACGGTGCGATCGACCAGGTGCCCGACCAGGTTCTCGAACTCGGCGCGCAACAGCTCCACGTCCAGGTGAATCGGGCCCGCGGGGCCTGCGGTGATGAACGGGATCGTGACCTGCGTCGACTCGCCGAAGGACAGGTCCTTCTTGGCGTGCTCGGCGGCGTTCTTGAGACGCTGAAGGATCGTGGCCTCGCGCGGCAGCTCGAGGCCGTTCCGCTTCTCGAACTCCCGGCGCAGGTACTCCATCAGCACTTCGTCGAAGTCGTCGCCGCCCAGGAACGGGTCGCCGGAGGTCGCAAGCACCCGGAAATCGCCGCCTTTTTGCTCGAGAATCGAGACGTCGAAAGTGCCGCCGCCGAGATCGAACACCGCGATGACGCGCTCGTCCCGGCGGTGCAGGCCGTACGCGAGCGCCGCGGCGGTGGGCTCGTTGATGATCCGCAGCACATCGAGGCCGGCGATGCGGCCGGCGTCCTTGGTGGCGGTCCGCTGCCGGTCGTCGAAGTAGGCGGGAACCGTGATCACCGCCTTGTCCACCCTGTCGCCGAGGAACTCCTCCGCTTCGGCCTTGATCTTCGAGAGCACCAGCGCCGACAGCTCCTCGGCCGCGTATTTCTTGCCGCTGACGTCGAACCGGACGTCGCCCTTGGGCGAATCCACCACGTGGAACGGAAAGCGCTGGGTGTATCCCTGCACCGCTTCGGAGCGAAACGGGCGGCCGATGAAGCGCTTCACCGAGAAGATCGTGTTCTCGGGATTCACGATGGCCTGGCGCTTGGCCGGAGCACCCACCAGCCGCTCGCCGCTTCGCCCGAACGCCACCACCGACGGGGTGGTCCGCTCGCCCTCGGCGTTCACCAGCACCACCGGCTCGCCGCCCTGCAGCATCGCGGCGCACGAGTTGGTGGTTCCGAGGTCGATGCCGAGGATGGTCATGATCGGTGGGGTGGCGCTCTAGCCCGCCTGGTCGAGCGCTCCGGCGTGAGCCTCGTCGAGGCGCCGCAGCCCTTCGAGGATCAGGCTCTCGTAACCGGCGTCGATGGTCTCGAGAGGCGCGGCGGCGCCGGTGTCGATCTGGAATTCGCCGTCGTTCCAGGGAATCAAGCCGTAGAACGCTTCCTCGCCCTGCTCCGTCCCGAGCTCGGCGTGCACGATGTTCCCTTCGCGAAGCCAGATGCTGCCCTCGTCTCCGCCGCGCACCAGCGCGATCCGCGCCGTCTTTCCGCTGGTGGCCAGGATCTGGATGATGTCGGAGAGGCTCATCTCGCTCAGCCGCCCCGACACGCCGCCCTGCGCCGCGCGCGCCTGGGTCGAGCGGGCGGCGGCCACGCGCTCGAGCACGCGCTCGATCTTGGCGAGCAGCACCTTCTCGCCCACGATCTTGAGGACGTAGTCCTCGGCGCCGCGCTCCAGCGCCTGCCCCATGGTTGCCTGGCTCTGCTCGGCGGTGACGAACATCACGGTCGGTCCCGGCGTACCCTTCCGGCCGGCGGGGGCCAGTAGCGTGAGCGGATCTCCATCGGGGAGATGGACCTCGGAGACCACCAGCTCCGGTTCGTAGTCGCGGATCAGCTCGCGAGCCTTGACGAACGACGGCGCGCGCAGCACCCGCACCCCACGGGTCAGGAGCTGCGCGCTCAGCGACTCCCCGAAGTCGGCGTCCGGATCCACGATCAGCACCTTGTCCAGCCCGACGTCGATCTCGCCCAGCAGCAATCCCTTTTCCAGCACTTCCAGGAAGGTGTTGAGCACCCGGGCGTCGAAGAGCTTGCCGCGGCCGTCGATGAGCTTGCGAAACGCCGCCGCGATCTCCCCCTTGTCGTCGGGGATGCGGTCGCCGGCCAGGCGCTGGAATGCGATCACCGCGGTCAGGACCCGCGCGGCGATCGGGATCTCGTCGCCGGTTCGCCCTTCCGGAAAACCGCTGCCGTCGACCCGCTCGTAGAGATGCGAGAGCACGCGGTCGGCGGCCACCGGAATGTCGAGCAACACCAGCCAGTGGATCGGGATGCGCACCTGCTCGAGCAGCATCGTCCGATCGGTCGCCGCCGACACGTCGACCAGACTGGGGATGGAGAGCTCCTCGCGCGCCAGCTCGTGCATGTAGGCCGCGATGCTGAGCTCGTCGAGCGCCTCGCTGGCGAGGTTGAGCCGCTGCCCGATCTGGCGGGCGATGCGCGGCAGGCTCGGCCCGGCCTGCGCGCGGCCCTGATCGATGCTCACTCCCTTCAGGAATTTGTCGAGGATCTCGACCATCGCGTCGAGCAGCTTGCGAACTCGCGCAGGCTCCTCGACCAGCGTCTCGCCGAACGACACCACGCGCCGCACCTTGACCTGCACCGGCTGCCGTTCCACCCACTCCACCAGACCCGGATCGCTGCGCGCGACCTCCTCGCGTACCAGGAACACCGCGGGCGGCTCGCGGGAGAAGAGCTCGGCGACCTGTTCGCGATCGGTGACCGGCCGCACCCGGAAGCCTTCGCTCTGCAGGAACGAGCGCACGGCCCGAGCGCGCGACGCGTCCGGCTCGAAGAGCGCCACGACCGCCCCGTGCGGGCTCTCGGCCTCGTGCGGCTCGGGAGCATGGACCGGCGCGGGTGCACGGCCACCGTGGCGCAGCGCCGCGAGCCGGCGAACGTCTTCCTGCCACTCGCCACCCACCGGCGGCATGCCGATCTTGGGCTCCGGCGAGCGCGTCATCGGGCTGCCCAGCGGCGGAGGAGGCGGAAGGCGGATCGCGCTGTCGTCGAGCGCGCGATCGAACGCGTTCGCGACGCCCTTGTAGTGCTTGTCGATGGCGGCGCGGATGGTGCTCGGAAGTGCCAGGATGGTCGTGATCACCGGCACCTTGGTGCGGTTCCGGATGGCGTCGACGACGTCCTTCTTGGTGGGATCGGAGACGATCAGCACCAGCTCGCCGCTCGATTTGTTGTACCAAACCGGAAACACCAGATGCCGCTCGGCCTCTTCGAGCGGCACCACCGCCAGGAAGCTCTTGGGTACCAGATTCTCTGCGACCTGCTTGCGCGTCACGTACGACACGCCGAGCTGCTCGGCGAGCCCGCGCAACACGGTCGCTTCGTCGGTGAATCCGAGCGCCACCAGCGCTTCGCCGAGAAGGCCGCCGGTTTGGCTCTGCGCCTCGATCGCGCGGTCGAGCTGATCCTGGGTGATCAGGCCCTGGCGCAGAAGGACGTCACCCAGTCGATCCCGCATCGGCGTGTCGCGGCCTGAAGTAGCGATCGGTTCCTTCTACCTACCGAGCCGGGCGGCCATGGCTCAGTCCCAAAATCGGTACCGGATGATGTGCATCAGCGCGGCAAAACCGTCCCGCCAGCCGATCTTCTTGCCTTCCAGGTAGCTACGCCCGGCGTACGAGATGTTGGTCTCGTAGATGCGGCAGCGCAGCTTGGCGACCTTCGCCGTGAACTCCACCTCGAACCCGAAGCGATCCGACTTGAGCTCGATGCGGTGCAGTATTTCGGTCCGGAAGACCTTGTAGCAGGTCTCCATGTCGGTGAGGTTCAGGTTGGTGGTCATGTTCGACAACAGCGTGAGCAGCCGGTTGCCGACGTAATGCCAGAAGTAGAGGACCCGGTGAGGACCGCCGAGGAATCGCGAGCCGTAGACGACGTCGGCGCGGCCGTCGAGGATCGGCTCGAGCAAGTGCGGGTACTCGGCCGGGTTGTATTCCAGGTCGGCGTCCTGCACGATGACGATGTCACCGGTGACGTGCCGGAAGCCGGTGCGCAGCGCCGCGCCCTTGCCCCGGTTGACGTCGTGCAGGATCACCCGGACGCCCTTCTCCGCTTCGCGCGCAAGCACGTCGCGGGTGCCGTCGGTCGAGCAGTCGTCGACGCAGATGATCTCTTTCTCGAACGGCGTCGCGCGCACCTTGTCGAGCAGGAACGAGATCGTGTCTCGCTCGTTGAACACCGGGATCACTACGGAGATCATTGAGCTTTC
>CAZYWA010000553.1:0-5148 GCA_964650975.1 uncultured bacterium
CGCCGCAGCCGATGTAGCAAACCTTGTCGAACGGCGCGTCCTCGCGGATCTTCGCGACCGCGATCTCGGGCAGCACGGTGTGATTCGCGAACGTCGACGTGCCCATGTAGTGGTGGAGCTTGGTGTCGCCGAGCGAGAACCGGCTGGTGCCGTCGGGCATCATCCCGCGGCCCTGGGTCTCGCGGATCGCCTGGCACAGATTGGTCTTGCCGCTCAGGCAGTACTCGCAGGCGCGGCATTCGGGCGTGTAGAGCGGGATCACGTGATCGCCCGGCTTGACGCTCTTCACACCTTCGCCGACCTCGAGCACCACGCCTGCGCCTTCGTGCCCGAGGATCGACGGGAAAAGCCCCTCGGATTCCTTGCCCGAGAGCGTGTAGGCGTCGGTGTGGCAGACACCCGTCGCCTTGAGCTCGACCAGCACTTCCCCCGCGCGCGGCCCTTCGAGCTCCACGGTCTCGATGGCAAGCGGCTTCCCCGGTTCGTGTGCGACGGCGGCGCGTGTCTTCACGGCGAGCTCCTCCCAGGAACGAGCGAGCGGATCGACCCCGACTTAGCCCGGATTATTCATGAAGCGTTCTACTGCGGCCGCCGATCGTCGGCATCTTCGGGCGTACTCGGATTTTCGTCCCTCGACGTACTGTTCAGTACGCCTGCGGGCCAAAAATCCTGCGTTCGCCCGAATCTGCTCGACGCTCGGCGGCCTCGCTACGAACGTTCATGAATAACCCGGGCTAGCACGACCGCGCCTGCGAACGTAGGCGTGTGGCCGTGTCTCCGTCCGATCGTGACCACCGGCCGCGCACAGGCGCCAGCCTCCGCACGAGGATCGACTGCCCTGTGGAGCGCGCGCGCCGC
Organism: uncultured bacterium; assembly: GCA_964650975.1. GTDB lineage: Bacteria > JADJOY01 > JADJOY01 > JADJOY01 > JADJOY01 > CAZYWA01. The sequence continues at coordinate 859 of CAZYWA010000553.1, forward strand.
CTCCGCGGCGCCCTCTGTTGCGTGGTCGGTCTCGATCCCGCCGTGGCATCGCGATCCTGGGCAGGGGGCCGCGGGATGGTCGTTTCGTCCGCAAACTGAGCGCTATTTCGTGCGTCCGCCCATACGTTTCGCCGGCACGATGTGACGAAATTCGTCGGCATATTTTGACAAATTTCGTCGGCATGTGCCGACGATTCATGCAAGCACATAGTGACACGGTCGCCGAGCCAGCCGGTGCCGGCTCCGACGTCGACTTGCCGCACCGCCCCCGGTCGGAGATAGGCCGCTGACCTCCCTCACCCGGTGAAGACGAGCGCTTCGATGAAACAGACGAGCCCCGACCGCACGACCTGCGATCAGACACCCGGCCGGGTCGTGCCCGTCGTCGACCCACGCCGTTGCGAGAACAAGGGCCCATGTGTCGACGCGTGTCCGTACCAGGGTGTTCGAGATCCGCGACCTGACGGCGGCCGAGCGCGGCGCGCTGTCGTTCCTCACGCGACTCAAGGTGTGGGTCCACGGCGGGAAGCAGTCGTTCGTGGTCCGTCCGGATGCGTGCCAGGCCTGTGGCCTGTGCGTCACCGCGTGCCCGGAAAATGCGATCACCCTGAGCAAGGCCCACTGACCCGCCGCGAGGCGCTGAGACAGCCAGCTCGGATACTGCCGGCCGTCCCGATCAGTAGTGGCGCGTCGAGACCGGCTCGAGACGCTTGTTCTCGTCCGACTCCGCCTCGCCGTTGCCGCCCAGCTCCCAGGTGAACGCGATCGTGACGAACGTGTCGACGAACGGTGAGGGGCCGGTCAGGCCGAACAGGCTGGCTGCGTCGAGGTGGATGTCGTCGGTGATGCGCCACTGGATGCTCGGTCCGGCCGTGAGCTCGATGGCGTAGTGATCGTCGTCCTCGTCCTTACCTGCGGAGGGCGACGCCGACGGCTTGCCATCGTCGTCCTCGTCTTCACCTCGAACGGCCGCGAGCTTGAGCTCGGCGCCCACGCCGAGCTTGTCGCCGAGGATCGAGTAGCTCACGGCCTGACTGGTGGCGATGGTGCGTTCGTCTTCGCCTCCCAGGTCCTGCTCGACGCCCACGTTCGCACCCCAGTGCCAATGGGGCGCCAGATCGGCGCCGAGCAACAGCTTCCCTTCGATCTCGTTCGATTCGTGGTAGCCGAAGGTCCATTCCACGAGCAGCGTCGGGTTGAGCGGGATGACGCCCCACTTCGCGAATGCCGCGCTCGCTTCGATGCCGTTACCGGAGAAGTGGAAGCCGTCTTCGTCGGACTCCTCGTGGGCCACGTAGTCGATCTGGCAGTGATAGGGCAGACCCAGCTCGAACTCCTGCCGCAGCGCGTGCACCGTCTCGCCGTGACGGATCGCGGTGGCGTCCCAGCCCTGCTCGGCCGAGAACTCCCAGGGTGCGAGGAGGTAGACCTCGACCTCGGAGAACCGGTGCTGGGTGGTCCAGTCGGGCTGGTCGTTGGCACCGACGGGCCGCTCCTCGCCAAGCGGCGCCGCCGTGACCGTGTGCGTCTCGGTTCCCGCGCCGGCTGTATCGCTGGCGGCGGCCCTTACAGGTACCGAGATGGCGGCGAACAACGTGACCAGAAGAAGACGGGGGTGCTGGCTCATCGTCGGCGGCTCCGTCGGATCAAAAGCCGTACAGGGTGAAAACAGCGGCAAAAACGAACCGGCCGGGGCATGCGCTGTGAACGCACCCCCGGCCGGGGAACACTGCGCCCGACTCCTTACGACGAAGCCCGGCGATGGGACCTCAGCGCGCGATCACCGCGCCGCGCGCCGACGGTGATTCCGTATACCGCGGATCAGCGCAAGAGACGAGAGCATCATCAGCGCGTTCGCGACCGAGCCGCCTGCTGCTCCGGAACCAGCCACGCTAGCGCAGCCTGCTCCGCCCACCGTGAGGGAAACCGTGGCGGTGTGGGTCTTGCTGCCTCCCACGCCCTTGACCGTGATGGTGTAGCTGCCCGCGGTCGTCGTGCTACCCACACTCACCGTCATCGTCGAGCTACCCGAGCCGGGCGCCGCGATCGACGTGGGACTGAAGGAGACGGTGGTGCCCGACGGAGCTCCGGTCGCCGAGAGCGCCACCGACGAGCTGAAGCCGCCGGAAACCGTGGTGGTGATCGTCGAGGTGCCGGAGGCGCCGGCCGCGATCGTTAGCGAAGAGGGCGCGGCCGCGATCGCGAAGTCGGGAGTCGGGGAGCTGCTGCCCCAGTTGTTGATCAGCGCCGTGCCGTCGACGGTGCCGACGCCGGTCACCTGGTCGTACCCCACGCCGCAGCTGAATCCGGTCACACCCGGCACGCTGTTGTTGCCGGACGTCGTGTCGTGGAACACCGTCGGCCCGGAGCCGCCGTACTGGCCGGTGGCCATCGAGTAGAAGACGGTGTTCGCGTTGCCCTGCCGCGCGCCGGCCTTCTGCACGATCAGCGACATCAGACCCGCGAACGAAGGTGACGAGGCGGAGGTCCCGCCGACGGCACCGAGGCCGGAGGCCGACGCCGTGTGCCCCTGGATGATCAAGTAGCCGTCGTGGCCGGCCGCGGTCAGTGCGATGTCCGGCACGTCGCGCTTGCCGTCGCTCGGCACGCCCGGCGCCGACTGCCAGGACGGCTTCGAGTACGTGGTGCTGGCGCCACCGCCCGACGACCAGAGACCCGAGCCACCGGAGACGAGGCGGCTCTCGTTCCACGCGACTTCCGGGATGTAGGAGAGCGCCGAGCCGTCCGACGAGCTGTTGGTGGCCGACCAGTAGAGGCTCGGGTTGGCGGTGTCGTCGAACTCCGTGCCGCCGACGCAGACGTTGTAAGGCGTCGAGCAGAGGCCCGACACGGCTTGAGAGGTGCCGCGAATGGCGCTGCCCGGGCTGCAGCCGGCGGCGCCGCTGTCGCCCGACGAGACGAACGCCGTGATGCCTTGCGAGGCGGCCTGCGACCAGAGGCTGTTGTAGAAGCTCAGCTCGGTGGCTCCCATCGACGACTCGCACTGGCCGAAGCTGGTGCTCATCGAGACGGAGAGGTTGTTGTTCACGATGTACTGCGCCGAGAGATCGACGCCGTCGGTGGTGGCCGTGGATTTCGAGATCACGAACTTGATGGTGGCGTTCTTGGCGACCGCGCCCGACCACTCGACGTCGAGGTCCGCCTCGGTCTCCTCGCCGCTGCCGAGATCGCCGGGGTCGGTGCCGTTGTGGACGAACACCGGATCGTTGGCCGGGAGGCCGAAGAGGCTCCGGAAATACTGAACGTCCGCGAGCGCGATGTCGGTGCGGCCGACGATGGCCACCGTCTGACCTGCGCCCGTGGTTCCGCTGCCGTAGGCCGGGTTGAGGTCGTAGATCGTCGCGAAATCGGGAGGTGCCACGTAGTGCGATGTGCCCGTCGTGTAGTCGGGATCGTTCGCCAGCGACTTGAAGCCGCTGTTGTGCGCGGGGCGCTGGAAGTCGTGCAGCGTCACGACGCCGTTCACGATGTCGGCGAGGCCGCGCGGGATCGACGCCGCCACGGCGTTGGCGTGGTGGAGCTTGCCGTCCACCTGGAAGTCGTGGATCTCGGTCTTGAACGCCTGCTCGACCTGCGAAGCCGTGCCGCTGAAGTTGACCCAGCCGCGGCTCTTGCCGACTTCGTCGATGGTGAATCCGTGGCCCTGGAGCCAGCCCTTCACCGACTGGAGATCGTCGTCGTTCAGTCCGAACTGTGCTCCGAACTGCTCGGGGGTGAGCCAGTGGTGGAAGAGCGGCGACGTGGGGTCGTGCTGCGCGGCGAGCAGCTGGGCGAGCCGCTGCTCGGCACCGGGCCGCACCTTGAGCGACAGGATCATCCGCTCCATTCGCAAGCTCAGATCGGACGCGCCGACGTCGGCTTGCGGTGTGGCGAGCGGGTGCACGCTCCCGGCGAGGCTCACGCGATCGTTGTCGTTGATGGTGCGGGCCTGAGCGGCGGAAACCTGGCCGAGCACGAGCGCGAGCGCGCATGCGGCGGACAGGCAAAGCGAGATCCAACGGCGTAGCTTCGACTGCATCTCCCTCTCCTTCTGAGAATCCCGGTGGTTTCGTTCCACCGAGGCCGAGGTGCTGTTGACCCCTCCCGGAATGCGCGCCGCCGAGTTCAAGTGCGCGGCTTGCACCCGTACCGACCGGACCCCAGACGGGCGGTTTCGAGGGGAAGAGCTGTAGGACGGATGTTCGATTCTAGGCAGATCGGTGTCCAAAACCGAAACCTCACGGAAGTAGACAAGTAGCTCCTCCGCCGGCATCGATATTGATACTGGTT
>CAZYWA010000554.1:0-5144 GCA_964650975.1 uncultured bacterium
CGCTTTCGAGGCGGCGAAGATCGTCGTTCGAGAGCGCGACCGACGAGGCCGCGGCGTTTTGCTCCAGGTACTTGCGCCGCTTGGTGCCGGGGATCGGCACCACGTCGTCGCCTCGACTCATCAGCCAGGCCAGCGCGACTTGAGCGGGCGTGGCTTTCTTCGCCGAGGCCACCTCGCGCAGCACGTTCACGATGGCCAGGTTCTTCTCGAGGTTCTCGTCCTCGAAGCGCGGGAAACGCTGGCGGCGCGAGTCGCTCGCATCGAGCTCGGTCGCGCTCGTGATCGCACCCGTGAGCAACCCGCGCCCGAGCGGCGAGTACGAGACGAAGCCGATGCCGAGCTCGCGGCAGGTCGGCAGGATCTCGGTTTCGACGTGGCGCTCGAAGAGCGAGTACTCGGTCTGGAGCGCGCTGATCGGATGAACGCGGTGGGCACGGCGGATCGTGGCCGGCGAGGCCTCGGAAAGTCCCAGGAAGCGCACCTTCCCCGCCGCCACCAGCTCGGCCATCGCACCCACCGTGTCCTCGATCGGCACCGTCTTGTCGACGCGGTGCTGGTAGTAGAGGTCGATGTGATCGACGCCGAGTCGCGCGAGCGACGCGTCGCACGCGCGCTTCACGTACTCGGGCTTGCCGTTGATCCCAACCCAGCTCCCGTCGGCGCGTCGCTCGTTCCCGAACTTCGTCGCGATCAGCACCCGATCGCGGCGACCCGCAACCGCCTTCCCGACCAGCTCTTCGTTGATGAACGGCCCGTACATGTCGGCCGTGTCGAGGAAGTCGATGCCCAGCTCGAGCGCCCGGTGGATCGTGGCGATCGATTCGGCGTCGTCGCGCGGACCGTAGAACTCGCTCATGCCCATGCACCCGAGCCCCATGGCCGAGACCTCGAGACCGCGGGCGCCGAGCTTGCGTCGCTTCATGACGTTCCTCCGGAATGTGGAATCCCTGGATTGTAAGCGGCCTGTCCGATCTTGGTACGATCGGCGTCATCCACTGGAAGGGAGCTTGAGATGTTGGGACTCCGATCTCGCCGCTCGACCGCACTTGCTCTGTCCATCGCTTGGCTCGCGGCCTCGTCGACCGCGACCGCCGCACACTCGAGCCCAGGCGACGCTCCACCTCCCGGCATCCACGCCTCCGAGCTCGCGGCGCACCAGGGCGAGCCGCCCTCTCTCACCGGCTCGGAGCCCATGGCGCAGCTCGGAGCGCTCTCGGTGCCGCGGGTGACCAAGCAAGTGGTCGGGTTCTACCCGTACTGGGCCGGCGGCTTCACCGGCTTCCACTGGGACCTGCTCACCACCGTCGCGTACTTCAGCGCCGAGGTCGACCCGACGGCGAAGAACGGCAGCTTCTCGAACGTCCACGGCTGGGGAAGCTCGACCGCGTCGCTGATCAGCACCGCGCACAGCAACGGAGTGAAAGTGGTGCTGACGCTCACGCTCTTCGACTCGACGGCGATCAGCGCGATCCTCGGCAACGCGACCTACCGATCGAGTCTCGTCTCCAACGCGCTGAGCCTGGTGCAGAGCGCCGGCGGCGACGGCATTTGCCTCGACTTCGAGGGCATCGCCGGCGGATCCACCAACAAGACCGGCCTGGTGGCGCTCATGAACGCGATGACCAGCGCCTTTCACGCGGCGATTCCCGGATCGCAGGTGCTGATCGCGACGCCGGCCGTCGACTGGGCCGGCGTCTTCGACTACGACCAGCTCGCGATCGGCACCGACGGCCTCATGATCATGGCCTACGACTACTACTGGAGCGGCGGCCCGCCGGGCCCCGTGTCGCCGCTCACCAGCGGCTCGCTGTGGGGCACCTACAACGTCACCTGGACCGCGAACGACTACGTCACCTGGGGCGGCACGGAGAACCGCGCCAAGTTCATTCTCGGGGTTCCTTGGTACGGCTACGACTGGCCGACCACCAGCTTCTCGATCCCGGGCACCGCCGCCGGAGCCGCCACCTCGCGCACCTACGCGCAAGCGAAACCACTGGCGCAGCAGTACGGCGGCAACTGGGACGCGGCGTCGCAAACCCCGTTCGTGCTCTACACCTCGGGTGGCTCGCACCAGCTCTGGTACGACGACGATTCCTCGCTCGGCCTCAAGCTCGACCTGGTGAACGCGCAGAGCTTCGGCGGCATCGGCATCTGGGCCCTCGACTACGAAGGCTCGAACCCGGAGCTCTGGACCGCGATCGAGAGCAAATTCGTTCCGCCCTGCCCCGATGCGGACGGCGACGGCTACACCTCCGCCGCCTGCGGCGGGACCGACTGCAACGACGCGAACGCGGCGATCCATCCGGGCGCCGCGGAGGTCTGCGGCAACCACATCGACGACAACTGCAACGGCTCGGTCGACGAGGGCTGCACCGGCGGGTGCGGGGGAACGCCCGCCGAGGCGGCCGTGGATGGCGATTCGTCACCGGGAACCGCGCCATCCGGATCTGGCCCGGACTCCGCGCTGGGTGCCTTGCTGGTCGCGCTGGGAACGGTGCGCGCGGCGCGTGCCGCGCGACCCAAACGTCGCGCACGCACGGACAATCTTCGACAAACGCTCCGCTGAGCCCGCGCGCGCCGGTTTCCTGCGCCGCTAACGCTCGATAGCGCGCGCGGCTGCCTCCCGTTTGCGGAGAGGCCGCCACGCGACGCGCTGCTTCGCGGTATCCGCCGGGCACTCTGCCTGCCGGTCGCGTGCGACTCGCACGGACACGAGAATCCCGCTCGCTTCCGTGCCTCGCGCATCACGAACGACGCGCGGCATCGCATGGCACGACAGCGCGAAGTGCCGCGCAGGACGTTGGCCCACGCCTTGCTCATCGTGCCGTCGCCGATGAGCCCAGCACGCGCAACCCACCCGAGACTCTTCGCCAACCGGAGCCCAATGCGCCAATCGCAGCCAACCGTCAGCGACCGTCACGACGACTCGACGCATTCCTCGCGCATCGGCGCGCTGCTCACGGCGAGTGCGCTGGTGGCGGCCGCCGCGACCGCCGCCCGAGCGGACGCGGTGCCCACCTTCGGCGGCGTCACGCTGGTCACCAGCCGTCTCGACCTGCTCACCTCGACGGGCGGCTCGTCGTTCGAGATCGTCGGCAACGCGGTGGCCTGGTCGGTGCTCGAGCCCAACGGCCACGACTTCGACGCGAACGCGCTGCGCTCGCTCGATCAGCAAGTGCGCGTCGCGGCCGCCGCGGGCCTCGAGCAGATCGTGGTGCGGGTGCGCCCCGGCGGCGGCCCGATGGCACCCTTCGCCGGCGACCCGTCGACCTGGCCGGTCGACTCCGCGACCTACGATCAGAAGGAAGGCGAGTACCTGGGCCCCAAGTACGCGTTCGGCACGTACTCGTATCCGCCGCGCGTGCTCACGCGCGACGACTCCGGTCAGACCTCGCCCTGGTACGACTTCGTCTACGCCCTCGCCAAGCGCTACGACGGCACCACCGTCGATCCGCAGACGGCCACCAAGAAGCTGCCGCGGGTCGCCGCCTGGTCGTGCGTCGAGGAGCCCGACGTCAAGTCCTACTGGTACGGCACCGGCCGCGACTACTTCGGCGGCGTCAATGGCGATCCCGCGGTCGGCACGCTGCCCAGCTTCTACCGTGCCGTGAAGGCCGCGAACCCGGCGGCGTCGGTGGTGGGCGCCGCGCTCACCAGCCATCAGGTCGGCTTCTACATGGCGCACGAGATGGCGCGCGCAGAAGGCAACGCCTACGACGCGACCGTGCGCGCCTGGGGCACCAGCTACTTCAACAGCAACTACCCGATGCAGCGGGTGTTCGCGACCAACATCCCCGACGCGCAGCTCTACACCCAGCAGGAGAACGATCCCGAGGCCCGCCGCGCGCGCGCGTTCATCGACTCGGCGTTCGCCGGCTCGGCGCCGTCCTTCTACGACGTGCTCGGCATCCACAGCTACGACAACTGGTCGCTGCTCTCGGACATGATCGAGTGGCAGCTCACGCGCCTGGACCAGCCCAAGCGCGTGTGGATCACCGAGCTCGGTTTCGCCGACGTGCCGCCGCGCGGCACCGCGACCCTGGTGAGCGACGCCGACCAGCCGGCGTGGCTGGTGAAGAAGCTGGTGCTGGCGCTCGCGGCCGGCGTCGAGCACACGTCCTACTCGCCGATGCTGGCCGCCCCCGGCTTCGCGAGCCTCTACCCGTCCACCACCTCGGAGCGGCCCGCGCGGCGCAGCATGCAGCTGATCGGCCAGAGCCTGAACCAGGCCAGCGGCTATCGCTTCGGCAGCTCGTTCGTGAGCGGCGGCACCACCTTCTACGTGTTCGACCACGCCGACGGCGCGTCGCACATCGCCGTGGCATGGCGCGATTCGGACAGCGCGACGCAGCACACCCGGCCCATCCTCGGCATCCCGTCGGGTGCCACGGTGCGGGTGCTCGACGACCTCGAGCACGTGGTGAGCACGTCGAATCTGAACCTCACCTTCGGCGTTCAGCCGCTGGTGATCGAGTGGGGTCCAGCGGTGGTCGACGCGGACGGTGACGGCTACCCCGCCGGCATCGACTGTGACGATCAGTCGTCGGCGGTGAACCCGGGCGCCACCGAAGGCGGCGCCGACTCGCGCGACAACGACTGCGATCCGATCACCCAGTGACGAGCCGCCCGGACGACCCACCTCCACCCGACACCCTCACCAGCGGACCAACCAGCAAACCGATGCCATCCAACGGGCCTGACCCGGTCAGCGAGCCGCCAGGCACATCCGGCGTGGGCTCCGCCCCGTCGCGAGGCCGCGCCATCGAGACCCGCACCATCCAGGGATTCACGTCCCACCAGCACCGAGGAGACCCGATGACCTACACGCAGTGCACCGAGGCGACGTCTCGGATCGTGATTCCGGTACCGCCCGTGAGCGCAGCGGTTCCCAGCCTGGTGGTCATCGACGGCCCCGAGCCGGGATCGTGCTTCCAGCTCGCCGGCGACCAGGCGACGTTCGTGCTGGGCCGGGGCGAGTTCGCCGACGTGCGCGTGGACGACGAGACCATCTCGCGCTCGCACGCGACGCTGACGCTCGACCTGCTCCTCGGCCGCGGCCGCGTGGCACGGGTCATCGATCTCAGCAGCCGCAACGGCACGTTCGTGAACGGAGTGCAGGTCGACTCCGCGAACCTGTTGCCGGG
>CAZYWA010000555.1:0-5137 GCA_964650975.1 uncultured bacterium
CCCATGCAGCGCGAGGAAATCGCTGGCGTAAGTCTGCGAGGTCACCGCGACGTAGGGGTCCTTCGACACCAGGCACGCCGTCCGCACCCGCGGACGGCCCCGTGACCAGAGCTTGGTCGCGGCCAGCTCGCCGCGGATCTCCTGGACCAGCGCCGTCGCCTGCTCCTCGCGATCGACCAGGATGCCCAGCGTCTCGAGGTTGGCGATCGCCTCCTCGACGGTCTTCACGTGCACCACGAAGAGCGGCACCTTGGCGGCGAGCTTCTCCAGCTCGTCGGCGCGGTTGTGCTCCAGGTCGGCGAGCACCAGATCGGGCATCAGATCGGCGACCCGGTTGAGATCGAGGTCCTTGGCCGGCGCCACGCGCTCCAGACCGCGCACTCGCTCGCCACGCGCCGTGGCGCCGGAGCGAGCGTTCCCCACCAGCTCGTCGTCGAGCCCCAGGTCGCTCAGCGTCTGCGTGATGGTGGGCGAGAGCGACACCACTCGCCGCGGGTACCGCATCAGCTCCCGGCGCGAGCCGGTCCCGTCGGTGATGGAGATGAACTCGAGCGCTGCAGCACGAACAGCCATCACGCACCTCGATGGGGCGGCTCTTTGGGCCGCGCGCGGAGAGGACCGGAACCGCGATCGAACATACGCGCGAGGCCCCGGCTAAGCAACCGAGCCGGACCCGCAGACGCGCGCGTTTTCGCCCAGCGCACCGGTGTTTTCGTCACGCGGCTCCGCGAGCAGCGACCGCGACCCGCCGATCGTCGTAGACTGCGGTGCATGACGGACGCGAGCGGACGGGCGGAGCTCGAAGCGCTGCTGGTCGCTCTTCACGACGGCGACCCCGGCGTGCGTGAGCGCGCGACGGCCGAGCTCTGGGATCGTTGGTTCAACGACAAGGGACCCAAGGCGCGCCGCATGCTCGAGTACGGCAGCACGTTGCTCGGGGTGGAGCGCTACGCCGAGGCGCTGGCGATCTTCGAGCAGCTGGTCGCCGCGCATCCTGACTTCGCCGAGGCCCACAACAAGAAGGCGACCGCGCTCTACGTCATGCGCCGCTTCGAGGAATCGCGCGCGGCCTGCCAGGAGACGCTGCGCCTCAACGACGTGCACTTCGGCGCCTGGCACGGGCTGGGGCTCTGCGAGATGGAGCTCGGCCATTTCCTGGCGGCGCAGCGCGCGTTCGCGCGCGCCCTCGAGATCCAGCCCCACGCGCATCGCAACCGCGAGCTCTTCGACCGCTGCCGGGAGCAGGTCAATTGATCGCGGGGGGTGACGGCGAGTGGGAGCGCCCCGAACCAACTGACACGGGGATGCCTCGGCCCGTGTAGCGTCAGCCGGTCCTGTCCGCAGCGCCATCTTGCAGGGGCTCGATCAGGAAGTGGGCGTTGGCGCTGGCGATCGGGCGGGAGGGGTCGCGCTGCCAGGCTTGGGCGAAGACGTTGACGACGCGTCGGCCTTGCTTGGTGACGGTGCCGCGCGCGAGCACGTCCTCGGCCGCGGCGGGGCGCAGGTAGTCGATGGTCAGGTTGATGACCTTCGGAACACCCACCCCGGGCACCTGCCACAGCACGGTGAGCATCGCGGTCATCTCGAGCAGCGCTCCCACGGTGCCGCCGTGCAACGCCGGCATCACCGGGTTCCCGATCAAGCGTGGAGTGAAGGACAGCTTGCCGAGGAGCTGCCCGGCGTCGAGCGCGGCCGTGACCCCGAGGAACCTGGCGTACGGGATCGAGCTCACCAGGACGTCCGGGTCGCCGGCCTCGCGCGCCTGGGCGACACGCGCCATCCATCGGCCAACGGCTTCGCCGTCGGCGCTGCTCACCGGCGACGCCCTGCGCCGCGCGTGAGCATGAAGGCGCCGGCGGCCGAGGCCACCGGATCGTCGGGATCGTCGTTGTAGGCGACCGCGCGCGCGAAGGCGACGTGCTGGGTGATCCGGTAGCAGTCGGCGCGCGCGAGCAGGCTCTTCCGCGCCGTGGCCGGCCGCAGGTAGTCGATTCGCAGATCGAGGGTCGCCACCGCCGCGGGGCTCTCGAGCACGACCATCACCGCCATCCCGCAGGCCGCGTCGAGCAACGCCGTGACGACTCCCCCCGCCAGCACCCCGGTCACGGGGTTGCCGACGAGATCCTCCCGATAGGGCAGCCTCATCGAACAGCCGCGACCCTGCACGTCGAGTAGCTCGAGCCCGAGCTCGCGATTGTGAGGAATCCCCTCCGTCGCGATCTGCCGCATCAGCTCCAGGCGCTGGTCCGCCGCGGAACCGGGCGGCTGGTCGAGAGAGTCCGGGCTCATGGGCGCTTGAATCTAGCTCGGATCGCCGCACGAGAGCGCGCCGCACGGTTGCAGCTCGAAAGGCGCAGTCGCTACGATCCCGGTGAGCCCAAGGCGCGACTCGAGTCTTCGGCGCACGCGGGCGGAACCCGTTGCCAGCGCCGCCGAGAAGACATGCGCGCCCTGCTCGTTCACCCCAGCCTCTTCCATCATCCCGCGCCGAGCGTTCCGTGCGGCCTCGCATGGGTGGCCGCCGCGCTGCGCTCGCGCGGCGCGCAGGTCGCGATCCTGGATCTCGGCTTCGTGTGGAATCGAAGCCGCGTGATTCCGCAGGCGGTCCGCGAGCTCCGTCCCGACGTGATCGGCCTCGGGGTACCGCACCTCGACAACGATTGCGCGTTTCACGCGCTGAGCATGCTGCCGCACGCCCGCTGGATCGTGGACCGGTTGCGAGCGACGTCGTCTGCGCCGATCGTCGTCGGCGGCAGCGGTGCCAGCCTCTTCGCCGTGGAGGTGCTCACCCACCTGGGCTTGAGGCACGGGTTCGTGGGCTCGGATCCGGTCGCCGCGGCGGCGCTGCTGGAAGCGATCGCGGCTGGAGACGACGGAGCGACCCACGCCGGCGCGGTGTGCTGGGATGGATCTCGTTACCGCACCTCGACGGAGACCGGCGAGGCGCCGCCCGACCAGTGCCCTCACGCCGCCGCGCACGATCTGGTCGACTATCGCCGCTACCTCCGCGCGGGAGGGGCACCGGTGGTGCCAGTGGCTCTCGAACGACGTGGCGTGCTCGTGCGCCGCGGTGCCGAGGAGATCGCCGACGAGGCCGCCGAGGTGCGCGCGGTCGCGGGCACCCGTCGGCTGATTCTCGCCGGGCTGACCGTGGGTGCGGACGTCGAGACCGACGACGTGCTGTTCGACGCGTTCGCCGCGCGCGCGGAGCAGCCCAGCCTGGAAGTGGAGGCCCATCCCGCGGCGCTCACCACCCAGCGGGTGACGCGGCTCCTCCGCGGCGGAGTCCGCGCCTTGCGTCTGCGCCTCGGAGACCGGCTCGCTCCGGGACACGGGAGCGAGCCGGGCGACCTCGCGACCGACCCGGTCGCGGCGGCGCGCACGGCTCTCGAGCACATCGCCGGCCGCGTTCCGGTGTCGCTCGAGCTCCGGGTGGGCGCTCCCGGCGAGTCGCCCCGATCGCTCGCGCGCACGCTGGAGGCGCTCGCCGCGCTCACGCCGCGGCCCACGCGGATCGAGCTCCGGCCCGGTATCCGGCTCACCGGTCCGGCGGGAGACGGCGTCGCCGAGGTACGTGGCTCCGCGTCCGGCGTCTCGTTTCTGTGGCCGCGCTTCGGCGTCGACGTGAGGCTCGAGCACGATCTCGTGGCGCGCTTGCGCGCCGGGATCGCGTGCTCACCCGATTCGAGCGTCGACGCCGACGCCTACGCGCCCTGGCAGCGCGTGGCGCACGCGCTGGCGCGCGCGAGCGGCGTGTGGCCGGCGTGGCGAATCGAGCCACTCTTGACCGGACTCCCGAAACGCTGGCGCCGGAGCCATCGGCAACAGGGTACCTTTCCGAAACCAGCCGATGTAACATCGGCGCCGTAGAGAGCTCCCCCTCCGCGTCGACTAGAAACCCGCGAGCCGCGCTGGCGATCCATGGCCTCACCGACCACCACGACCGTTCTGACCCAGGAAGAGATCAAGGTTCCGTGGAAGCTCTTCCGCGGAAACCAGCACCGCACCGGCCAGGTTCCGGCGATGAATCCGCTGCGCCTCACCGGCGTGCGGTGGGAGTTGCGGGTGGGCCGCGTGACGTGGTCGTCGCCGGCGATCGACGACGAGACCGTCTACATCGGCCTCGAGGACGGCGCCCTGCTCGCGATCGACGCGCGCAGCGGCAAACGAGTGTGGCGATATCGCACCGGCGGTGCCGTGCTCAGCTCGCCCGCGATCGACGGCGATCTCGCGCTGATCGGCTCCGAGGACCAGAGCCTGCACGCGGTCGACCGGAAGGTCGGCGTGGCTCGCTGGACCACGCCACTCGGCGGAGCCGTGACCAGCTCGCCTCTGGTCAAGGGCGGACGGGTGTTCGTGGGCTCGTGGGACGAGAATCTCTACTGCCTGTCGGCCAAGGACGGCGCGGTGCTGTGGACCCATCCCACCGGCGGCCGCGTGTGGAGCTCTCCGGCACTCGGCGACGACACGGTGGTGGTGGCCTCGGCCTCGGGCTACGTGATCGCCCTCGACCCGCGCGACGGGTCGCGCAAGTGGCGCTTCAAGGCGCGAAACCGCATCTACTCGACGCCCGCGGTCGCCAACGGCACGGTGTTCGTCGGCTGCCACGACGGCAACCTCTACGCCATCGACATGAAGACCGGGAAGCGCCGCTACGCGGTCGAGACGCGCGACAAGATCCGCTCGTCTCCCGCGATCGTGGAGGGGCGCGTGCTGGTCGGCTCGGAGGACGGCAAGTTCTACTGCCTCGACGCGAACACCGGTGAGCAGCGCTGGACCTTCGACGCCAAGGGCGGCATCGACTCGTCGCCCGCGGTGAGCGGCGACACGGTGGTGTTCGGCACGCTCGCGAACCGGGTCCACGCGCTCGATCTCATGACTGGACAGGAGCGCTGGGGCTTCTCCACGGACGACTGGGTCGACTCGAGCCCGGCGATCTGGGGCCGCCTCATCGTGTTCGGCTCGTACGACGGCCACCTCTACGGCCTCGAATTCGATACGGAGTAGTTTCGGGGGGCTTGAAGAGCCTCCGAGAAACTCGAGCGTGTGTGAGGAATTCCCTCGTCAGTCGGTTCGGGGGCCCTTACACACGCCGTCGTCCCCGAAACCACAGCACGCGTGGATACAAGCCGGCGCC
>CAZYWA010000556.1:0-5131 GCA_964650975.1 uncultured bacterium
CTATGAGAACCGTCCGAGGAAAGCTGGAAAGCCCGGACGCCGATTTGCGTCCGGGAGAGGCTTAGCATGAGCGCGTCTTGGTTCGGTGTCTCTTGGAAAGGCCGTGAGGGCCTCAGGGTACGGCAGATCGTGCTCTTCATCACTACCGCGGCGCTGCTTTCGTACATATACAGACGGGGATTCTGGGCACGTTTTGTTCAGTCTCTCAATGAGGGAGAGCGAAATTTGTTTGATGCCCTTGCATTTTTTCTCGGGCTATCCGCCATTGCTGGGATCACGAAACTCGGGCTCAATTACTTGAATACCCCTCGGCTGGCTGCGGAGTCCGTTGACAGTTTGATGGTGCGACTGTCCGAGGTCGAGCGGAATGTACGATCCCAGGCGGCGGGGATCACACCTGCTGATCGTGTGGCACTTGCCGCCGCCGTAAATGACGCGCTGGCCGGCGAATTGGCATCAACCGTCATCACGAAGGTCGAAGAGGCGTACCGTTCGCAGATTGGTGATCAGTTGCGATTGGACCTGATTCGGGAAGGGGTTACGGGCTCCAATGAACGGCTCGTTCGGGAGCTGCAACTCCTCGGGAGGCGCGGGAACCTGAATCTGGTGATCGGCACGGTCACTACCGGTCTGGCGGCGATGGTGTTGGCCTACACATCACTCAAGGCGCCGATTGGGGCTCCGGCTGCCGCCGAGTTACTCGCATTCTTCATCCCGCGTCTGGGTGTGGTGATCTTCGTCGAGGTCTTCGCCTTCTTCTTCCTGCGCCTCTACAAAGCGAACCTCGACGACGCGAAGTACTACCAGCGTGAGCTGCTCTCGCTCGACCTGAAGTCGACTGCGCTGATGACTGCGCTGGTGCGGAATGACGAGGAGTCGATCAAGCGTGTGATCGGCCAGTTCGCGAGGGGCGAGCCGACGAACGAGCTCCTGGGAATCCGTTCCGAGGCCAAGGGCATGGGCATGGGCTTGAGCCTCGACATCCCCGAGCTCACCGAGCGGGTGCTGAAGGTGATTCTGCGCGAGAGCGGGAAGCGCGAAGGCAAGGCCGAGTGAGCGTCGACTGCGGCCAGCCGCGGAGAGATTGCCAAATCGACCTGCCGCCCCGAGCATCACCCGCACCTCATGTTCGACAAGCCGCAGTCGCTAGGGAAGACGCTCAAGGTCCGTGAGGCGGCGGCCCTCTTGGGTGGAGCGGTTCCACGTCCCGGATCCTACTGCGCGAACCCGGGCCAGCCCAGGCGCGAGCCGCGCGGGTTGAGGAAATCCCCGCGCACTTCTGCGTCAGCATGTCGCGCCGGTGATCGCGAGACGGCTCGCAACCCGGAAGCGCGAGCGACTCACCACCCCCCAATCCGCCCCAGCATCACCCCGAGCGGCTCCCACCGACCCTCCTCGAGATCCGCCATCGTCATCCCGCGCCGAGCCAGCTCCTCCCGCAGCGCCTTGTCGCGCCGCTGCAGCTCTGCCTGAATGAGCACCGCCATCCGCGCCTCGCTCGGCGGCACCCAGTCGGCCCACGACCACCGATTCTTGTTCGCCGTGTAGTGCTGCACCGCCAACGCCAGTGCCATCACGCAGTCATCATGCATGCCGTGCGGCGCCGAGTAGCGCACGCCGGTCCGGGTGTACTCGTACTCGAACGCCTCCAACTCGGCCCGAATCGGCCCGTCGGGAAACCGCACTTCGCGCCGCTGGATCGCCGCTCTGAGCCCATCCATGAGTTGCTGCTTCGACACGCCGGTGAACTTGAATCCCTCGAACACGGTCGACTCACGCTGCAGCCGTTCCACGATCGGGTCGCCGACGCCGGACGAGTCCGCGAGTGCCGACGCCTCGGTGACAGCGAGGATCTTCGCCTGCGTCTCCTCCCACGGGAGTTGGAACCGTTGCCAGGCACGCGTGACGCGCATGCTCTCGTCGAGCGGGATCCCGACGGTCCAGTCGACGCTCTTCGCCAGGTCCCAGCCCCAGACATACGGCTCCGCTTCGGAAGCCGGCGCCACGCACTCGCGAATCGCATCCAACCCGAACGGGTTCCCCGAGTCCTCGCTCGGCTCGCCCTCGAACTCCTGTCGGTACGCCGGGTCCGGCATGTCGCGCCGGGCCGCCTCGAGCTCCTCGGGGTTGATGTACGGGTTGAAGCCGGTCGGGAAGCGCCAGCTCATCCACTCGCCGTCTCCGCTCTGACCGCGCTGGTAGAGGCTCCAGAAGAACCGCCGGCCCTTCGGCGTCCCGAGGAACCAGGCGTCACCCCGCAGGTCGGCGAGGGTGGGCCGTATCGCCTGCTGCCACGCGGTCTCGAGGTCGCGTACGACGCCGGCCTCGTCGATCACGACGCGCCCGTAGCTTCGCCCACGGCCGGCATCGACGTGGTCGAGGGACCAGAAGTCGATGACGCCGCCGCCCTGGAGCCGGATCTGCCGCTCCTGGACCGACGACGAGACCGTCATCGACGCGAAGATCAGCTCAACCTCGCGCCACACCTCCAACAAGAGCTTGTAGGTCGGCGCGAACCACCCGACGGATAGCCCGCGGGCGGCGGCATCGGCGACGCGGTCGATGCCGAGGGTGGTCTTCCCGAACCGGCGCCCGCACATGAGCGCGTTGAAGCGCTTCGCTTCGGTGACGACGCGCTGCTGCGCGTGGTGAAGCTTCGGAACCTGGATGCGTGCCATGGGTGGCCTCCTCAGGTCGGGTCTCGGTCCGCGCTAACTGCTCGACCGACCCTCGGCCTGCCTCGAACTCCGTCGAGCCAGGATCTCGCTCATGATCCGCTCGATGCGGGCTTCGCGCTCTCGGATGAGCTTCTGGATCCGTTCTTCGCTTGGCGGAGCCCACGCCGTAAGCCAGGAGCGGTACTTCTGGCGGTTGGCGTGGTGTTGGACAGCGAGCGCCAACGCCATCACACAGTCGTCGTGGATGCCGTGCGGAGCGCTGTAGCGGACCCCACGCGCGGTGAATTCGTACTCGAAGCTCTCAAGCTCGTGACGGATCGGGCCATCCGGAAACCGCACGTCCCGCCGCTGAATCGCCGTGCGCAACCGATCCATGAGCTGCTGCTTGGATAGGCCCGTGAATCGGAAGCCTTCGAACCGGCGCGACTGGCGCTGTAGCCGTTCCAGAATCGGATCGCCGACACCCGACGAATCAACCAGCGACGGCGCGTTCGTCTGCCTCAGAATCCGCGCCTCCGTCTCCTCCCACGGTGCCTGGAACCGCTGCCACCCCGCACACACGACGCCGTTGCGATCGAGCGGGATGCCCACGCTCCAGTCGACAGACTTGGCGAGATCCCAGCCCCAAACCGCCGGCTCGGCATCCGACTCCGGCGCCACGCACTCCCGGATGGCATCCAACCCGAAGGGGTTCCCCGAATCGTCCGCGGGCACGCCCTCGAATTCCTGCCGATACGCCGCGTCCGGCATGTCGCGGCGCGCCGCCTCGATCTCGGTCGGATCGATGTACGGGTTGAACCCCGACGGAATCCTCCAGCTGGCCCACTCCGCATCGCCGCTCTGACCGCGCTGGTAGAGGTTCCAGAAGTACCTCCGACCCTTCGGCGTCCCGAGAAACCAGGCGTCGCCCTTCAGGTCGGTGAGCGTGGGTCGAATCGCCTGCTGCCACGACGATTCGAGATCGCGGACCACGCCCGCTTCATCCACGACGACGCGCCCGTACTTCCGGCCACGGCCGGCATCGACGTGTTCGAGTGACCAGAAGTCGACCACGCCGCCCCCGACCAGCCGTAGCTGCCGCTCCTGCACGCTGGCCGACACGGTGACGGGGGCAAAGATGATCTCCAGCTCGCGCCAGACCTCCAGCAGCAGCTTGTAGGTCGGAGCGAACCACGCCGCCGGGAGTCCGCGCACGACGGCGTCGACCACGCGATCGATCCCGAGCGTCGTCTTTCCGAACCGGCGCCCGCACAGCAGCACATTGAACCGCTTCGCCTCGGCGACGACGCGGCGCTGAGACTCGTGGAGCCTCGCTACCTGGATGTGTGCCATCGATGCCTGCGCGTCAGTAGGGCCGGAACCACGCCGGATCCCGCGGCTCCCAGAAGCGTCCCATCGATGGTGGCCGGTTCACGAGCGGCTCCTTCGGGATGATCATGAACCCGATCGGTCCGGGCCGGCGGATCACCGTGGTGTACTGCTGCACCGCGAGGGCGAGCGCGATCACGCAGTCGTCATGGACGCCGTGCGGGGCGCTGTAGCGGACGCCGGTGGATGTGTACTGATACTCGAACGCTTCGAGCTCGGCGCGAATCGGTCCGTCGGGGATGCGCAGCTCACGCCGCTGGATGACGACGCGCAGGCCGTCCATCAGTTGCTGCTTCGACGTCGCCGTGAACTTGAGTCCCTCGAAGAGGCGCGACTGTCGCTGGAGGTGCTCCAAGATTGGGTCGCCCACGCCACTCGAGTCGACCAGCGCACGAGCATTGGTGGCGGCCAGGATCAGCGACTCCGTCTCCTCCCACCCGGTCTGCACGCGCTGCCACCCCCGACACACGCGCATCTCGCGGTCGAGCGGAATGCCCACCGTGTAATCGACCGATTTCGCGAGATCCCAGCCCCAGACCGCGGGCTCCGCCGTCGACTCCGGTCCTACGCACTCCCGGATGGCGTCGAGGCCGAACGGATTGCCGCAGTCGTCTGCCGGCTCGCCTTCGAACTCCTGCCGGTAGGCGGGCTCGGGCATGTCCCGCCGCGCTGCAGCCACCTCCGACGGATCGATGTACGGGTTGAAGTCCGACCGGAACCGCCAGCTCGCCCACTCGGGGTCGCCCGACTGCCCACGCTGGTAGAGCGCGAAGAAGTAGCGCCGGCCCTTGGGCGTTCCCAGGAACCAGGCATCGCCCTTGAGATCCGTCAGCGTCGGGCGGATCGCTTGCTGCCAGGAGGTTTCGAGGTCCCGGACCACGCCGGCTTCGTCCACGATGATGCGCGCGTACCGGCGACCGCGGCCCGCGTCAGTCTGGTCCAGGGTCCAGAAGTCGATGACGCCACCACCGACCACGCGGATCCGGCGCTCCTGGACGCTCGACTCGATCGTCACCGGCGCCAAGATCATCTCCATCTCGCGCCAGACTTCGAGGAGGAGCTTGTAGGTCGGGGCGAACCAGCCC
>CAZYWA010000557.1:0-5119 GCA_964650975.1 uncultured bacterium
CCCGAGACCCAGCGCCGTCGGCTCGTGGCGCTCGATCTGACGCTCTTCATCGCCTTGTTCGTGGCCGCGTGCGCGACGCTCGGCGACTTCGGGCTCACCTGGGACGAGCCCTATTACTTCTGGGCGCAGGAGCGCCAGCAGGGATGGTTCCACCTGCTGCTCGAGGACCCGGCGCGGGCGCTCACGGTCGACTCGATCCGCGACGGGTGGAACCCGGACCCGTATCACAACCCGCATCCGCCGGTTTACAAGCTGCTCGCCAATCTCACGCGCCGCGCGGCACCGCTCTGGGTCGACGACTTCACGGCGTACCGGCTGACACCGGCGCTGCTCTATGCGGCGACCGGAGTGCTGTTGGGCCGAATGGTGAGGCGCACCGCCTCGGTCGCGGTGGGGCTCGGCGCCAGTCTCCTGTGGGCCACGACGCCGCCGGTCTTCGCTCACGCGCACTTCGCGGCCACGGACACGCCGATGACGTTCTTCGGCGTCGCGACGGTCGAGGCGTTCCTCGCGGCGCGGAAGAAGACGGTGTGGGTACTGGTGCTGGCCGTGCTCCTGGGACTGGCCTTCGGCACCAAGTTCACGGCGCTGCTCTTGCCCGTGCCGCTGGTCGCCTGGTCGATCTGGTCGAGGGACAGACGTGCGTTGGCGCTGGCGATCGTGGCGATACCGCTCGCGTTGCCGGTCGCCATCGCGGCGGTGCCCTACTGGTGGCACGAGCCGTTGCGCGGGATCGCCGAGTTCGTGCGCGCATCCACCAGCCGCGAGAGCCACACGCCGATCTCCGGTCTGCTCTGGGGGCATGTCTACAAGTTCCACGCGCCCTGGACCCAGCCGTTCGCGATGATCGCCGTGGCCACGCCGCTGACGCTCTGGGCGCCGGCGCTGGCCGGGATCGTCGCGGCGCTGACGTGGCGGAAGGCGCGGGCCGAGGAATCGTTGTGGGTGGCCTCGGGCGGAGTGGTCGTCGCGGCGGTGCTGATGCCGCAGGCGCCGAACCACGATGGACTGAGGCTGGTGGTGCCGGCGCTGCCTTTTCTTGCGGCCCTCTCGGCGACCCAGATCGCGCGCTCGGTCGAGTGGCTGGCGCGGCGAGCGCCGGTCGACGCCGCTGCCCGTGAGCGGCTCGCGGCGATGGTGCTGGCACTCGCGGTCGCGGGGCAGGGGATCGAGACCTGGGTTTACCATCCCTATCAGCTCAGCTATTACAACGCGCTTCTCGGGGGTCTGGGCGGCGCGCGGCGCCACGGCATGGAGGTCACGTACTGGATGGAGGCGTTCACTCCCGGAGTACTCGGCGACATCGAGCGGGTGCTGCCGCCAGGTGCGAAGGTCAACCTTCCGGTGGGTGATCCGTTTTATTTTCGCTATCTCCAGTCACGGGCACGGTTGCGGCGCGACCTGGAGTTCGTGAGCGACGCTCCCGCGCGCTACCAGCTGGTGTTGTCGCGCGTCGCGGTGCTGGGTCCGGATCGGATGGAGGCACTGGACCGCCTTCCCGCGCTGGTCACCTCGAGCTTCGACGACGTTCCGCTGGTACGCCTCTTCGAGCTCTCCGAGGTTCCCGCGGCACCGCCCGGTGCCTCGTGAGCGGCGCGCGGCGCAGCGTTCTGGTTTCGGTCGTCATCCCGGCCTTCGACGAGGAGCGCGGGATCGAGCGGGCGATCGCCGCGGTCCGCGACTACCTGGAGCCGCGGGTGGAAGCGCTCGAGATCGTGGTCGTCGACGATGGCTCGCGCGATGCGACGGCGGAACGGGTGGCCGCGGTGGCGGCCGCGGATCCGAGGGTGCGGCTGATTCGCTCGGAGCGGAACTACGGCAAGGGACACGCGGTTCGGGACGGCGTGCTCGCGAGCCGTGGGCAAGTCGTCGCCTTCATGGACGTGGATCTCTCGACGCCGGTCGAGATGCTGGACCGGGTGTGGCCGGTGCTCGACGCCGGCGCGCACGTGGTGGTCGGTTCGCGGCGCATGGCGGGAGCCACGATCGAGGTGCACCAGAGCGCCGTGCGCGAGCTGCTGGGGGACGTGTTCCGGCGCACCACCCGCTGGTTGCTCGGCATTCCAGTCTCGGACCTGACGTGCGGATTCAAGGCCTTCACGGGTCCCGAAGGACGGGCGCTCTTCCGCGGGCTGACGCTCTGGGACTGGAGCTTCGACGTCGAGGTGCTGGTGGCCGCGGTCGGCGCCGGTCTGGTGGTGCGCGACGTCCCCGTGACCTGGAGGGACGATCCGGACACCAAGGTTCGCCTCTCGCGCGATCTGCCGCGAGTCGCGTCGAGCCTGGTGCGGGTGTTGGTTCGCAAGGCCCGGAGACGGTATCGCCGCCCCCTCGACCTGCGCGAGGAGACGGCGACCGGCACCACCGGCGGCTGAGTGAGGCTACATGTTGCCCTTCACCATGGGCAGGCCTTGCTCGACGCTCACCTTGAACTTGTGGGGAATGACCTTCTTCCACTGGAGAGTCCAGGGCGGCACCTCGATCGGGCGCACATAGTCGAACGAGAGCCGCACCTTGCTCTGGTCGTAGGGGTCGCGGTTGAGCGTCACGTTGCTGTACTTGGTGACCCCGATCGGCTTCAGGCGCTTCATCAGATCGGCCTTGATCTGGTCGTCGGTGATGCCGCGGCTGAAGCGGGCGATGTCGAGCGCCTCGCGGCGCGCCTTGTACCATTGCCAGTAGGCGCCGGTGTAATCGGAGACCGAGAAGATCGATCCGAAGATGACGAACAGCACGAACAGCGTCTTCGGGGTGATACCGCCGCGTTGATCTCGGTGCAGTCGGTCCATGAAAGTCGGCCTCCAGACCCGGTGTGTGACGCGCTCCCCGATCGAGGAGCGCGACACTCTTAGCCCTCGCGTTTCCCGCTTGTCAACGGGATCCGCCGAAGCCACGGCCTTCGCCTTGCGGCTATTCTGAGCGGCCGCGCCGCGCTACCGCGGCATCACGCACTCGAGACCGACGTGTACACGAAGTTCTACGGGCTCGCCGAATCCCCGTTCCGGATCACTCCCGATCCGCGCTTCCTCTACTTGGGCGCCGCGCATCGCGAGGCTCTCGCGACGCTCATCTACGGCATCCGCGAGCACAAGGGGATCGTGGCACTGACGGGCGGCGTCGGGACCGGCAAGACCACGCTGCTCGAAGGGCTGTTCGAGCGTCTCGCGAGCGAGTGCGTGTTCGTGCGCATCCGCGACCCGCGCGCCGATTTCCCGTCGATCCTGCGCGAGCTGCTGGCGGCGCTCGGCATGCCGTCGACGGGAGTCGACCGCAGCGAGGCGATGCGGCTGCTTTGGGAACGGCTCTCGTCCCCCGAGGCGGCCGACGTTCGCCCCACGCTGGTCATCGACGAGGCGCAGGATGTGCGCGACGACGTGCTGGAGGACTTCCGGCTGCTCTCCAATCTGGAGACCCACGAGCGCAAGCTGGTTCAGATGCTGCTGGTCGGTCAGCCCGAGTTCCGGGCGCGGATCGAGGCCCCCGCGCTCGAGCCGCTGCGCCAGCGGATCGCGCTCTCGACCACCATCCACCCGCTCTCGCTTCCCGAGTGCAGCGCTTACGTGAAGCATCGGCTCACGGTGGCCGGAGCCGAGGGCGATGGAATCTTCGCTCTCGGTGCCTTCGAGGCCATCCACGACTACGCGCGCGGAATTCCGCGGCTCATCAACGTGGTTTGCGACGGCGCCCTCTCGATGGGGTACGCGACCGGGGCGCGGCCCATTCACGCCGGGCTCATCCGTGAAGTCGTGAAGGACCTGAAAGGGGCTGCGCCAGGGCAGTCCGACGCGAACCGGGCTCGCGCTGCCGAGCCCGCGGCGGCCGCCGCGCGACGTCCCCGGCGTCTCTCGAGCGGTGCGCCGTGGGTCGCCGCCGCCGTGCTGGCCTGTGCCGTCGGGTTGGGCTCGGTCGCCGGTCCGCTGATCACCGCGTGGCGTCGACCGGAGCCGCGTCCGAGGCTGGCCAGCACCGCGCCGGCGCCGAGCGCTCCGGATCCCGCGGAGCCAGCTGCCGGGTCCAGGGGATCGACCCCCACGGCGGCGCCGGTCGAACATTCCACGGGTGCAACGCCTCTCGACGCTCCCTCACCTCAGGTGGGGGTCAACGGGACCGCCACCGCGCCGGTGGGGCCGAGCGAGACCGCATCGGCCGATATGCCGGCCCTCAGCCGGACCACGCTGGCGCGGAACGAACCGGAGCCGACGTTCGACGGGGTGCCGCAAGTCGAGGACGACGGCGCGGATGGGACGGATCCGGACGCGTCGGGCAACCGGGTTCCGGTGCCGCCGCGATCGTCGCGGAAGGATGCCAAGGACGCGAAGGACAGCGCGGATCGCTCCTCGCGCGCTCGCGACAAGCCCACCAAGGCGGCCAAGCCGGAGACCGGCTCGCGCGCGGGCCGGCCCGCGCCGGTGAGCGCACGCGGCACGGAAGGGCAGGGCGTCGACGCACCGAGCTCCACCGCGCCCAACCTCGCGTCGAACGGAGCGCTTCGAGCGACCGGAGACCCGGTGGCCAGGCCGGAACCGTCATCGCCCGACCCGGTGTCGCACGGGCCGGTCGGCGAAGCACGCATGTTGATCGTGCCGGACGCCACGGAGTCGGCCGCGCCCGCGGCACTCGGGCTGCGCGTCAAAGAGCTCTACGCTTCTCATCAAGCCGGCGTGCCCGAGGCCAGTCCCCGGTTCGTCCCGGGTGACTCCCTTCAGCTCGTGGCCCTCTACGAGCTCGTCAACGCGCCGGCATCGGGCGGCGACGTCACGATCGACTTGTGGATCCGCGGCCCCAACCAGGAAGACATGCCCGCGCTCGGTGCCCGCAAGGTGATCCAGGCGCACTCGGGGACCTTCCAGGCCGCGGCGGCCCGCCGACTTCCCCCCGGCGCGCCACCCGGAGTGTACGGGCTCGTGGCGCGGGTCACCTTCGGCGACGTCGAGGCGCGGCGCGTCTTCCTGTTCCGCGTCGACTGACGGCCGGTCGAATCGGGCCGTCACGCCGCCGGTGGCGCGCTCGCGCGGTTCGCCCGCAGCCGGTACCGCCGCAACGCTTGATGCGCGAGTTCCACCGCCACGCTCGCCGCGCAGAGCCACGGGATCCAATCGAGGCTGGCCTCGGGCGAGAC
>CAZYWA010000558.1:0-5116 GCA_964650975.1 uncultured bacterium
GTGCTGATGGGCTCGTTCGGGCTGATCGTGGCCGTGTGGTCCGACAAGTTCGAGCAGCTGAGCATCATCCCCACCTTCGTGCTGACGCCGCTCACCTACCTCGGTGGCGTTTTTTACACGCTCGACGCGCTCCCGCCTTTCTGGCACCGGGTGAGCCTCTTCAATCCCATCGTCTACATGGTGAACGGGCTGCGCTACGGAATGGTCGGCGTCAGCGACGTGCCGATCGAGCACGCCGCGCTGCTCGCGCTGCTCGCCACCGTGACGCTCACGATCGCCGCCTGGGCGATCATCCGCAGCGGCTGGAAGCTCCGGGGATAGGCCTGGGCCCAGGCGGCATGGTGGCGGCGGGCGCCGCCGCCACGCCGCCTCGCGATCGGTTCGCGAATGGACGTACTGCTCGCGCGCGCGAGGGACCGCGCGCGCTCCAAACGGCATTCCCGCGGTTCCGGCTGGAGGACCACCGGTCCCTCGCTGGCGAGTCAACGAGCTGAGACAACACCCGTCATCGTGCTGTCATTCGAGCGGCCGAGCTTTGCGCGTCGAAACTAACCCGCAAGCGGGAGCGTGGGTCTAATTGGGGCTCATGTTTTCGGGGGACTCCATGCGACGCGCCGTAGCTGGGCTGTTGCTGTTGGGATTGGGTTCTCTGCTGACGCTCGGCGCCACGTGCCAGACCGAGACGGCGTTCGTGAACTGGGAAAATCACCCGGTTCACGGCATGGACGAGACGCCGAACGGCACGCGGTTGCTGGTGGTCAACACGCCCGACGCCCGACTCGAGGTGTTCGATCTGACCGGCGGCCAGCCCGCGCATCTCACGAGCATCCCGGTTGGGATCGATCCGGTCTCGGTGCGCGCGCTCGACGACTCGACCGCGTGGGTGGTGAACAAGATTTCCGATTCGGTGAGTGTGGTGAACCTAACCACGGGCAACGTGGTCGCGACGCTCCCCACCGGCGACGAGCCCGCCGACGTGGTCTTCGCGGGTAATCCCAAACGCGCGTTCGTGTCGACCGCCTCCGCCGATGCCATCGAGGTCCGCGATCCCTCCAACCTCGCCGCCGCGCCGACCGTGGTTCCCATCGCGGGCGAGCAGCCGCGCGCGCTCGCCACCGACGGCGCGCACGTCTACGCCGCGATCTTCGAGTCCGGAAACGCCACCACGCTGCTGCCGATGGCGATCGTGAACGATCCCACCGGCCCCTACGCCGGCCAGAATCCGCCGCCCAACGCGGGGAGCCAGTTCTCGCCCCCGATGACCGCGGGCCTACCCACTCCACCGCCGTCTAGCCTGATCGTGCGCAGGGCCGCGAACGGCAAGTGGCGCGACGTGAACGGCGCCGACTGGTCGAGCCTCGTCGCCTGGGACCTGCTCGACCACGACCTCGCGATCCTGCCGGTCGCGAATCCGGCCAGTGTCTCCTACGCGTCGGGACTCATGACCGTCGACATGGCGCTGGCGGTCACCAACACCGGGCACGTCGCGGTGGTCGGCACCGAGGCGATCAACGACGTGCGCTTCGAGCCCAACGTCCAGTCCAAGTTCGTGCGCGTGAAGATGGCGACCGTGACGTCGGCGGGCGCGAGCCCGACCGTCTCCGACCTGAATCCGCACCTCGACTACTCGACACCCAGTGTCCCGCAGGCCACGCGCGATCAGTCCGTCGCGGACCCACGCGCCGTGGTGTGGTCGAGCTCGTCCGACCGCGGCTGGGTGTGCGGCCTGGGATCGAACAACGTGATCGCGGTGAACGCCGCTGGCGCGCGTCTCGGGCGCGTGGACGTGGGACAGGGTCCGGTGTCCCTGGTGCTCGACGAGACGCGAAACCGCCTCTACGTCTTGAATCGCTTCGAGAGCTCGATCTCGGTGGTCGATCCCACCGCCATGACGCAGCTCACCAAGGTCGCGTTCTTCGATCCCACGACTTCCGACATCAAGGCCGGCCGCCCGATGCTCTACGACGCTCACGCGACGTCCGGCCTCGGCCAGGTGGCGTGCGCGAGCTGTCACGTCGACGGCAAGCTCGACGCCCTCGCCTGGGACCTCGGCAACCCGGCGGGCCAGATGAAAACCTTCGACGAGACCTGCCGGCTCACCGGCAAGTGCGACGACTGGCACCCGATGAAGGGGCCGATGACCACCCAGACGTTGCAAGGGATCGTCGGCACCGAGCCGCTCCACTGGCGCGGCGATCGCGAGAACCTGGCCGCCTTCTCCGGCGCCTTCGTGAGCTTGATGGGCGCCGACGCGGAGCCCAGTACGCAGCAGATGCAGGACTTCGAGAACCTCGCCGCCAGCATCCGTTTCCCGCCCAACCCGTACCGAAACCTGGACGGCTCGGTGCAGAACGCCACGCTGCCGAACGGCGGCAACCCGACCACGGGCCAGAATTTCTTCCGCAACACCGTCATCGACGGACCGCTCCGGTGCGTCGACTGCCACGCCGAGCCGAACGGGACCAACAGCCAGATCGCGCCCTCGTCAATGATGCGCGCCAATCAGAACATGAAGATCCCGCAGCTCCGGAACCTCTACGAGAAGACCGGTCTCTCGCTCACCTCGCTCACCAACACCCGCGGCTTCGGCTACACCCACGACGGCGCGATGGGCTCGATCTTCGACTTCCTCCACTCGCTCGCGTTCCAGTTCCAGAACGGACCGCAGGGCGATCAGGACCGCCGCGACCTCGAAGCGTTCCTGCTCTCCTTTTCCACCGACGTGCACGCCGCGGTCGGCCAGCAAGTGACGCTCAACGCCGGCAACAAGAGCGACCCGGCGACGCTGGCGCGAGTCGACGCGATCCTCGCGGTAGGCGACACGCAGCAGGTCGGCGTGGTGGTGAAAGGCGTGATCGGCGGCCTGCAGCGCGGCGCCTTTTACACCGGAAACGGCAACTTCCAGATGGACCGGGCGTCCGAGCAGCTCACCGAGGCGCAGCTTCTCGCGGGTATCGCCGCCGGCAGCGAGGGCACACTGACCGCGGTGCCGTTCGAGGCGCGAGTGCGGATCGGCGTCGACCGCGACAGCGACGGCTTCTACGACCGCGACGAGCTCGACGTGGGCCGGAACCCGGCCGACCCGAACGGCTGAGCGGCGGTTCAAAGGAGACACGGACCATGTTCGACGTCGGCGTTCCCGAGCTCATGCTCATCTTGATCGTGGCTCTGCTGTTCCTCGGCCCTTCCCGTCTTCCCGAGATCGGTTCCGCGCTGGGAAAGGCAATCACGGAGTTCCGGCGCGGCACTCGGGAAGGCGCTGAGGCCGCCGCAAAGACGGCTGCCACTGCAGGGACCGAGGAAACCACCCGCAGCTGAGCCGCGGCGCGGTATCCCGATCGAATCGGGTCAGGACAGATTCTTTCCCGTCGAGCTCATCGAAAGCGAGGCGTGGAGCACGCCTTTTTGCTGGCGCAGCAGGTCGGCGAGCTTGCGGATCTCCTTCGCTCGTCCGCGCATCAGGATGGTCTCGGCGCACAGGTGCTCGTCGAGATGGACGTGGGTCACGGCCAGCACCTTGGTGTGGTGATGGTGCTGGAGCTCGGTGAGCTTCTGGCTCAGCCGCCGCTTGTGATGGTTGTAGACCATCGTCACCGTGCCCACCGCCTCCTGGTTCGCTTCCCAGGCCGCGTGCACGAGCCGCTCGCGGATCATGTCGCGGATGTACTCGGAGCGGTTGGTGTAGCGGCTGTTGCGGATCAGATCCTCGAGCCGGTCGAGCAGCGGCTGCTCGAGCGACATGCTCACTCGCACCAGTTCCGACATCGATCCCCTCCGTTTCCTCGGGGGGCTTTTCAAGCACCCCGCCCCGCACCTGTCTCCGAGAAATGGGGCGCGGTTTTTGCGGGGTCCCACCCCCGAGTCGGCTCGCGTTGCTCGCCGCATCGCCTCTGGCGATGGCCCCTCTTCTCACACTCAGCCGGCACAACCCGAAATACCGACGATTTCGCCGCCTCCACCGTCGGCCGGCGCGGGCGGCCGTGTCAAGGCGTTCCAGCGGCGGCTCGTGAAGATCGTGCCGTCGGGCGCCATCACCAGCGCGGCGGTCTCGGGATGCGCGTCCACCCACTCGATCGCGCGCTCGGCACCCATCACGAAAAGGCCTTTGGTGAGGGCGTCGCCGCGCGTGCCATCGGCGGCCACCACCAGCGTCACCGCGCGCATGCCGCGCGCCGGT
Source organism: uncultured bacterium (assembly GCA_964650975.1). Lineage (GTDB taxonomy): Bacteria > JADJOY01 > JADJOY01 > JADJOY01 > JADJOY01 > CAZYWA01. Next base: position 4,178 of record CAZYWA010000558.1, read on the forward strand.
CGACCGCTGCGCGGATCGAGAATGTGGTGGTAGCGCACTCCGTCTCGCTCGAACTCGTGCTCGTAATCGCCGCTGGTATGGATCGACGCGTTGCAGACCTGGATCGTGGCGAGCGTCGAGTCGGCCCGGTCCGGATGCCGGATTCCGATGCGCGCCGGCGCCGCTGACGACGCCGACGTCCGGAACACCCGCATGTCTCCACCGGCGTCGACCACGCCGTCCGTGACACCCAGCGATTCGAGCACCTGGACGGCGCGATCGACCGCATAACCCTTCGCCACTCCGCCGAGCCCGATCTGCGTCTCGCGATCGGCGAGCGCCACCGTACCGGCCGCGCGATCGATGTGGATCTTCTCGAATCCCACGTGCGGCAGCGCGGCGGCAATCTCGTCGTCCGTCGCCACTCGCTCGCTCCCTTCGGTGAACGACCAGAAGCGGCCCACCGTGCGATACGTCACGTCGAACGCACCACCGGTCTCGCGGCTCACCGCGACCGACTCCGCGAGCAGCTCGATCACCTCCTCGGGAACCGGGACCGGCGCTCCACCCGCGCGCTCGTTCAGCTCCCAGACCGCGCTGCCCGAATGCCAGTCGGTGAAGAGCCGCTCGATCCGCTCCATCTCCGCGAACGCCCGCTCGCTCGCCGCGATCAGCGCGTCGCGCGACGCCCCGCCGATCGACATCGAGACCTCGGTCCCCATGAGATAGCGGCCACGAACCAGCGCCACGAGCGGAGCCGCGGAGGCGCCCTCGGGTGGCACGCCGATCCGAGGCGCGCACGACGACACGACCGCCACCAGAAGTGCGGCGCCAGCACCGAGAAGGCGCCGTTTTTCGTTCACAAATCGAACACCCTTCTCCTTGCACGCGTCTTCCGCCGGCCTCACTCGACCAAGAAAACCTTTCATACCTGGAAGTTTCCTGCCTGCACCCGCCGAC
>CAZYWA010000559.1:0-5083 GCA_964650975.1 uncultured bacterium
CCGTTGACGGCTGCCGATGTGACGGTTTTCCTGCTCGCGACACTGCTCCACGACGTCGCCAAACCGGCCACCCGCTTCGAGGACGAGTCCGGCGTGCACTTCTACCGGCACGAATCGCTCGGCGCCGAGATGACCGAGGCGATCGCCCGTCGCCTGCACCTACCGTCGAGCCGGCGGGAGTGCGTCGTCCGGTGGGTCGCCCAGCACCTCGGCCTCAAGGACCTGATTGGTCTGCATCGAGAAGGACGGTTGCTGGAACGGACCACGCGGCGGGTCCTGACTCGCGCCGGTGACGATCTGGCGGGCCTGTTGTGCGTGGTCCTGGCCGATACTCGCGCGACACGGGGTCCCGATTTCCCGGCCGATGGCGAGGCCGGGTTGCTCGAGGTGTCGAGACGCCTTCTCGCGGAAGACCAGCTGCGCCGCTCCGATCCCCGGCGAGCGGAACCGCTGCTCAGGGGGCGGGACCTGATCGCCGAGCTCGGTTTGGCCCCCGGTCCGGCGCTGGGACGACTGCTCGCCGAAGTCGAGGAGGCGCGCCTCGATGGTGCCATCGCCGACCGGGACTCAGCCCTCGCCTGGTTACGGAACCGCTCGCTCCCGCCCGGGTCCGAGGGCAGCAGCTGACCGCGACCCGAAAAGTCTGTGAATCAGTTGACGCACGAGCCCAGCGGCGCGGAAGCGCCACCCTCCCGTGCCCGTTGCGGCGGTGGGTCGACGCAGAAGCACCGCGCCGCAGGCGCGCGGCGAGCACAGCGAGCCGACTCGGGGGTGGGGCCCCGAAAAAATCGCACTCTTCTCGGGGCGGGGGGCTGGAACAGCCCCCCGGGAGGCTCACCGCCCGGCGACGGCCGTGAGCGGGAGCTGCTCGCCGAGGTCGTTCACGGGCAGCTCGATGGGCTGCTCCTGCTCGGCGGCCGCTCGGCGGCGATCCCGCTCCTTGAGCGCGGCCCAGTGCACCTGCTTGATGTGAGCCCGGACGGTTTCCGGTTTGATTTCGAGGAAGTCGCAGATGCAGGGGAACGAGAACAGGTAGGTGTCGTCCTCGTCGGCGAACCACTCGATCAGCTCTTCGATCAGGGCCCGGGCCTGGTCGGCGTCGCTCTTGCTCGCCGACTCGAACGACGAGACGGCGTCTTCCAGGATCGCCGCCATGAGACGGCGTTCTCCTTCGCCGGGCAGCGCGACACGACCCGCCGAGAAGTGCTGGGTCGGGTGGATGGTGTCATCGTGGAATTCGTAGTTGGCGCGATTCATCATCGTCGACCCCCGAAGGCAGCGTCTCGGCGCTCGATGGTGGTGGTTTGGGCGGCCATGGGCCCCTTTGCGAGTTTGCAAAAGGCAAAGACTGGCATCGCAAAAACCATTCCGAAGTGACTGTCTGGAATTGTCCTCCGGGGAAGGAGTGGCTATCTGCAAGACGGGTGTCCGCCCGGCGGGTTCCGGGGCGGGGTCCGACAATTGGGTACTTTCCCGTTGACCACGCCTCGTCGCAGAGCAAAAAAGCGTCAGTGCGACGTAGCAAGTTGCGACGAAAGTTGGCAGTGGAGGGCGAGCACACACCGCGGAGCCGCCCGCTTTACACCACTGGTGCGGGGAAGTTGAATACCGCCCTCTGGTGCTGGAGGCACACCCTTGGCCGCCGATCGTCTACTCCTCAGAAACCTGGTCTTTCGGGGACGGCTGGGCGTCGGCGAGGAGGAGCGCGCCGGGGCTCAGGAAATCGAGGTCGATCTCGAGCTGGAGGTCGACGCGGACCGCGCGGCGGCGTCCGATTCCATCGGCGACACGGTGGATTACATGGCGATCGCTGCGCGCGTCGGAGCCGTGGTGCGAGAAGCGGACGCTCGCCTGGTCGAGCACCTCGCCTCGCGGATCGCGGACGAAGTGCTGACCGACGAGCGGGTGCGCGGCGTGACGGTCGAGCTGCGGAAGCGGGCCGCAGCCCTCCCGGGTCTCCTGGCGCGAGCCGGGGTTCGGCTCGTCCGTCCCTGATCGCCATGGCCGTCGATCCCGAGCTGCGCCGCCGGTTGCTCGGCATCGCCCGGGCGGCGATCGCGCGTGCCATCGGGGCGGCGCACCAGGGCGAGCGAGCCGCCGCCCCGGCGAGTGGGGAACCCCGCGTCAGGCCGGGCGATTCCGGCGTGTTCGTGAGCCTTCACCGGCGCAGCGACGGTGACCTGCGTGGCTGCATCGGGTGTTTCGAGGGGAAGGGAAGCCTGGAGGAGACCGTGGCTCGGATGGCGGTCGAGGCCGCGACCCACGACCCCCGGTTCGCACCCGTGTCTCCCGACGAGCTCGACGGCTTGAGCCTGGAGATCTCGGTGCTGAGCCCGATGGAAGACGTCGCCGAGCCGAACCAGGTCGAGGTCGGTGTTCACGGACTGGTGGCGAGCCGGGGTGGCCGACGGGGCGTCCTGCTGCCGCAGGTCGCGACCGAGAACGGCTGGGACCGCGAGGAGTTCTTGGGCCAGACCTGCCGCAAGGCCGGCCTCGACCGCGATGCCTGGGCCAAGCCCGGCACCCGGATCCAGGTGTTCACCGCCGACGTCTTCGGCGAAGACTCCTGATCGGTCAGGATCCGGTGGGTCGGCCGAGCTTCTCGGCCAGCCGCTTCTGCACCAGGGCCGGGACCAGGCTCGACACGTCGCCGCCGAAACGCATCACTTCCTTGACCCGGCGCGAGCTCACGAAGAAGTTCGACTCGGACGTCATCATGAAGAGCGTCTCGATGTCCGGGAAGAGCCGGCGGTTCATCATCGCCATCTCGTACTCGTACTCGAAGTCGGAGAGCGCGCGCAGGCCGCGCAGCACCACGCGGGCACCTCGGGTCCGGGCGTAATCGACCAGCAGGCCCTCGAAGCTCTCGACCGTGACGTCGTTCTTGCGGCTCACCGTCTCGCGGACCAGCTCGATGCGCTCGTTGGTGGTGAAGAGCGTGGTCTTCTCGATGTTCCGCGCCACCGCCACGATCAGGTGGCCGAAGAGCCGCACACCGCGGTCGATCAGGTCGAGGTGCCCGTTGGTGACCGGATCGAACGAGCCGGGGTAGATGGCGACGGCATTCATGGCAGCTCTCCGGAAGCGGCGGGTCGGCGGTAGAAGCTCAGGCGCGTGGAGCCGTAGCGGCGTTGATCGACCCGCTCGAGGGCGCCGAGCCGCTCGGCCGGCGGGTGATGGGCGTCGTGCTCGACCACCAGCAAGCCCTGCGGGGCGAGCAGCCGGTCGAAATACGGGTCGGTGAGGGTCTGGTCGCGCGCGGTGCCCTCGTAGGGCGGATCGGCGAGCACCAGGTCGAACGGTTGCTCGTCGCGCACCAGGCTTTCGAGCCCCCGCGGGAGCGTCGCGTGGCGAACCGACGCCCGGGCCGCGAGCCCGCTCGATGCGAGATTGGCGCGCACCAGCTCGAGCGCCTGCGGATCGCCCTCGACGAACACCGTACGCCCCGCGCCTCGCGACAGGGCCTCGATGCCGAGGGCGCCGGTTCCCGCGAAGAGGTCGAGCACGGACGCACCGCTCACGTCGCCCAGGATCGAGAAGAGCGCTTCCCGCACCCGGTCGAGGCTGGGGCGAAGGCCGGCGAGGTCGGCCGACCGGAGGCGCCGTCCTCGTGCTTCGCCCGCGACGATTCGCATGTCCGGTGCTTCACGAAAGTGCTCGAACCGTCCGTCGCCGCGTCAGGGCGCTTCGGGGGCGCATGGCTACCACCCGCTCCGTGCACCGTCAACCGGGATTCCCCGGCTCCCGTCAAAACCAGTGCGCCAGCGCGTACCAGAAGGCACTGCGAAGCCGTTGCCAGAGCGATCGGGCCCGCCATCCGGCGAGCGTGATCTCGACGCCCTGAGCGAGATCGTCCGAGAACCGGGAGTCGATCGCGGCGCCCAACTCCTCGTCCGAAACCAGCACGACGATCTCCAGGTTGTGGCGAAAGCTGCGGTGGTCGATGTTGTAGGAGCCCACCACCGCCCACCGGCCGTCGACGCAGACGGTCTTGGCATGCACCACCCGTCCGGGCCATTCGTGGACCCGGATGCCGCCGTTCAGCAGGCGCCCGAACAGATGGCGGGTGGCGTGCTGCACGGCGGGGACGTCGCTCGAGCCTCCCAGCAGCACGCGCACGCTCACGCCGCGCCGGGCCGCGGCGGCGAGCGCGCGGCGCATCCGGCGGTCGGGGAGGAAATAGGCCTGCGTGAGGTGGATCGAACGCTGCGCGTCCCGGAAGGCACGGTAGTAGGCGCGCCGGATGGTGTGCCGCTTCCGCCACTCACGGTTGTCGATCACCGCGACCTCGGCCTCGCCGGCCGCGGGGACCGGCGGCAGGTAGCGGACGGCGTCGAGCGGCTCGCGGGTGGCGGCCAGCCAGGCGCGGCGGAACACCTTGGCGAGCTCGCGAACGGCGGGGCCTTCGATGCGCAGGTTGGTGTCGCGCCAGGGAGCTCCACCTGACGTCGGGGGCAGGTGCTCGTCACACAGGTTCGAGCCGCCGACGAACCCGATCCGCCCGTCGATCACCACGATCTTCCGGTGATCGCGACGATGCCAGGAGCTGGGCGCCAGACGCAGGCCGGGAGGCCGATAGAAGCTGAACAGGCCGCCGGCGTCGACGATCACCCGCACCAGCTCGGTGGAGGCGAACATCGAGCCCACCGCGTCGGCCAGCACCCGCACGGCGGCTCCTCGACGGGCCGACTGAGCGAGTGCCTCCGCGAACCGGAAACCGGTGTGATCGCTCTGGATCCGGTAGATCTCGATGTGGACGTGGTCGGCCGCGGCGGCGATGGCTTCGAGCATGACCGGGAACGTCTCGTCCGCGTCGGTCAGCATCCGCACGCGGTTGCCGGTAGTCGCGCCGCCAGGGCCGCGTGGCTCGGCGCGACCGGTTCGCACTTCCGCGGACGAGATCCGGTCGCTGCTCGAATGCATGCGCGACGAGTCTACGAGCGCCGGTCCGATCGGTCACCACCCGCGCGTCGGTGGTGTCGCAGTTTGCCGATCTTAGGCATCGTGCGCCGGCCGGCCGATGGCCGCGCTCGGGCACGGCTCGGCCACGATCGAGACTCGATCGTACGCTCGCCTCGCCTGC
>CAZYWA010000560.1:0-5080 GCA_964650975.1 uncultured bacterium
GGGTTGCCGCTGACGCTGGTGCTCGCGAGCGTCGGCATCGTGGCGGCGTTTCCACTCGGTCTCGCTCTGGCGCTGGCGCGAAGCTCGCGGCTTCCGGCACTACGCGCGCTCGCGACGGTCTACGTGGAGGGGATCCGCGGCGTGCCGCTGGTGACGCTGCTCTTCATGGCGTCGGTCATGTTCCCGCTGTTCCTGCCGCACGGCTGGGAAGTGGACAAGCTGATCCGGGCGCAGGCCGCGATCGTGCTCTTCGCGGCCGCGTACCTCTGTGAAGTGGTGCGCGGCGGGCTCAACTCGATCCCGCGTGGGCAGCTCGAAGCCGCGCGCTCGCTCGGCCTCGACTATGCGCAGTCGATGCGCTTCGTGGTGCTGCCGCAGGCGCTCAGGGCGGTGGTGCCGCCGCTCGTGGGCACCGCGATCGGGCTCTTCAAGGACACCTCGCTGGTGGTGGTGATCGGATTGCTCGACCTCACCAACGCCGCGAAATCCGCGATGAGCGATCCCAGGTGGCTGGGTGCCGTGGTGGAGGGCTACGTGTTCATCGGTGCCATCTACCTGGCGTTCTGCTTCGCGCTCTCCCGCCTAGGCGCCAGCTTCGAGAACCGCGCGGAAGGCTGACCCGGATGGCACCGATCATCGAGCTTCGCGACGTGCACAAGTCGTTCGGCGCGCAAGAAGTGCTGCACGGCGTGTCGCTCTCCGTCGAGACCGGCGAGACCGTGGTGATCGTCGGGCCGTCGGGCAGCGGCAAGTCGACGCTGATCCGCTGCGTCAATCGCCTCGAAGAACACGACGCCGGGTCGATCGTGGTGAACGGCATCGAGCTGGGGCGCGATCGCCGCGAGCTCGAGGCGGCGCGGCGCGAGGTCGGCATGGTGTTCCAGCAGTTCAACCTCTTCCCGCATCTCACGGTGCTCGACAACCTGACGCTCGCCCCCGTGCGGGTGCGCAAGATGCTGCGCGCGGACGCCGAAGCGCTGGCGCTCGAGCTGCTCGACCGCGTGCACGTGGCCGATCAGGCGCGGAAGTATCCCGGCCAGCTCTCGGGCGGCCAGCAGCAGCGCGTCGCGATCGCGCGCAGCCTCTGCATGCGGCCCAAGATCATGCTCTTCGACGAGCCCACCTCGGCGCTCGATCCCGAGATGATCCAGGAAGTGCTCGACGTGATGATCGATCTCGCCCGCGACGGCATGACCATGCTGGTGGTGAGCCACGAGATGGAGTTCGCGCGCACCGTGGCCCGTCGCATCGTGTTCATGGACAAGGGCGAGATCGTGGAAACGGCGCCGCCCGCGGAATTCTTCGCGGCACCGCGCACCGAGCGAGCGCGCGCCTTCCTCGGTCAGATCCTGCGGTGAGATGGTACGCTCGTTCACTCGACCATCGGCCTCCGATTCCCGCGCGGCGCGCTTCCCGTGTCCCGTTCCAGTCCTCGTCCCGACCCGTCCAGCGCGGCCGTGCGCACCGCCGTCGTCGCCAACGGCCCGCGCGTCGATCGCGACGCGAACCGGATCGACACGCTCTTCACGGTGGTGACGCCCGAGGGCGTGCCGCTCGAGCTCAGGCTCGCCGGACCCGCGGCGCGCACCGTCGCCTACTTCGTGGACGCGATGATCCGGCTGGTGATCGGCGTGATCCTCGCCATTCCGCTCGGCCTCTCGAACGGGGTCGGGCCCGGCCTCTTCCTGGTGGGGCTCTTCGTCCTCGAATACTTCTACTTCGTGCTGTTCGAGATCGTGCTCGACGGCCAGTCACCCGGGAAGCGGGTGTGCTCGCTCCGGGTGGTATCGCGGAACGGCACGCCGCTCTCCTGGCAGCAAAGCTTGCTCCGGAACCTGCTGCGCCCCGCCGACCAGCTGCCGTTCGCGTACGGCGTCGGCGGTGTCCTGATGCTGGTCGGCCGTCACTTCCAGCGGCTCGGCGATTTCGCGGCGCACACCATCGTGATCCGCGAGGACTCGACGCCGCCGCCACCGCCGCTTCCCTACCCCGCCGAGAAGCTGACACCGCTGCTCAAGTGGATTCCCAACGACGTGAAGGCGCTGCGCGAGGTCCAGACCGCGGTCGACCTCTACGCGCGCCGCCGCGACCGCCTCTCCCCGGCGCTGCGCCGCACCCTCGCGATGCCGCTGGTCGAGCTGGTGGCGCAGCGCACCGACCTGCCGCCCGACACCGACCCCGACCTGCTGCTCGCCGCCCTGCACCACTCGATCTGGGGCGCGGCACCGCGCGACGAGAAGCCCGCCCGACGTCAGGCGAGGAGCTGAACCATGGCTACCTCGCGCACGCCGCGCTTCAACGCGCCCGACACGAACGGGCTGCAGACGAACCCCGTCGCCAGAGGCGACGCGGCGAGCAAGGCGAGCCGACTCGGGGGTGGGGCCCCGAAAAAATCGCACTTTTTTCGGGGCGGGGGGCTTGAAAAGCCCCCCGGGACAACATCGTCATCGCGCCTCGAGCGGCTGATCGAGCACGTCGACGGCGGGCGAAAGCGCAAAATCCGCGGTCAAGAGGTCACCGAGCTCTGCCGCCTGCACCGGTCCGCGTCGCGCGACCTCTCGCAAGCGGTCGCCGACGCCGAGCCCCAGACCAAGGTCCGCTACCTGCACGGCCTGGTGAGCCGCTCGCACGCGCTGCTCTACCGCTTCGAGACGGTCGACTGGCGGCGCTGGCGCGAGGCGTTCTTCGTCCAGGTTCCCGCGCGTCTCTACAAGGACCCGTTCCTGCGCGTCGCGATGGCGGTGTTCTTCGGCGTCGGGTTCCTCTCCTACGTGCTCGCGACGGTGAACCCGCAGTGGAGCGACCTGGTGCTGGGCGCCGAGATGAAGACCAATCTCGAGTCGATGTACAGCCAGATGGGCGAGGTCCGCGACCTCGACCAGAACGTCTACATGTCGGGCTTCTACGTCCGCAACAACATGACGGTGGCGCTGCGGTGCTTCGCGTACGGCGCGTTTCTGGGCATCGGCAGCATCGTGGCGCTGCTCTCGAACGCGCTCACCATCGGCGCCAGCTTCGGCTTCATGCTGGCGGGCTCCTACCGGGAGAACTTTCTCTCGTTCGTGGTCGGGCATGCTCCCTTCGAGCTCACGGCCGTCACCTTCTCGGGAGCCGCCGGGCTCAAGCTCGGCCTCTCGGTGATCCGCACCGAAGGCTGGACGCGGGCCGCGTCGCTGCGCCGCGCGGCACTCGAATCGGTGCCCACGATCACCGCCGCCTGCGTGCTGCTGCTCGGCGCGGCGCTGATCGAGGCGTTCTTCTCGCCGTTGCCTTACTCGGTGGCGTTCAAGCTGCCGATGTTCCTGGCGACGCTCACGGCGCTGGTGCTCTACGTGGTGGTGCTGGGGCGACGAGGCTCCTCGTGAACGTCGATCGGGCGCGGGTACGGATTCGCGAGCGGGCACCCACCGAGGTGCTCGACCTGGCGTTCGTGTTCATCAAGGCGAACGCACGCGCCTTCGCGCTGGTGGCCGCGGTGCTGGTGGTGCCGGCGACGGTGCTGGTGGTGGCCGCGGCCGCCACCACCGGCGGCGCGGCCTCGTGGTACCTGGCGTGGGTGGGCTGCGTGGCGGCGAGCACCGCGATCCGCGGGCCGCTGGTCCTGCTCTGCGGCCACGCGATGTTCGCGGAGCGGGTACCGCTCGCGACGGTGCTCGCGGACACGCGCCGCCATCTGCCTCAGATCGCCGGCCTGGTGGCGCGGCGCACGGCGCTGTCGCTGACCGTGGTGGGCGTCGTCTGGGAGTGGTTCGTCCGCTACCACGCCGACGAGGTGCTGCTCCTCGAGCGGCTCTCCGGCCCCGCCGCCGCCACGCGCCTCGAGCACCTGCGGCGGCGCTTCGGCTCGCAATCGCAAGAGCAGCTGGTGCAGCACTCGTTCCTGGGACTGACGCTAGTGGTGAGCGCCGCCAGCTCCTGGGTGCTCGGTCGACTGGTGTTCGCGAACCAGGACGTGGCGTGGTGGCCAAAGAGCGCCGCCGATCCGGTGATCGTGGGATCGATCCTCGCGAGCCAGGTGTACTTCGCGGCCGCCAAGTTCCTCTTCTACCTGAACCTGCGCACCGTCAACGAAGGCTGGGACCTCTTCCTCGAGACCCGCGCGATCGAGGCGCTGGTGGCGAAGCGCCGCGCACCGCTGCGCGAAGGCACCAAGCTCGCGCATCCACCGGCCGCCGGCCCTTCCTTCGACGAACGCGGCGAGACCCCAGAGGCCGCCCTCGCATGAGCGCGGGCTCGGTCCTCGGCCGGCGACGGATCGTGCCGGTGTTGCTCGCGGCATTCGCGATCGCCGTGTGCGGATCGCACGCCCGCCCGGTGTGGGCGCAAACCGAGAGCTCGCCCGAGCAGGCGCGCGAGGAAGTGCGAAAGGCCCTCGACCACGGCGGCTACGACTGGTACGACGCCGCCACCGACGGGCCCAACTTCGAGCGTCTCGCGCACGAGCTCGACGATCCCGATGCCGCCGCGAAGAAATGGCGCTGGCTCGCCTGGCTGCTCGATTTCGTCGCGTTCTCGTTGCTGATCTCGATCCTCGGCTACGTGATCCGTGCGGCGCGCGGTGTCAGGCTCGAGGCCCCGCGCCGCGACACGCCCGCGCCGGCGGCGCCGCCGCCCGAAACGCTGCCGCTCGAGGACCCGTCTCTCGGCTTCGACCCGGCTGCGTGGCTGGCGGCCGCGAACGAGGCCGCCGCGAGAGGCGACTACTCGCGCGCGATCGTGTGCCTCTTCAACGCGGAGCTCTTGGTGCTCGACCGCTCGCACGCGATCCGGCTCGGTCCGGGACGCACCAATCGCCACTACCTGGCCGATCTGACAGTGCCCGCACCGGCACCGGAGAGCTTCGCGAGCGCCATCCGCACCTTCGAGAGCGTCTTCTATGGCGGGCGCGGTGCCACGCGCGAGTCGTTCGAGCGCTTTCAGGACCATCACCGGCGGCTGCTCGAGTCGGTCGCGAGCGCGCGATCGGGGGCACGTAGCGCATGAATCGCATCGCGACGCGCGCGGTGCCGCTCCTCGCGGCGCTCGTCCTCTCGGCGAGCGGCTGCGGCACGCCGAAGCTCGATCGCGCCTACGGCCGCAG
>CAZYWA010000561.1:0-5076 GCA_964650975.1 uncultured bacterium
GCGCGGGCTCGAGCACCCTCGCACAGCCACCGGACGTCCGTCGCCCGAGCCGGCCTAGGTGGGCAAAGTGAGACGGCACCCGCCCCGCTAAAGGTGCGATGCGCCGTGACATTTGCAAACAAGTTGCGTGTCGCCGTGCTTGCCAGAGATCCGGCGAGTCGACACTTTGGGGCGCGGGGGGAAGCGGTCGTGCTCGGTTCTTGGATGATCTTGAGCAAGGAACCGTTCACGCGAAAGGGCCAGCACACATGGCTCTCCGCAGGCGTTTGCTTTTCCGGTCGACCCTCGTCGTCGTCGCCGCGCTTCTAGCCTCGAGCTTCGCCTCTCGCAGCGCTCTCGCCGATTCCTCCGCTGCCGCGACGTCTTCGGCGTCGTGCTTCACGCAGGTCTCGAGGGGCGGGTTCGGCAATCCCAAGAACACCTACGCCTGGGCCATGAAGGCCTTCGGCAATTACCTCTACGTCGGCACGCTCAACAAGGCCGCGGTCGGCGGTCTCGGGAGCCTCGATGCGCCGCAGTCGTCGTCGTCCCTGCTCCGTCCCACGGCCCACAGCGACGTGACCGGCACCCAGATCTGGCGCTTCGACGGGACCACCTGGACCCAGGTGGTGTCGGACGGCTTCGGCAGCAAGAACAACCAAGGGACGCGGAACTTCGCGATCTACAACAATGCGATCTACGCCGGCACGCTGAATCCCCTGGGCGGCGCCGAGGTGTGGAGCAGCTCCGACGGGCTCACCTGGACGCAGGTCGCGAAGAACGGGATCGGCAACGTCCTCAACAGCTCGATCCGCGGCATGACCGTGTGGCGCGGCAAGCTGTGGGTCGGCACCGTGAACCAGCTCGGCGGTGAGGTGTGGAACTACGACGGCACCACCTGGACCAAGGTGGCGGCCCGCGGCATCAACCACGCCACCAACGACACCATCTCCGACCTGCGCATCTATCAGGACCAGCTCTACGCCGGTACCTGGAACGGCCGCGGCGCCGAGATGTACCGCTACGACGGAACCACGTGGACCCAGCTGGTGGGCGGCTCCGCGGTCACGCCGACCGGCTTCGGCGACGTCAACAACACCGGCATCTTCACCATCATCGACTTCCACGGCGCTCTCTACGCGAGCACCCGCAACTTCTCCACCGGCTTCATGGTGTATCGCTCCCAGGATCTCGGATCGACCTGGCAGCCGGTGGTCTCGAACGGCTTCGGCGACGCCACCCAGCGCTACGGCTGGCGCATGTTCGTGTGGAACGATCAGCTGTTCCTCGGCACGTTCGTGTCGGGCAATTCGGGTCCTGATCAGTACACGCTCGGCGGGCGCGTCTATCGCACCCCCGACGGCGTCACCTGGACCGAGGAGGTGGGACCGGCCGGCGACGCGGCGGGCCCCGGCTTCGGCAACGGCCTCAACTACGGCGTGCGCACTTTCGAGAGTTTCTTCGGCGAGCTCTACATGGGCACGGCGCAGTGCTTCTTCTGCTCGTTCCCGGTGACCGGTGCCGAGGTCTGGCACCGCAACGCGAGCGCCTGTCCTCCATAAAAAGAACCGGCCTCGCAAGACGCCCGCGACGCGGGGTTCTCGGAGACCGGTCTCGCGCGTGAAGCGCGACCCTGGGGAGGGGTTTCGCGAAGTGCCCAGATTACCGAGCAATCCAGGTGCCCGCTACGCGAGGTCGAGCCGGGTTTCTCCGGATTTGCTCAAAACCGCGTGATCTCAGGTGCTTGAGCCCCGAATCGGGGCATCCGTGCCGGTTCCGTCGCGGCGGCGAAATGAACCGATCCGTAGCGAAACCAGACACTCGGCGCCGGAAACGTGACGGGGTTGCAATCGGTGTGGCGCCGCTCTCATTCTCAGGGGCATGACCGCAGAGCGAGGAGTCATCGTCGGAGTCCAGCTGCCGGGCGTCGACGACCAGGAATTCGCTTCCTCGCTGGCCGAGCTGCGCCGGCTCGCCAAGACACTCGGCGTGCAGGTTCTGGGCGAGGTCACGCAGCGGCGCTCCTCGCTCGCGCCATCGGCGGTGCTGGGTAGCGGAAAGCTCCACGATCTCGCCCGGTGGACGGGAGGCAGCGGCGTGGTGCCGGTCGGCCCGCCCAAGCGCCGCGCGCGCAGCGGAGCCAGCGAGCATGAACAGGAAGAGGAGGAAGCCGGCGCGTCCGAGGACGCCGATGCCGACGCAAGCGCCGACGCCGATCCGCGCAGCGACGAGCCCAGCGCCCTGGAGCGCGACGCCGGCGGTCCGCCACCCGGCGAGCGCGCCAACGTGGTGCTGCTCGATCACGACGTGAGCCCGTCGCAGGCGCGCAACCTGGAGCGCGCGACCGGCGCCGAGGTGCTCGATCGGACGGCGGTGATCCTCGCGATCTTCCGCCGCCACGCCCACAGCCGCGAGGCGGCGCTGCAAGTCGAGATCGCGCGCCTCACCTATCAGGCGCCGCGAGTCCGCGAGAGCGGCATCGGCAAGGATCGCCAGAAAGGCGGCGTGGGCGGGAAGGGCGCGGGCGAGGCCTACATCGAGCTCGACCGGCGGCGCATCCGCGACCGGATCGCCGAGCTCCGTCGCGAGCTCGAGGCGATCGAGCGAAACGCCGAGCAGCGCCGCGGGCGGCGCACCCAGCAGCCCACCGTGGCGCTGGTCGGCTACACGAACGCCGGAAAATCGTCGTGGATGCGGGCGCTCACGTCGAGCGGCGTGCTGGTCGAGGACAAGCTCTTCGCGACCCTCGACACCACGGTGCGGGCGCTCACTCCCGAGACCCATCCGCGGATCTTGGTCAGCGACACGGTGGGCTTCATCAAGAAGCTGCCCCACGAGCTGGTCGCATCGTTTCGCTCGACGCTCGCCGAGGCGCGCGACGCGGCGCTGGTGATGCAAGTGGTCGATGCCAGCGACGCCGCGTTCCGCCAGCACATGGCGGTGACCGCGGAGGTGCTCCACGACCTCGAAGCCGACATGTCGCCGCAGCTGCTGTTGCTCAACAAGATGGACAAGCTCGAGGAGCCGCAGCGCGCCGCGCTCGCGAGCGAGTTTCCCGACGCGGTGCTGCTCTCGGCCAAGCGCCCCGCCGACGTCGCGGTCCTGCACCAGCGGATCGTGGCGTTCTTCGAGCGCGAGATGGTCGACGGCGAGGTGTTCGTGCCCTACGCGAAGGGACGCTGGGTGGCCGAGATCCACGCCCGCTGCCGGGTGCTCACCGAGTCGTTCGAGGAGACCGGCACCCGCTTCACGGTCCGGGCACCGCCCCACGAGCTCGAGCGCCTGCGCGAGTCCGTCGCGCAGTGATGCCCGCTCGTGCCGTTTGGAGGGACGCGGTCCCTCGCGTCCGCAGCGTCTGGACCGAGATGGACGCCTGCGGCTGCGAGGGACCGCAGCCCTCCGACGAACCTGTGAAGGGCTTCCCTTGTCAGTCGGTTCGGGGACGCTCTACTCGCCGTCACCCCCGAACCGACTGCTCGCCCGGATCTCGGTCAGGCGCCGAGAGGCGCCCGGCGAACGCAGTGAGCCGACTCGGGGGTGGGGCCCGGCCGGATTCACTCCGGACGGGGCGGGGGGCTGGAACAGCCCCCCGGGAGATTCAGCTGCCGACGGCCGCGGCGATCGTGGTGTCGGGGCGATGGTCGTCGGAGTCGTCCGAGCCATCGGGAGGCATCAGATCGTCCTCGCGGACTTCCGCGGGGAACTCGCCGTTCGGCCAGCGACACACGCGGGTGCTGGCGCCGGGCAGGTCGCGCACCGGCTTCGCGAACAGGTAGCCCTGCAGCAGGTCGCAGCCCAGCTCGACGACCTTCTGTTGCTCTTCGATGGTCTCGACGCCTTCCACGATCATGTGGACGCTCATGTCGCGGCACATGTCGGCGAGCGAGCGGATCACGCGCGCCTTGGTGGCGCTCTTGTGCACGTCGCGCACGATGCCCATGTCGATCTTCACGATCTCGGGCGAGAGCTGCGCGAACACGCTGAGCGCCGCGTAACCGGCGCCGAGGTCGTCGACCGCGATCTTGAAACCCAGCCGGCGCAGCCGCGCAATGCGCGCCTCCAGGTCGACGATACCCTCCAGCGACGCCCGCTCGGTGAGCTCGAGCACCACCCGGTGCGCCACCTTCGAGAGCGGGCTCTGCGGCTGGTAGAGATCGTCGTCGCGGATGTCGTGGGCGTGCAGGTTGACGAACAGCACGGTTCCCGGCGGCAGCGACGCGGCGGCGTCGGCGGCGCGGGCGCGCGCCGTCCGGCCCACGTCCCAGATCCGGCCCAGCCGCTCGGCGAGCGCCAGCAGCGACAGCGGATCGGCGAGGGTGGGTTCGTCGGCGCGCAGCAGCGCTTCCCAGCCGATGATGCGCCGGTCGGACCAGCTCACGATCGGCTGGTAGGCGAGCCAGATGGTGTCGATGGCGCGCTGGAACGCGGATTCCAGGGCCGGATCGCACTTGCTGGTGGGCGCGTCGCCGCTCGACGCGCGGTTCACGTAGCCGCGGTCGATGGTGTCGAGCAGGTCGAAGCGCAGGATCACCTCGCCGACGTGGATCTTGTCGCCCGGCGAGACCACCGCCTCCTGGATGCGCTCACCGTTCACCCACGTGCCGTTGGTGCTGCCCAGGTCCCGCACCCGCACGACCGTGTCGATTCCCTCGACCTGGCGCACGTCGAAGCGGGCGTGGCTGCGCGACACGGTGTGGTCGTCGACGTAGATGTCGGCGGCGGATTCCCGCCCCAGCACGTAGCTCCGTTTGCCGACCGCGAGGGGAAACACCCGGCCCATGCCAGGTCCGCGGATCAGGGTGAGGGTTGGCTCGCGCCGCTCACTGGCCGAGAGCGCAACCTGGTATCGCGCGGTGTGGCTCACAGAGGTGAGTCGGGGCATGGTGTCCTCGTGGCTCGGTGCGGATCGAGGGCGAGCAGAGCTCGAAACCCCTGGCACCGGAGCCTCGTTGGCCCGTCGACACAACAAGTTCCGTGCCGCGAGCCTCAACCCGAGGATTGAAAACGATTGTCTGGAATTTCAATGGGTTGGGCGGATTCGATGTTGCCATCTGGTTGCTTGACTGACCGGATTCGTCAATGAGTTGACGAAATTCG
>CAZYWA010000562.1:0-5055 GCA_964650975.1 uncultured bacterium
GCAGCCGACGGCCGGTGACAGGTTTTCTTTACCATTTCTTTACCCGTTTTCAATTTGGACGGTAAAGTTTTGCAGCTCACCCCCGCCAATCTTGAACCTGGTCGCAGCATTCCCCAGCCGGAATTTCCCGCAGCGGCAGGGTGAACCCGCATCGGAGACCTTCGAGATGAGCACCAAAAAACGCTCCCGCCTCACCGAAGTGATCGCGAAGCACGAAGCGGCGATCCTCAGCACCTGGGTCGAGCGCCAGCTGGCCGCCGGCTCGCTGCGGCGCGACCTCATGAACGACGTCGAGCTGCGGGAGGATTCGCGCCGCTTTCTGACGGCGTTCGCCGGTGCCATTGCCGCGTCACCCGACGCACCAGACTCGGGATCGCCGGCGTGGTCCGAAACCCGCGACGTCTTGGCGGAGATCTCGCGCTCCCGGAGCCGCCAGGGCTTCTCCCCCACCGAGACCGCAATGTTCGTGATGTCGCTCAAGGAGTCACTCTTCGAGAAGCTTCGCGAAGCGCTCGGGAGCGACCCGCAGGCGTTCGCCGAAGAGATCTGGAGCGTGAGTCTGGTACTCGACCGCCTCGGGCTCTTCGTCACCGAGGTGCATCAGAAGACTCGCGAGGAGATCATCGACCGCCAGCAGCGGGAGATGCTCGAGCTTTCGACTCCCGTCGTGCAGCTGTGGGAGGGAGTGGTGGCGCTGCCGCTCATCGGTACTCTCGACAGCGCGCGCACTCAGGTCGTCATGGAGACGTTGCTGCAGCGTATCGTCGAGACCAGCGCTTCGCTCGCGATCATCGACATAACCGGGGTGCCCACGGTCGACACCCTCGTCGCGCAGCACCTGCTCAAGACCGTGGCGGCGGCGCGGCTCATGGGCACCGAGTGCATCATCAGCGGCATCCGCCCGCAGATCGCCCAGACCGTAGTGCACCTGGGCGTGGATCTGCAGGACGTGATCACCAAATCGACTCTCGAGTCGGCCTTCGCGATCGCGCTGCAGCGGCTGGGTCTCACCATTGTGCGCCGTTCGGCGGCCGGCTGAGGTCGCGATGGAACGCATTCCCATTTTGAAGTTGGGCGATTGCTTGATCGTCAGCATCCAGGTCGACATGCACGACCGGCTGGCGATGACCCTTCAGGAAGACTTGACCAATCGCATCGCCGATTCCCGCGCCAAGGGAGTCTTGATCGACATCTCGGCGCTGGCATTGGTCGACTCGTTCATCGGCCGGATGCTTGCCAACATCGCGTCGATGGCGAAGGTGCTCGATGCCACCACCGTGGTCGTGGGCATGCAGCCGGCGGTCGCCATCACCCTGGTCGAGCTGGGGCTCTCGCTGCCAGGCGTGAAGACCGCGCTCAACGTGGAACGAGGCATGGATCTGATCCGCGCCAGCGCGCAGGCCAGCGTGGTCACCGATGAGCCCGCTCAACGGTAACTCGCGATTGGTGCGCTCCAGCGAGGACGTGGTCTCAGCTCGCCAGCTGGTTCGCGAATACGCGATCTCCGCCGGGTTCAGCCTGGTCGATCAGACCAAGATCTTGACCGCTGTGAGCGAGCTGGCGCGAAACACCGTGATTTACGGGGGCGGCGGTACCATGACCGTTGAGGCGCTCAACCAAAGCATGCGCCGCGGTGTGCGCGTGGTGTTCGAGGACCATGGGCCGGGAATCGCCGACATCGGTGAGGCGTTGCGCGATGGCTTCACCACCGGCAACGGGCTGGGCCTCGGCCTGGGAGGCGCCAAGCGGCTCTCCAACGAGTTCGACATCCAGTCAGAGCCCGGCAAGGGCACGCGCATCACGATCACCCGATGGAAGTGACCGAGCACCGCCGGATCGCGATCACCGACGCCTCGTGCGTGGGTGAGGCGCGGCGCTACGCGGTCGAGGTCGCGCGCACGCTCGGCATGAGCGAGTCCGGCATGGGCCGCGTGGGGGTGATCGTGACCGAGCTCGCCACCAATGTCATGAAGCACGGCGGCGGCGGTGAGATCCTCACTCGCGCAATTCCCGAGCAGGAGCAGCGCGGCATCGTGGTGGTGGCGATCGACCAGGGGCTGGGCATCTCCAACCTCGCGGCCGCGGTACGCGACGGGCATTCGACCGCGGGTTCGCCAGGCACGGGCTTGGGAGCCGTGAAGCGTCTGGCGGACAGATTCGACGTCCACTCGGTACCAGGCAGCGGCACCGCGGTGCTCGCGGCGATTCGCGGCGAGGAGCGATCGTCGTCGATGTTGCAGAGCGCTCGGTTTCACGTGGGTGCTGTGAACGTGCCGCACCCCGAGGAGGACGTTTCCGGCGACACCTGGGCGGCGACGCACTCGCCAAGCGTGAGCCGCATCCTGGTCGCCGACGGCCTCGGTCATGGGGTGCTCGCGGCGGCGGCCTCGCGGGAAGCCGCCAACATCTTTCGCCAGTACCCGGGCGCCGGATCGGGCGAGACGGTGGAGCGCATCCATGCGGGCTTGCGTGGCACGCGCGGCGCGGCGATCGCCGTGGCCACGGTCGACCGTGGCCACGGTTCGGTGCGTTACGCCGGAATCGGCAACATCGCCGCGACCATCTGCGACGCCGAGCAGGCTCGCAGTTTGGTGTCGCACCACGGCACCGCGGGCCACGAAGCACGGCGTGTGCAGGAATTCACGTATCCGTGGGGGGTGCGCTCGATGCTGGTGATGCACAGCGACGGGCTCACGTCGCACTGGGACGTGAGCCGCCAGCCCGGTTTCACTGAACGCGATCCCGATCTGGCGGCGGCGGTGCTCTATCGCGATTTCCGCCGCGGACGCGACGACACCACCGTCGTCGTGGCTCGCACGGAGGCGGCGTGAGCACGCCGCTGCTTACGTTGCCATTGCGCGTCGAGCGCGACGTGGTGCTCGGGCGCCAGCGCGCCCGCGAGGTCGCGGAAGCGCTCGGCTTCGAGCGCCAGGACCAAACCCGGCTCGCTACCGCGGTCTCCGAGATCGCGCGCAACGCCGTGAGCTACGCGCGCGAGGGCAAGCTCGAGCTCGAGCTCGAAGGGCGTAACGCTCCACAAGTGCTGGTGGTGCGGATCACCGATCGAGGACCAGGAATTGCGAATCTCACGACGATCCTCGAAGGGCGGTATCAGTCGCGGACCGGCATGGGGCGCGGCATTCTGGGCACTCGCGCGCTGGTCGACGCCTTCGAGATCGGTCCCAACGCCGGTGGCGGCACGCGCGTCGCGTTCAGCAAGCTCTTGCCGCGCTATGCCGGATTCATCGATGCCGCGGCGGTGCGGCGCCTGATCGAGGAGCTCGAGAAACGCGGTTCGCGCGACGCCTTCGAGGAGCTGCAGCGCCAGAATCAGGAAGTGATGCTGGCCCTCGAAGAACTGGGCCGCCGCCAGGCGGAGCTGGGCGCGCTCAACCGCGAGCTCGAGGACACCAACCGCGGTGTGGTGGCGCTCTACGCCGAGCTCGACGAAAAGGCTGATCATCTACGGCGCGCCGATGAGATCAAGTCGCGGTTCCTGTCCAACATGAGCCACGAGTTCCGCACCCCGGTGAACTCGATCCTGGCGCTGGCGCGCATGCTGCTCGACCACACCGACGGCAATTTGAGCAGCGAGCAAGAGCGTCAGGTCACGTTCATCCGGAAGGCCGCCGACGGACTGCTGGAGCTGGTCAACGACTTGCTCGATCTCGCCAAGGTGGAAGCGGGCAAGATCGAGATCCGGCCGGTGGAGTTCGACGTCGGACATCTGTTCGGCACGCTGCGCGGCATGCTGCGTCCGCTATTGGTGGGGGAGTCTGTGTCGCTGGTGTTCGACGAGCCGGAGGACCTCCCGCCGCTGCACACCGACGAGCCCAAGGTTTCGCAAATTCTTCGCAACCTCGTATCGAACGCGCTCAAGTTCACCGAGCGCGGCGAAGTGCGGGTCTCGGCCCACCTGACCGACGATGGTCGCGCGGTGTCCTTCGCGGTGACGGACACCGGCCTCGGCATCGCGCCCGAGAACCACGAACGCATTTTCCAGGAGTTCGCGCAGATCGACAGCCCCGTGCAGCGGCGCGTCCAAGGCACCGGGCTCGGTCTGCCGCTGTGCCGCAAGCTCGCGGGGCTGCTGGGCGGACACGTGGGTGTGCAGAGCACCCTCGGGCTCGGCTCGACCTTCACCGCCGTGATCCCACTGCACTTCGAAGACGTGGCGCCGCAGCAGCCCGAGTGGGTGGTCGACGAGCGAAGGCTGCCGATCCTTGTGGTCGAGGATGCCGCCGACACGATCCTCGGCTACGAGAAGCTCTTCGCAAACACCGAGTTCCAGCCGCTCTTCGCACGTAACACGCGCGACGCGCGCCACGCCCTCGGCGCCTTCCAGCCGCGCGCGATCGTGCTCGACATCTTGCTGCGCGGCGAGGATACGTGGTCTTTTCTCACCGAGCTCAGGCGCCGTCAAGATTTGGAGAGGGTGCCGGTCATCCTGGTCACCACTCTCGACGAGGAAGCGAAGGCGCTAGCGCTGGGTGCGGATTTCTTCTTCACCAAGCCGGTCGACCGGATTCGGCTTTTGCAAGCGCTGACCGCGCGGCTGGCGCCCCAGCTGCTGAAGCGAGTGCTGGTCGCGGACGACGAAGAGATCTTCCGGTACCTCTTGCGGCAGCACCTCACGACGCCCACGCACCTGATCTCCGAGGCCGCGAACGGCAACGATACGCTCGAGATGGCACGCGCCAATCGTCCCGACGTGATCTGTCTCGATTTGGTGATGCCTGACCTCACTGGTCTCGAGGTATTGCGGCGCCTGCGCGGTGACGCGGAGACGCGGGACATTCCCGTCGTGATCGTGACCTCGAAGGTCACTGACGATGCGGAGCTCGCGGAGTTGCGCGCGCTTTCCTCGGGCCTCCTCCACAAGGATGCGCTGTCGCGGGAGACCGCGTTGCAGGTGATCGATACCGCTCTCTCACTGGTGAGCCGATGAGACCGCCCGCGCCGCAGTCGTCGGATCTAGTGCTGGTCGTCGATGACAACGAGCACCTCCGCTACACGAAGGTGCGCACGCTTCGCCAAGGCGGCTTCGATGTCATC
>CAZYWA010000563.1:0-5043 GCA_964650975.1 uncultured bacterium
CCCGACAACGGAGCGGTGGTGTGGCTCGAGGAGCGAAGCGACGTGGTGGTGGACGACGCCGACGGCTCGGTGCGCTTGATCGGCGTGGTGATGGACATCACCGAGCGCCGGCGCGCCGAGGAAGCGCTCGAGGAGGCCGACCGCCGCAAGGACGAGTTCCTGGCGACGCTCGCCCACGAGCTGCGGAATCCCCTGGCACCGCTTCGCAACGGGCTGCAGCTGATGCAGCTCGCGAACGACGCCGATGCCGTGAGCCGGGCTCGGGAGATGATGGACCGGCAGCTCGGACAGATGGTGCGGCTGATCGACGATCTCATGGACGTGAGCCGCATCACCCGCGGAAAGCTCGCGCTCAAGAAGGATCCGATCGAGCTGGCCCAAGTGATCCAGCAAGCCATCGAGACCAGCCGCCCGCTCATCGAGTCGTCCCGGAACGAGCTGGTCGTGGAGGTGACGCCGGCCTCCACGACGGTGAATGCCGACGCCACCCGGCTGACGCAGGTGTTCGCGAACCTCCTCAACAACGCCGCCAAGTATTCCGAGCCCGGCGGCCGGATCACGTTCCGAGCCGAGAAACGGGGCGGTCAAGCGATCGTGACGGTTCGCGACACCGGTATCGGCATTCCCGCGGAGATGGTGCCCCGGGTGTTCGATCTCTTCACCCAGGTGGATCGCTCGCTGGAAAAGGCGCAGGGAGGTCTGGGGATCGGGTTGTCGCTGGTCAAGGCCCTGGTGGAGCTGCACGGCGGAAGCGTCGCGGTCAGGAGCGAAGGTCAGGGCCAGGGCAGCGAGTTCGTGGTGCGCCTGCCGCTCGTGGGGTCGCCGGCGGAACGCGCGAGCGAGGACGAGCGGCCGGGCGCCCCGAGCGTGGCGACCAGATCGCGACGGATTCTGGTCGCCGACGACAACCGCGACGCCGCGGAGAGCCTGGCGATGCTGCTGCGGACCATGGGGAACGAGGCGCGGATCGCACACGACGGGCTCGAGGCACTCGACCTGGTGGCCTCGTTCCGGCCCGACGTGCTGCTGCTCGACATCGGCATGCCGAAGCTCAACGGCTACGACGCCTGCAGGCGCATCCGCGAACAACCCGGGGCCGAGAACATGGTGGTGATCGCCTGCACCGGCTGGGGACAGGAGAACGACAAGCGGCAATCGCAGGAAGCAGGCTTCGACTTCCACATGGTGAAGCCGATCGACATCGCGGCGCTGCAAGAAGTGCTGGCGGCGCATGCACCGGCTCGTGCCTAGCCCGGGTTATTCATGAAAGTTCGTAGCGAGGGCGCCAAGCGTCGAGCAGATTCGGGTGAACGCAGCCGCCTTGGTCCGCAGGCGTACGAACAGTACGTCGAGGACCAAGGAGGCGAGTACGCCCGAAGATGCCGACGATCGGCGGCCGCAGTAGAACGCTTCATGAATAATCCGGGCTAGCGTCGAGATCCGATGGATACGAGTGGGAGCGCTCGCTCGCGTGCGCGGCGATCGATCGCGAATGTGACGCCGCGGCTGCGAGGGACCGCAGTCCTCCGCTGACGAGCGCCCGCCGGCGTGCTCAGCGCGCGACCGTCACCGGCCGCGCGCTGAGCACGCGCACCAGCTCGCGCGGGTCGATCTCGACCAGGAAGCCGCGTTTTCCGCCGTTCACGTAGATCCGCGCGAGGTCGAGGATGCTCGCCTCGACGTGGATCGGCACCGCGCGCTTGAGCCCGAAGGGCGACGTGCCGCCCACCTGGTAACCCGAGTGCCGGTCGGCGACAGCCGGCGCGCACGGCTCGATCGATTTGACGCCCAGCTGCCGCGCCAGCTCGCGGGTCGAGACCTCCCGATCTCCGTGCATGAGGATCACCAGCGGCCGCTTCGACTCGTCCTCCATCACCAGCGTCTTGACCACCGCATGCTCGTCGACGCCCAGCTCGCGCGCCGAGGCTGCGGTGCCGCCCCGCTCCTCGTAGCGGTAGACGTGCGGCACGAACGCCACGTTCGCGGCCCGGAGCGCGCGAACCGCGGTGGTGACGGGAACCTTGTCGTCGTTAGCCACGGCGCTTCGGGTACTCTACTGCTGAACGTTTCCCTGGAGCGCCTACCTCATGAGCGATGTGACTCACCGATTGACCCGCCGTGTGACCGACGTGGGCGCGTTGCGCGCTTGCTGGATGGAGCTCTCGAAGGGGCGGCTCGCGCTGCCCGATACCCCGGGTGTCGCGCTGCTCGCCCCCGTCGAGCTGGTGATCGCGCTCGGCGACCGGGAGGTGGCGGTGCTGTCCGCGAAGGCTGTCCACCGGGTGCGGGGCGAGCCCGGCGAGCTCGGGTTGCAGATCGCGCAAGTGCCCGCGGAGGCGCAGCGTGCCTACGAGCGCGCGATGGCCCAGGTTGCGAGCGCCGGGCCGGCGGCGCAGCCGGTGCAGACGGCCCAGACTGCGGAGCCGGCGCAAACGGTGCAAGCCGCGCAAGCCCCGCCCGCGGCTCAGGTCGGGGACACGGGGCGCCCGATCGCGCTGCGCTATCCGGAGATGAGCCCGCCCGAAAAAATGCAGATCGCGCTGCGCGGCGATCGCGACGGGCGCATGCAGGTGATGAAGGAAGCGAACCCCAACCTGGTCAAGTTCTTGCTGCAGAATCCGCGCACCACGGCCCTCGAGGTCGCGACGCTGGCGGGCAACGCGCAGTCGTCGCTCGAGCTGCTCAACATGATCTCGGCGCACCCGATGTTGGCCCAGAACGAGTCGATCCGCGTGGCGCTGGTCAAGAACCCGCGCGCTCCCGCGCCGCTCGTGAAGCAGCACATCGAGAAGCTCTCCCAGGGCCAGCTCGCCCAGCTCGGCAAGAGCCCGCACGTGAAGGACGACGTGCGTCGCATGGCCCTCAAGCTGGTGCTCAACCGCCGCGCCTGAGCGGCGGCTGAACCCCGTTCCCTCGGCTGGAGCGCGCGCGGTCCCTCGCGCGCGAGCCGTCGATCGCCCTTTCGAGAGGGGCGATCGAGGGCTGCCCGCCGAGGGACCGGCGGGCCTCCAAGCGGGGATCGCGCCGGTGGGGCGCCGCAGGAGGCTAGGAAGAGACGGGTGGGTTTCCGCGGGGATCGCGGGCCCGGGCTTCGCTATGATCGGGCGTGGCGGTGCGGTCGGTACCGGGGAGGAGAGCCCATGCAAGTCCCGCTCTTGGTGAACGATTTCCTGCGCCGCGCGGCGCTGCTCTATCCCGGCAAGACCGCGGTGGTGGACGGCGATCGGCGCTTCATCTACGCCGAATTCCAGCAGCGCGCGAACCGGCTCTCGAACGCGCTGCTGTCGCTCGGCATCGGCAAAGGCGACCGGGTCTGCATCCTGAGCCCCAACTCGCACTTCTTCCTCGAGAGCTTTTACGGCACCAGCCAGATCGGCGCGGTGCTGGTGCCGCTCAACTACCGGCTGGTGGCCGCGGAGCACGAGTACATCCTCAATCACGCGGGAGTGAAGGCGGTGCTGGTCGATCACGAGTACACGGCGGTGGTCGACGAGATCCGCGCGCGACTCACGACCGTCGGCTACTTCATCGCGGCGAGCGACGCGCCGCTCGGGCGGGCCGGCTGGAGCGACTGGGAAACGCTGATCGCGGGCGCCTCGGCGGCCGCGCCGCCGCCGGTCGAGATCGACGAGAACGATCTGGTCTCGATCAACTACACGTCCGGCACCACCGCGCGCCCCAAGGGCGTGATGCTCACCCATCGCAACTGCTACGTGAACGCCTACTCGCTGATCGCGCACCTGCGCGTGGCGCACGAGGACATCGAGCTCTGGACGCTGCCCATGTTCCACGCCAACGGCTGGGGTGCCGTCTACGCGCTCACCGCGATGGGCGGCACCCACGTGGTGCTGCGCGCCGTCGACGCGGCGCGGATCTTCACGCTCGTCGAGGAGGAGCGCGTGACCTTCGCGTGCATGGCGCCGGCGGTGCTCAACACGGTGCTCCAGTACCCGCACCGCGATCGCCACCGGATCCCGCGGGGAGTTCGTTTCGCGGTGGGCGGCGCGCCGCCGCCGGCCAAGTTCATCGAGCGGTTCGAGACCGAGCTGGGCTGGGATTTCATGCAGATCTACGGGCTGACCGAGACGGCGCCGCTCCTCACCGTCTCGGCTCCCGATCACCAGACCAGGCGCGACGACTGGCCGCGCCGGTCGCGCGCCGGCGTGCCCGCGATCGGCGTCGAGCTGTCGCTACGCGACGCCGAGGACCGGGAGGTGCCGCGCGACGGAGTCGCGGTGGGCGAAATTTGCGCGCGCTCCAACGTGGTGTTCGCCGGCTACTGGAACCAGCCGGCGGAGACGGCCAAGGCCATCCGCGACGGCTGGTTCCACACCGGCGACCTCGCGGTGTGGGACGAATTCGGCAGCATCCACATCGTCGACCGCCAGAAGGACGTGATCATCTCGGGCGGCGAGAACATCAGCTCGCCCGAGATCGAGGACGCGCTCTACCAGCACCCGGCCGTGGGCGAATGCGCGGTGATCGGCGTGCCGCACGAGAAGTGGGGCGAGACGCCCAAGGCACTCGTCGTGCTTCGGCCGGGGACGACGGCCACGGAAGCGGAGCTGATCGAGTTCTGCCGCGGGCGGATCGCGCACTTCAAGTGCCCGACCTCGGTCGAGCTGGTCGCCGCCCTGCCGCGCACCGCCACCGGCAAGCTCCAGAAGTTCAAGCTCCGCGACCAGTACTGGAAGGGCGTCGCGCGCCGCGTGAACTGAGAAGGTGTGGACAAAATCGGATCATTGCCCGGAGCGCTGCCTCCGAAGCGATCTCGTGCTGTTTGGAGGGACGCGGTCCCTCGCGTCCGCAGCGTCTGAACCAAGATGGACGCCTGCGGCTGCGAGGGACCGCAGCCCACAGGCGACCAGGCGCAGACGCTCGAGCGATTTCCCGCCACGCATGCCGCTGATCCAGGCGGCTGAGTTTCTTTCGTCTACACCCTCTGACCCTCCTCGGGGAGCTTTTCAAGCCCCCCGGCCCCGGCGCAGGGCCGGCCATCGCATCGACGCTGAGGGCAGGCCGGCCTGCATTCGGCCTCGCGCC
>CAZYWA010000564.1:0-5041 GCA_964650975.1 uncultured bacterium
CCCTCGTTCTACAGCTCCGGCGACCGCCGTGCGTTCACGCGCGTCCACGTTCACTACCGACCCGACCCCGAGGCGACCAACTGCGGCGGCGGCTGCGTGCTCGTCGCCGGGGACCACGCCGTCCACTACGACTCGGTGATCTTGTCAAGGCTCGCCCTCACTGACCGCGTGCAGTTCGGCCAACGTGACCGCGTCCATCTGATCGTCTCCAGGCTTGGGATCTGACCCGGCGGGCCGAGGGCCCGGCAGCGAGGCTGCCGCTCCGCGTCACTGCGGCAGCGACTGAAGTGTCGCGTTTCGTCGTCGCCTGGCGAAGTCGCGCACCCTTCCCTGGGCCTGTCGACCTCGCTGTCGGCGGCGCCGCTGAAGCCCATTCTTGCGAACAGTCCGTTCGAGATCTGAACATCTCGAACATAGGGTCGTTCGATGGTTGAACGACTGCGAATGAAGGTCGACACCGCAGTTGCCTGATCCCATTAGCGTTTTGCTTACTACCGGTACGGCCCACGGGTTGCTCTAGAGCAACCTCGGCGACGACGAAGTCGCATCTCGCGAGCGTGAAACTGGCGCGATACAGCTACCTCGGGAAGTCGAACTCGCGTGTGACTGCTTACTCACGGCGCCGTGACACTGCTGCGAAAGACGCGGACTAGAGGCCAGTCGCGGTGAAGTCAATCTCTCGCTGGATCTTCGATGGATCGCTACGGTTTTCAACGGCTGAAAAGTGGCCGCAAGAGGCTTTGACTAGAAACGAAGACGGTTGGTCCCGAGCGCATCATTGTCGGTCCGGTCGTTCGAATGACTTGGTAGTCTCAATCGCTGACCTCAACGGCGTCGTGTGAATGGCGCCAACTCGACTGGAGAAACGCCATGACGAAGAGCACCCGCGGGTCGGCATCGGATCGCGTCCCAGTGCCCGGGAGTGAGCGCACTATCTCGAAGAAGGCCAAATACCTAGGCCCCGCCGATTCTAACGAGCGGATGGATGTGACTCTGTCGATCCGCCGGCGGCCCGACGGCCCGCCACTCCCCGAGCCGGGGGCGCTGTTCAAGGTCCACCCTCGTCTCCGGCCGCGCCTGTCCCCGGACGACTTCGCGGCGCGATTCGGGGCATCGCAGGACGATGTGGACCAGGTCCTCGCATTTGCAGCGAATGCCCAACTGGCGACCGTTTCGGTCGACCGAGCAGCCCGGACGATCGTGCTCCGAGGTACGGTCGGCCGGATGAGCGCAGCGTTTGGGGTGGAACTCGGGCGCTACGAGCACGAGATCAGCTTTGGGCGTGCCCGCAAAGCCCAAAAAGAGACGTTCCGAGGACGGAAAGGGGCGGTCCACGTCCCTGCTGCGCTCGCTGACATCGTGGTCGGCGTGTTCGGACTGGACACCCGCCGCGTAGGCATGCGTAACGGCACCGAGCCGCCCCACACCGGCACGCTTACCACGAGCGACGTGCGCGCACTCTACGACTACCCAGCGAACAGCGCTGCCGGCCAGACGATCGGCATCATCGCGCTCGACGCTAGCGGGTTCGGAGTCAACACGGGCTACGACATCAACGACATTACGGCGTTTGCTGGCGTTGGCGCCACGACGACGGACATCCTCATCAATGGGGCTACCAACCCTGGCTCTGATGACCGCGGCGAAACGACGCAGGACATTGAAATCGCACTCGCCTTCGCGCCAGGCGCGGCGGTCAACGTCTACATCACCACTCCGGATCAAGCAGGCTGGGTGCAGGCGGTCACCCGCTTCGCGCACCCTAGTGCCGGCGACAGCGTCGCCTCGGTCCTTTCAAGTAGCTATTACATCAGCAACGGTGACGATAGCACCACGCTTACTAACGGATTTATCACCGTCGCGTTCGTGAACGCCCTCTCGGCTGCTTTCCAGGACGCCGCTATCCAGGGCGTCACCGTGTGCATTGCGTCCGGCGACACGGGCTCGGATTCAAAGGTCGGCGACGGCTCGGCGCACGTGCAGTACCCGGCCAGTGATCCATGGGTGCTATCGGTCGGCGGTACCACCGTCGGCAACATCAACGGGACCTCCTTTGACGAGTACGTGTGGAATGACCCATTCCCGCCCACCGATCCGTTCAACCCCAACTGGGGTACGACGGGCGGCGGCGTTAGCGATTTCTTCGCTCTACCAAGCTACCAGGCGGCGGCGGGCGTTCCGGCCTCAGTAAATGATGCAACCCGCCACGGACGCGGCGTGCCGGACGTGGCTGGAAACGCAAACGTCCATAGCGGGTACGCCGACCTGATCCTGAACGGCACGGCGTTCACCGGCAACGGCACGAGCGCGTCCGCGCCGCAATGGGCGGCGTTGATCGCAGTGATCAACGCCGGGCTCGGAATGAACGTGGGATTCGTGAACCCGGCGCTCTATGCACTCGACGGCATCGGCTTCCGCGACATCGTTCCTGGCGCGGGTCCGGCGGACAATGGGAACAACGGCGTCACTGGCTACCCCGCGGGAGCCGGCTGGGACGCGTGCACGGGCCTCGGCAGTCCGCGCGGCAACGCGCTCCTCGACGGGCTGCGAACGATCTACACCCGAAGCATCTACTTCGTCGTCGAGAAGAACACGTTTGGCGTCGACGAAGTCACCGACCAGATGTTGCATGGGGGGCTATTCCTCAACGTGTTCTGGTTGGAGGTCGAAGGCTTCTCGATCAATCAGGTGGGTGGACTCGCCCCAACGCTGGGCGGAGCATTCGCGGGACTGGCTGGGATCACGATCGTCCCCGACCCCACGCCCGCATACGAGTTCCCCGGCGACCTTTACACCCCGCAGCGGATCCGATTCGCGTTCCATTTACTTTTCACTTTGACCACGAGCTTCCCGGCCGCCGGGGAGGACGAGATAGACGAGCCGCTCGCCGCCACGATGACCGTGGCCGGCACCACCGTCACAGCCGCCGCTCTTTTCGAGCTGGCCGCCGGAGCCGATCCGTACTTTGCGAATCTGGACCCGACGAACGCGGACCAACCGTCTTGGCTCAGCCAGGATCTACGCGTGTTCTCAGCCGCGGAGGGCGACACGCCGCTCCCCGGCGGACCCAGTTTCACGAATGACCCGTACGGGTCGATCCAGAGCCTGATTGGCTTCCTGAACTCGACCGCGGCCTACACTACCCCAGGGACCGACCTGCTCAATGGGCTGCCCGGCCAGTCAGGCTACGAAACCGGCGACTCTTCGGTCCGCCCACTCAATGGCGCAGGAAACACCCTGTTCAACTTCGCGATCGCTCGGGTTCGGCTCCAAGGCGCGCCGGCTTCGCAGGCACTGAAGACCCGGGTGTTCTTCCGCCTGTTTGTGGCGGAGTCGTCCGACACCGATTTTCAGCCGGACATTACTTACAAAAGCACCCTGGGGACGGGTGCCGAAGCCGGCAAGCCAGTGTTCCCGCTGGCGTCGAATGACGGACTAACGGATCCCAGCGGCAACAGCCTCAAGACGGTACCGTTCTTCGCAACCGCCACGAATGGAGCGCACGATTACGACGGCACCGCGGTGAACGGTAACCGGCGTGACCTCACCATCTCGGCGACGAGCGACAAACTCTGGGCCTATTTTGGCTGCTTCCTCGATGTGTACGACGCCGGTCACCAGGCTACGTTTCCGGGTACCCACCACTGCATCGTTAGTGAGATCGCTTACGATGATACGCCACTACACAACGCTGGCGGGGTCACGCTGACTCCCTCCAACAGCGACAAGCTCGCCCAGCGGAACCTCCAAATCACGTCGTCCGGTAACCCGAGCTGGCCCGCGACCCACCGGATCCCACAGGCGTTCGACACGCGGCTCACGGTGCCGGTGCCTGACTCTCCTGGAATTCTCGAGGATCTCCCCGACGAATTCATGATCGACTGGAAGAACGTGCCACCAGGCAGCAAGGCCAGCATCTACTGGCCCGGGATGCCCGCCCAGGCGGTCATCGAGCTTGCGGACCGGGTCTACGGCGCGCACCACCTCCAGATAACAGATGTGAACACTGTCTCATGCACCACCACGCACGGGGTGACGTACATCCCGATCCCATTCGGCGTGGGCATCAACCTGGCCGGCCTGCTCACCATCGAGCTGCCCGAGACGGTTCATGAGGGGCAGGAGCTACGGGTCTACATCCGGCGCCTGGCGTCTCGGCGGGCGAAATCGTTCGGGACCCGGGCTGTCGTAGCCAAGATGAACGCGACCTCGTTTGGTGAGGACGGCCAGGGACTCCGAGGGAAAGACATCGTCCGGAACTGGCGCTATGTGACGGGCGCATTCGAGGTGCGGATCCCGGTGCGGGCCGACGACGTGCTTCGAGGTCCCGAGGAGGACATCCTCGCAGTCCTCCGCTGGCGACTGCAGCACATGAACCCAGTGAACCGGTGGTATCCGGTCCTGCAGCGATACGTCTCGCTCGTAGGGGATCGAGTAGACGGCTTCGGGGGGGATTCCGCCGCGATCGCGCCGTCACTCACAGGTCACGGCCAATTCAAGGGCCAGGACAACGAACAGGTCCCTGGTTTCACCGGTCGAGTGTGCGAAGTGTTGTATGACTGTCGGGGCGAGCTTGAGGGTTTCGTTTTGAAAGATTGCGAGCGCCGACAGGTGTTCCGCGCCTGCGAACCAGCGATCGGCGACCTCGTGCTACGGGCATGCCGCGAGAGGCTGACGCTCACGGTCGTGTTGGGCCGAACCGGCGCAGTCGCCGGGATTGTGGTCAGGTGCTGTTGAGCAAGCTGGCGCCCTCTTTCTCGGCCGCCGCAGGCGGGCCGGGATTGGCGAACTTGGCGCGCGCCAGGGACCGCCCTACCGCCTGCGGCGGCGGGCGGGGTAGCGGATGGCACGGGTGCGTAAGCAACTACGGCCACCGGGGGGCGCACTCAGATCGCTAGCCCGATCAGAAGTGCGCCGCCGGCCCAAGGGCTACATTCGGCGGTTCCCGGCCCATACGCTGATCGTACGTCTGCTTTCGCCGTAGGTCAGTTGCGGATGCGAGCCTCGCACGGCGGTGGGTCACACGTGCCCTCGCGCGCGG
>CAZYWA010000565.1:0-5039 GCA_964650975.1 uncultured bacterium
CGGGGGGCGGGGGGGGCTGCGGGCGGGCCCCCCCCCCCCCAAAAACCCCGGGGGGGCACCCCCCGGGGGGGGGGGGGGGGCCCCCCCCCCCCCCCACCGCCGAGGGTGGGGCGCTACGCGCGCAAGATCTGCAGACTCCGGGCGACCCGACCGCGTACAACGGCGCGATGCTGCGCCTCGATCCGGACACCGGCGAGGCGCTCCCCAGCAACCCGCTGTTCGGCGGTGACGTGGCCGACGACGACCGCGTCATCGCCTACGGCTTCCGGAACCCGTACCGATTCACGATCCGTCCCGGCACCAGCGAGATCTGGGTGGGAGACGTCGGATGGGACGAGTGGGAAGAAATCGATCGCATCCCCGACCCCACGGCTTCACCGATCCGGAACTTCGGCTGGCCCTGCTACGAAGGGCCCGATCCGCAATCGAGCTATGCCGCGGCGCACCTCACGCTGTGCGACAACCTCTACAACACGCCCGGCTCCGTGACGATGCCGATTTACGCGTACAACCACAACGCGATCCCCGACCCCGACAACTGCGGCGGCGGCACCAGCGCCTCGATCACCGCGATCACGTTCCTGGAAGGCACCACGTTCGCGCCCGCCTACCAGGGGCGGCTCGCGTTCGGGGATTACTCGCGCGGGTGCATCTGGATGCTGGGGAAGGATGGTACCGGTAAGCCCGATCCCAACGTGGTGGACACGCTGGCGTCCGCGATCCCGGGGCCGGTCGACCTGCAGGTCGGTCCCGACGGAAACCTTTACTACGCGGACTTGCTGGGCGGCACGATCCGGCGGATTCAGTACTTCGCCGGCAACCAGCCGCCAATCGCGCGGATCGTCACCGACGCCACCGAAGGCGCCGCACCGCTCACGGTGCACTTCGACGGGACCAGCTCCAGCGACGCGGACCCCGGTGACACGATCACCTACCACTGGGATCTCGACGGCGACGGCCAGCTCGACGACTCCACCTCCCCCACTCCGGTCTACGTCTACTCGACGCCTGGAGACCCGATCGTCACGCTCCAGGTCACCGATTCTCACGGAGCGTCGGGCACCGCGACGGTCGCGATCCACGTGCCGAACACGGCGCCGGTGCCGGTCATCGACAAGCCCTCGCCCAGCCTCACCTGGAAGGTCGGCGACGAGATCCTCTTCTCCGGCCACGCGACCGACGCGCAGGACGGCACGCTGCCGGCGAGCGCCTTCCACTGGCAGATCCTGCTCCACCACTGCCCGAGCGATTGCCACATCCACTTGCTGCCGACCTTCGACGGCACCCAGGCGAGCCAGTTCGCGGCACCCGACCACGATTACCCGTCGTATCTCGAGATCGTGCTGACGGTGACCGACTCGGGCGGGCTGAGCACCAGCACCAGCGTGGTGCTGCAGCCCAAGACCGTGTCGCTCGACGTCGCGTCACAGCCCACCGGGCTCTCGCTCTCGCTCGGCTCGGAGACGGTCCAGGCGCCCTTCGATCGCACGGTGATCGTGGGCTCCAACCACTCGGTCAGCGCGGGATCGCCGCAACCGCTGGGACCCGACACGTACTTCTTCGACGTCTGGTCGGACGGAGGGGCCGAATCCCACAACCTCGTCGCGCCGGGCACGGACTTCGGGATCGCCGCGACCTTCGGGGTCAAGCTCTTCGCGGACGACTTCGAGACCGGCGATCTGTCGAAGTGGTCCGCGCACAAGCCGTGAGCGCCGCGGCGAATGCCCTCGAGTCGCTGCCCCGGACAGGCACCTCGACCGGATCACCGGCTCGCGACTCTAGCCTCTTCCACCTACAGCAGCGCCGATTGGGCGTCTCGGTTCACTGCTCCCCAAGCGCGAGTAGTGCGGCGGCCGAGACCGCATCGCAGTAGTCCCGACCTCTCGCGCGCGGCGACGGTCCACCTTGGCGGGCCGGGCGAGCGAAGCTCGCATTCAAGAATACGCGGCTGCCCACCTCGAGCGCACGGTAATCCCCATCGGGCTGCTGAAGGCCGTAGCCGAGCTCCTTCATTGCAGCAACGAGGGCATCGCACGCCCCTCGGCTGGTGCTGAACGACGCGGTCGCGCCTTCGGGAAGATCGAGGTCGATCGCGATGCTCTCGGTCGCATCTATCCCCAGAAGCCGCGCGATCTCGACGTCCCGGTCGGGTCCAGCGGTCGGAATCGTCTTCACCTCGTCCTCCGTCAGCGGATCGCCACCATGGAAATCACCGGCTCGGCTCGTCGCGGTCGAATCGGAAACAACACCACAGGCTATCCGATCGCCCGGAAAATCGCGCAGAACACTCTTCACCGCCCCTCACGTTCCCGCGCTCACGGACCTGAAGGGCACACGGTCAGTCGTCGTCCTCGTCGGGGACGACGAGCTCCATCTGCGCCAGCTCCGCGTCGCTGACGTGGAAGCCCTCGAGGGCGCCAGCGACGCGCAGGAGCTCCGACACCGTGACGTCCTGACGCGCGCGCCCCGCGGCGGGTGAAGCGATGGCTTGGCGCAAGAGCCCGTTCCCGCGGTCGAGCTGCCGCACGAGGCACTTGAGCAGCAGGCGTCGCAGCGCGGCGCCCTCGTCGCTGGCCGCTGCGAGGACCTCCCGGAAGACGTCCCGGTCGAGCGTCACCACCTCCACGCGACCGGCCGCGATGCAGCTCGCGGTGCGCGGCGTCTCGTCGATCAGTGCGGTGTGCCCGAGGACGGCGGGCGCCGGCATCGTCGTGAGATCGCACAGGCGGCCGTTGAGATCGCGCTGCCGCACCCGCACGGCGCCATGCACGAGGAAGAGCAGCGCGTCGGCAGGCGTCCCCTCCGCGACCAGCACGTCGCCGTCGTTCCGGCGCTCCCGGCGCCCACGGGCGAGCACGGTCGCGAGCGCGGGCGTGGAGCGCGGGTCGGCGATGCCATGCGCCTTGGACAGCGCCTGGGCATAGGACTCGAGCTCGGCGCGGCTCACGTCCCCCTCCCGACGAAGCCGCGCAGCCGCTCGCGCAACGAGGGCGCCGCCGCGGCGCGGGCCGCCGGCCGATCGGGCGCCGGCTGCGCTGCCTTCCACGCCTCGTGGAGCGCGCGCTCGGTCTCGCGGACGCGCCGCACGAGCGAACGAAGGAGATGGCGCTCGATCGCCGCCCACGCGGCGTTTCGCGTCACCACCGCGAGCAGATCGGGCGAGAGCAGGATGCAGGTCGTCGCGCGTGTAGCCGTGACGGTCGCGAGGCGCGTCCGCTCCGGCTCGACGAGTGCCAGCTCGCCGACGACCTCCCCCGGCGCGATCTTGCCGAGCACCGTCCGCCGCCCGCCCTCGCCGACGGCCACCTCGAGCGCGCCGGCGACGACCAGCAGCGCCACGTCGGCCCGCGCCCCCTGCGCGAAGACGGGCGTGCCGGCCGCGAGCACGACCGGCGGCGCGACCCGGCACAGGTCCTCGAGGTCCGAGCGGTCGACGTCCGCGAAGAGCGGCAGACGCGCGAGATCGGCAGCGGTGGCGCCAGCGGCATCAACCATGGCCCTCCCTCCCGGCGATTGCGTCCCGCCGGCTCGCGCCGCCGACCTCGCCTTCGTGAGCAACGAGCGACCGGGATCGCTCACGGTCGACGGCGGCCATCGAACCCCCGCGAGCGAAGGTCACCCCTGCTCCATCGGCCATGGTTGAGTCTCGCGGTGGATTGCGTCGGGCGCAACGGGGGCTCCCCTTGACCGAGCGCCCGCTCAACCTCCCCAGCGTGATCCGCACCCCGCGCGGATCAGGACCATCCTCGCCGGGCGCGGGTACGCAAGGATCGAACCCAGGGTCACCACCTCAGCAGGGCGCTACCGAACGTGAGGCCGGCGCCGAACACGGCGAAAAGCACGAGGTCTCCTTGCTGGATTCGCCCATCACGAACGGCCTCGTCGAGCGCGGTCGGAACGGTGGCAGCGGAGGTGTTGCCGAAACGATCGAGATTGATCACGACCTTGTCCATCGGGAAACCGAGGCGCTTGGCCACGGCTTCCACGATCCGAAGATTCGCCTGGTGGGGGACGAGCCAGTCGACGTCGGCGATCGTGACGCCGTTGGTCTCGAGCGCCAGGGCGGCGTAGTCGGCGAGGGTCTTGACCGCCACCTTGAAGATCTCGTTGCCCTTCATCTGCATCTTGTCGAGCTTCTGAGCGTGCGCCTCGGGCGTGACCTCGAGCGCCGACCCTCCCGCCTGGAGGTGAAAGAGGTCCCAGAGGTTTCCGTCGCTGCCGAGATGCGTGGAAAGAATTCTCGAAGGGGAGTCGGCCGCGCAACGCTCGAGGACCGCGGCGCCGGCGCCGTCACCGAAAAGGATGCAGGAATTGCGATCGTCCCAGTCGACGAAAGCGCTCGTGACCTCCGAGCCCACGACCAGTGCGGTGCCGACGTTTCCGCTGCGGATCTGGCTGTCGGCCTGCGAGAGCGCGAACACGAAGCCCGAGCACGCGGCGTTGAGATCCACGGCCCAAGCGCGCTTGGCGCCCAGCTTGAGCTGAAGCCAGCATCCGGTCGACGGGATGATCGTGTCCGGGGTGCACGTCGCGTACAGGATGCAGTCGAGGTCCGCGGGCTCCTTCCCGGCCATCTGCAGGGCGCGCCGCGCGGCCGTGAGCCCGAGCGAGCTGTTGACCTCGGTGGGGTCACCGCGGCGAGAGATTCGCCGCTCGACGATGCCGGTGCGATCCCGGATCCACGCATCGTTCGAATCGATCTTCGCGCAGATCTCGTCGTTACCGACTCGGGTCTCCGGGAATGCCGAGCCGATTCCGGTGATCCTCGAAGCGTGCGACATCGGCGGGCTCATGACGGACCTCCCTCCGCACCGCCGCGCTCGGCTTCCCGCGGCGCGTCCCGTACTACGTCGGCACTACGGGCAGAATCACTGGCGACGGCGGTTCGGTCGCGCAGCCGTCGGAGAGTCCCTCGGGTTTTGCCGGCGCCGCGAGCGTCGGCGGCTTCCGGAATGCGGGCGGCGAATTCAAATCGAGGAAGTCGAGGAGCGAGTTGGCCTGTGCGTCGCGGTAAGTCAGAGCTGGAAGATTCCACTTCT
>CAZYWA010000566.1:0-5036 GCA_964650975.1 uncultured bacterium
GCAGCAGCGCGTCGATCTCGGCGGCGCGCATCGGATCGACGCGGTCCTCGAGGGTCTCGCCCTCGACCTTGAGGCACGGCGCGTACTGGACGAAACGCCGGATCCGGAACCTCGACAGCCCTTGAACGATGGTGTTCTGGCCGCCGTCGAGCTTGCTCTCGACCTTGATGATCTTGGCCAGGGTGCCGACCCGGTAGAGATCGTCCTCGCGCGGATCATCGACCTGGGGCGCGCGCTGGGTCAGGATCAGGATCATCGAGTCGGTGGAGGTCGCCTCCTGGATCGCCTGGAGCGACTTCTCGCGCCCCACGTTGAGCGGCATAGGCAAAAGAGGGAACAGAACCGCATTACGCACCGGCAAGACCGGCACGATTCGAATCGGAGTTTCCTGCACGAGTCCTCCAGTAGTGCCAGCCCTCAGGACGGCCGGCGATGTCGACCAACGTAGCCACTTTTCGGGCTCCCGCAAGGGAACCAGCCTGTACCACATCGAAGATGGGAAGTCGCGTACTTTCGGGTGGTTGGGGTGGAGCCACCCACGGCGGCCGGACCCCCGCCGTGAGTTGCTAGACACCGGCGTGCGTTTCGTATCACCTTGTTCGATTCTCGGGTCGGAGTGTGGGCTCAAGGGCCCCGGGCCGATTCGTCCTATGCGAGATCCAGACCGTTCGACGGTGCCAGGGGGGATCTGCCCGAGGTCTGACCCGGGCGGCGTGGCCCGGTGCGAGAAGGGGGCAGGCTCGTGCGCGTCTTGGTAACCGGTGCCGCTGGCTTCATCGGGTCTCACCTCTCCGAGCGGCTGGTGGCCGATGGACACACGGTGATCGGTGTCGATTGCTTCACCGACTACTATCTGCGCGCCTTCAAGGAGCGCAACCTCGACAAGCTGCGCCGTGAGCCACGTTTTTCCCTGATCGAGCAGGACTTGAACGAGCTCGATCTGCGACCGCTTCTGGACGGCATCGAGTGGGTTTTCCATCAGGCGGCCCAGGCCGGGGTGCGGGCCAGCTGGGGCGAGAGCTTCCGCGTCTATACCCGGCTCAACGTGGACGCGACCCAGCGACTGCTCGAGGCGGCCAAGGCCCATCCGACCATCCGCAAGATCGTATGCGCCTCCTCTTCCTCGGTCTACGGCGACGCGGCGACGCTGCCCATGCGCGAAGACCATCCGACCCAGCCGCTCTCG
Source organism: uncultured bacterium (assembly GCA_964650975.1). Taxonomy (GTDB): domain Bacteria; phylum JADJOY01; class JADJOY01; order JADJOY01; family JADJOY01; genus CAZYWA01. Next base: position 1,187 of record CAZYWA010000566.1, read on the forward strand.
CCTTACGGAGTCACCAAGCTCGCGGCCGAGCATCTGGCGGTTCTCTACAGCAAGAATTTCGGTGTCCCGACCGCCAGTCTCCGGTACTTCACCGTCTACGGACCGCGGCAGCGCCCCGACATGGCCTTCCACAAGTTCCTCAAGGCCACACTCGCGGGCGAAGAGATCAGCGTCTATGGCGACGGCACGCAAACGCGCGATTTCACGTACGTGTCCGACGCGGTCGAGGCGAACGTGCGCGCGGCGCAGTCCGCTCCGACCGGAGCGGTGCTCAACATCGGCGGTGGATCGCGCGTGTCGGTCCGCGAGGTACTGCAGATCGTGGGCGAGCTGACCGGGCGGGAGGTGCGAGTTCGCTACCTCGAGACCCAGCACGGCGACATGAAGGACACCGTGGCGGACACCGCGCGGGCTCGCGAGCAGATCGGGTATCGCGCGCTGGTGGCGCTGCGCGAAGGCCTGGCGCGCGAGCGCGACTGGATCGCGGAGACCTACGGCTCGGCGAACGCCCGGAGCGAGAGCTGATCGAGGACGGCCGCGTGGCCCAGGTGAAGCGCAGCGGGCCGATCGTCGCGATCGACGGTCCGTCCGGCTCCGGAAAGAGCACCCTTGCCAAGGGGCTCTCGCGCGCCCTCGGCTTGGTGCACATCGACACCGGCGCGATGTACCGGGTGGTCGGATTGCGGGCGTCGGAATCGGGCGTGGACGTGCGCGACGACCGCTCGCTCGGACTGCTGTGCGAGCGACTGCGGATCCGGTTCGAGCGCCGCGGCGACGAGGTCCGCGTGTGGGAAGGCGAGCGCGACGTGACGGAGGACATCCGGCGCCCCGAGGTGAGCCGGCTCGCCTCGGATGTCTCGACCAATCCCAGCGTGCGAGCGGCGCTCGTCGCGATGCAGCGTGAGCTGGGGCGAACGGGCGGGGTCGTGATGGACGGTCGCGACGTCGGCACGGTGGTGTTTCCGGACGCCGACGTGAAGCTCTATCTGGAGGCCGAGGTGGAGGAGCGCGCGCGGCGGCGGTCGGCGGAGCTGGATCAGCGGGGCACTCCGGAGCCTCCGCAGGCGACACTCCAGTCCATGATCGAGCGCGACACCCAGGATTCGACCCGCGCGCTGGCGCCGTTGCGCCCGGCCGTCGACGCCGTGAGGCTCGACTCCACCGTGCTCGACGCCCAGCAGGTTCTGGGCCGCGCGATCGAACTGGTACGGGCGCGCGCGGCGAGCTTGACACGCTGAGTCATCTTGCCTTTGGCGGTTGAAACCGGTATCTATTACGGATTCCCTCGAGTTTGGTCCCGCGCATCAGGAGGTTGGATGGGAGTGGCACAAGAGAAGCAGCAGTCCTCGTCACGCAACGCGGGCGGCATGAGCCCGTCCTCCGCTCCCATTTCCGCGGGGGCTGACGAGGAGAGCTTCGAGGCTCTCTTCTCGCTCAGCGAGAAGGCGATCCAGGAAGAAGAGGTCGTCGTCGGACGCGTCCTTCAGATCCTGAAGGACCACGTGCTCGTCGACGTCGGCCACAAGTCCGAAGGCCTCATCCCGATCCACGAGTTCCTCGACCACGACGGCCAGCTCACGGTCAAGCCCGGCGACAAGGTCGAGGTGTACCTCGAGGCGGCCGAGGACGAGGACGGCCTCGTCGTGCTGTCGAAGGAGAAGGCCGACCAGCTGCGCGTCTGGGACCGCATCAGCGACGCATTCGACAAGGGCGAGCCGGTGCCAGGGAAGATCGTGGCTCGCATCAAGGGCGGGCTGCGCGTCGACATCGGCGTGCCGGCGTTTCTGCCCGGCTCGCAGGTGGATCTGCGGCCGGTGCGGAACCTCGACGAGGAAATCGGCAAGACCTATCAATTCAAGGTCCTCAAGTTCAACAAGCGCCGCGGCAACATCGTGGTGTCGAGACGCGCGCTCCTCGAGAGCCAGCGCGAGGCGATGCGCAGCCAGACCCTCGAGAAGATCGAGGAAGGCAAGGTGATGGACGGCGTCGTCAAGAACATCACCGACTACGGCGCTTTCATCGACCTCGGCGGTATCGACGGGCTGCTCCACGTGACCGACATGTCGTGGGGTCGCGTGAATCATCCCAACGAGGTGTTCAAGGTCGGCGACCAGGTGAAGGTGAAGGTCCTCAAGTTCGATCGCGAGCGTGGCCGCGTGTCGCTCGGCTACAAGCAGACGATGGAGGATCCGTGGACCTCGGCGCCCGACCGCTACCCGCCGGGCACGCGCGTCAAGGGCAAGGTCGTGAGCCTCACCGACTACGGCGCCTTCGTCGAGCTCGAGAAGGGTGTGGAGGGCCTGGTTCACGTCTCCGAGATGTCGTGGACCAAGAAGGTCAAGCACCCCTCGAAGATCGTGGACGTGGGTCAAGAAGTGGAGGCCCAGGTCCTCGACGTGGACGTCGCGAACCAGCGCATCTCCCTCGGTCTCAAGCAGATCATGCCGAACCCGTGGGATCTGGTCGAAGAGCGGTACCCGATCGGAACGGTCATCCACGGCAAGATCAAGAACGTCACCGACTTCGGCATCTTCATCGGTCTCGACGAAGGCATCGACGGTCTGGTGCACATCTCCGACCTGTCGCGGAAGAAGCGGTTCGGACATCCGAGCGAGATCTACCAGAAGGGGCAGGACGTCGAGGCGGTCGTGCTGCACATCGACCGCGACAACGAGCGCTTCTCGCTCGGCATCAAGCAGCTCGAGCCCGATCCCTGGACCGAGATCCCGCGCAAGTACTCGATCGGCTCGACCGTCTCGGGTCCGGTCACGGGGATCACGGACTTCGGCGTGTTCGTCGAGATCGAAGAGGGCGTCGAGGGGCTCATCCACATCTCGGAGCTCGGCGTCGACCGGCCCGACAACATCTCGAAGCTGGTCACGCAGGGTCAGGTGGTGGAAGCCGTCATCACCAATCTCGATCCCGTCGAGCGCAAGATCGGGCTCAGCGTGAAGAGTCTCGAGGCCGCCAAGACTCGCGAGGACTTGGAGCGGATCCGGGCGGCGCAGCCCGCGCCTCCCACGGCGATGGCCGCCGCGTTCGAGCGCGCGTCCGGCGGCGGCGAGCCGAACGCCGACGAGTGAGTCGCCCGTGACGGCTTCGGGTCCGATCCCGAGCCACACCCCTCGGCGAAGCCGGGGCGTGTGGCTCGTGTTGTTGCTGCTGATCGCGATCGGGGCGCTGGGCGTCGCGGTCCTCGCCTACGTCGTCGACAACCACGACGAGCATTCCACGTTCGCGGTCGGCGATCGCGTCGCCATCCTCGAGGTGAAGGGCGTCATCGTCGATTCCAAGGCGATCCTCGACCGCATCGAGTCGTTCCGCAAGAACGCCTCGGTCAAGGCGGTGGTGGTCCGGATCGACAGCCCCGGCGGCGCCGTCGCTCCGTCCCAGGAAATCTACGAAGCGCTCAAGAAGCTCGACGAGAAGAAGCCGGTCGTCGCCTCGTTCGGTTCGACCGCCGCCTCGGGCGGGCTCTACGTGGCGTGCGGCGCCCGTCACATCGTGTCGAATCCGGGCACGCTGACCGGCTCGATCGGGGTGATCCTGGAGGCCGCGAACTACCAGGCGCTCTTCGACAAGGTCGGGCTCAAGAGCGTGGTGGTGAAGAGCGGCACCTACAAGGACATTCTCTCCCCCACCCGCGAGATGACGGCCGACGAGCGCAAGTTGCTCGAGGCCATGGTGCAGAACGTTTACGGTCAGTTCGTGCAGGCCGTGTTGCCAGTCGCCCAGAGGCATGGGCTCGACGAAGCACAGCTCAGGGCCATCGCCGACGGGCGCGTGCTCTCGGGCGATCAGGCGTTCCAGGCGGGACTGGTGGATTCGCTGGGAACGCTCAAGGATGCGG
>CAZYWA010000567.1:0-5010 GCA_964650975.1 uncultured bacterium
GCAGACGTCCATCTTGGTTCAGACGCTGCGGACGCGAGGGACCGCGTCCCTCCAAGCAGGAGGCGATCGCTTCGGAGGAAGCGCTCCGGGCAATGATCCGATTCTGTCCACGCCTTCGGAGTTGTCGCGGGCGCTTTCCAAGCCCCTGCCCCGCCCGAGGTGAATTGACTTCGTCGACTTTGGGCTTCGCCCCTCGGCCGGCTGCGCCGGCTCGCTCTTCGGGAACGTTCGGGCGGGGCCCACCCCAGATCCGGCGCGACAACGCGCCGACCGGAATCTCGGTTCGACAACGCCGGCCGGACGATTGCTTCACAGGTCCTCGATGAGCGAGGGTCTCCGGATGAACGAGGTGACGATCGCGTCCCGGCTCGCGGCCACCAGCGAAGTGCTCTGGGAGCATCTCTCGAGCCTCGAAGGAGTGAACCGCGAGCTCTGGCCGGTTTGCCGCATGACCTATCCGCGGTGGGCACCGCGCTTCACGCCCGAGACCGTGGCGCTCGGGAAAACCATGTTCCGGAGCTGGATGCTGCTCTTCGGTTTCCTGCCGTTCGACTACGACGACCTGTGCCTGGTGCGTCTCGATCCGGGGCGTGGACTCCTGGAGCGATCGTCGCTCGCGAGCCAGAAGGTCTGGGAGCACGAGCGCACGCTCACTCCCTGCGAGGGCGGTTGCGAGCTACGCGACCGGCTGCGCTTCGAGCCGCGCCTTGCGTGGCTGGCGGCCCCGTCGCGGCTCATCGTGCGGCTCTTGTTCGCCCACCGACACCGCCGGCTGCGGGTTATCTTCGGGGAGTTGCGGGGAGGAATCTCATGAACCAGCTTGGATCGCGCACGTCGCGGCGGGTCTCGCTCGGCCTGCTGCTCGCACTCGGGCTCTGGCTCGTGGCGCGCCCGGCCGGCGCCGAGCACCACGATCTGGGTGCAGACTGGAACGAGAGCGGCGTCGCGTGGCGCTCGTTCTCCGCGGGAGTCGACGAGGCGCGGCGCACCGGCCGTCCGATCTGCCTGGTAGTGCACACCACCTGGTGCTCGGACTGCAAGCTCTACAGCCAGACGTTCCACGATCCGCGCGTGGTCGAGCAGAGCCGGCGGTTCGTGATGGTGCGGGTCGATCAGGAAGCGGAGCCGGCCGTGGCGAAGCGTTTCGCTCCCGACGGCGAGTACATCCCGCGCACGTTCTTCCTGCGCTCGACCGGCGAACTGCTCGACGGCATCCGCTCGAGCCGCACCGAGGCGATCTACAACTACCCCGAAGACGATCCAGCCGCGCTTCTGCACGCCATGGACGAAGCGCTGCGCGCCGTGCAGGATCCGGCCGCGAGCACCACACCGGCGCCCGCGAGCATCTAGCTCGCGCGCGACGCCGGGCGAGCGCGCGGTCACCGAGGGAGCACCCGTGAGCACCGATCCATCCAACCACACCACCCCACCGGCCACGGTGCGCGCGATCGACGCGTGGGCGCAGCCGGCCATGACCCAGATCTTCGAGCGGGTGCCGGAGGTCGCGCGGCTCTTCGCGCAATCGGGAGTGCCGCCAGAGATGGTCGCGTCGGGCCTCACCCCCGACGACGTCGTGCAGCTCATGGACCTGGCCGACGTGGACCGGCTCATGCTCTGCGCCTGGTGCCGTCCAGGGCGCTGGATCGTCACCAACGACGAGATCGCCGAATGGGTCGCGCGCCATCCGACCCGCTTCGTGGGCGTCGCCACCGTCGATCTCGAGAAGCCCACCGCCGCGGTGAAGGAGCTCGACCGCGCCGTCCGCGAGCTCGGCTTCAAGGCGCTGCGGGTGATCCCGTGGCTTTGGAACCTGCCGCCCAGCGACCGGCACTACTGGCCGCTCTACGTGAAGTGCATCGATCTCGACATCCCGTTCTGCACCCAGGTCGGCCACACGGGCCCGCTCATGCCTTCCGAGACCGGACGCCCGATTCCCTACATCGACGAGGTGGCGCTCAAATTCCCCGAGCTGCGCATCGTGGGCGGCCACATCGGCTACCCGTGGACCGACGAGATGATCGGGCTCGCGTGGAAGCACGAGAACGTGTTCATCGACACCTCGGCCTACCTGCCGCGCTATTACCCGGCGCAGCTGGTCCACTTCGCCAAGACCTACGGCAAGCACAAGGTGCTCTTCGGCACCAACTTCCCGCAGCTCCCATTCCACAAGGCGGTCGAGCAGGCCAAGGGACTCGGCCTGGGGAGCGAGGCGGAGGCGCTCTTCTTCCGCGACAATGCGCTCCGCATCTTCAAGCTCTGAGCGCCGCTCCGCGCGGACCGGCAGGAGCCGTTCCCTCCCAACGGCATGCCGTTCGATCGTTCGATCCCGCTGGGAGGGCGCCCGCGCCTTCGGCGCTCCGCCGTGCCGTGCTCGAACGGCTCACGACACCCGGCACGCAGAGCTCTTCGCTTTCGCCCTCGCGAGCTCGGCGCGCAATCGGCTCTCGATCTCGGCGCGATCCGGGACCGGAACCAGCTCCTGATAACGCTCGAAGAGCTGCCGTTCCTCGGCGCGGATGTGGCGTTCGAGGAGATCCGCGTATTCCCGCATCCGATCGGGTGTGCCGTCGAGCCGCGCGGTGAGAGCCTCGAGCACGCGGTGCTCGGCCAAGAGTGCGTCGATCGAGCCGTCGTCCGCGCCGAGAAGCGGCCTGAGCAGCGGGAACAGCACCTCTTCCTCCGCACGAAAATGCGGAACCAGATCGGCGTCGAAGAATTCGCGGGTCACCTTCGCCTGATGCTCGAGCCCTTGACCGGCGCGCAGCGCCTGGCGCAGGAAGAACACACGCAGCAGGCCTTCGTGATGATCGTGCGAGAGCGGCACGAGACTCGGATCGCGTTTGAGCGGTGGCATGGTGTCGCCGGAGCGTAACCTGCGGCCGATGCGCTCGATCGTCACGCCTCCATGAACCATCTCGGCATCGCGATCTTCGTCGCGTCGTACGCCGGGATCGCGCTCGGCGAGATCCCCGGCTTCGCGCTCGATCGCACCGGCGTCGCGCTGCTCGGCGCCATGCTCATGATCGCCACCGAGACCGTGCCGTTCGCGCGCGCCACGGCCTCCATCGACGCCGGCACCCTGGCGCTCCTCTTCGGGCTCATGGTGCTCTCGGCGCAGTTTCGGCTGGGCGGCTTCTACAGCGCGCTGGCGCTCCGGGCGGGTCGCAGCCGGCTCGGCGCGCGCGGATTCCTGGGATTCGTGATCGGCGGCTCGGCTCTCTTCTCGGCGCTGCTCTCGAACGACGTGATCTGCCTGGTCATGACTCCCCTGGTGGTCGAGATCGCCCTGCGCCGCAGCTGGAACCCGGTGCCGTTCCTGCTGGCGCTCGCGGCGGCGAGCAACGTCGGCTCGGCGGCGACGGTGATCGGCAATCCGCAGAACATGTTCATCGGGCAGAAGGCGGCACTCGATTTCGGACGCTTCGTGGCGTGGTGCGCGCCGCCGTCGTTGGTGAGCCTAGGCCTGCTTTACGCGTGGATCGCTCGAGCGGGCGATCTGCACCGACCGAGCGAGCGCCTCGCGCCGGGCGAATCGGACCGTTCGATCGACGCCGCGACCATGACCTCGGTGCGCCCCTTCGATCGCGCGCAGTCGGCGAAGGCGGTGGTGCTGGCGGCGGTGCTGGTGGTGCTCTTCTTCACCCGCATCCCGCGCGAGGTGTCGGTGCTGGGCGTGACCGCGGTGCTGCTCACCAGCCGGCGGCTCACGACGCCGCAGTTCCTGGCGCTGGTCGATTGGCCGCTCCTGATCCTGTTCATCGCCCTCTTCGTGCTGATCGAAGGGTTCCGCGCGTCGGGCGGGATGAGCGCGGTCGAGACGATGCTCGCCGCGCGCGGCGCGGAATTGCACAGCCCCGCGATGCTCGCCGCGGTGAGCGTGGTGCTGAGCAACCTGGTGAGCAACGTGCCGGCGGTGATGCTGCTCATGGCCGAATGGCCGGCGCATCGGCCCGAGCTCGCGTACCTCCTGGCGCTCACCAGCACCTACGCGGGGAACCTGATCCTGATCGGCTCGATCGCCAACCTGATCGTGGCGGAGCAGGCGTCGCGGCTCGGGGTCGAGATCGGCTTTCGCACCCACGCGGCGCGGATCGCGCCGTTCGCTCTCGCGAGCCTGGCGATCGCCGTCGCGTGGTGGTGGTGGCTCGCCAAAATCTAGCGCACTCGATCGCCCCGGCGACCGCCGGCGTGCAGCCGTGCAGCGCGAGGTCATGCAAGGGCGCGCCTACGAGATGCAGCCGCAGTTCGTCGACCATGGACACCTGTCGAGGAAGACGAAGACGGGTGCGTTGCCGAGCGTATGAGACGGTTCTGGGCGATGGCATCGGAATGCCTGATTTCTCTTCCGCAAAAATCACGGCGGTACACGACGACGTCGAACCGGAACCAGGTCTAGCTTGTTTCGCCCGGCTCCTGGTTACGCCGCTCCCGGGTCAAACGGTACGTGACTGCTTCCGCCACGAGGTCCGTCCCTGCGGCCGGCGGCGCGCCGCGCTGAAGCAAGGCGTGCATGAAGTCGCCTGAACCGAGATGACTAACATGACCAGTGATGCGCGAAACGAAGAAGCCCCCGTCGCCGATCCGAATGCAGCCCGGTGCCCGGATCCCGAAATAGGTACCTGGGGATCTTCCAAGTCCTGCCGCTTTTCCAGGCCGTGGGTTTCCCCGTAGTGCTCCTGAGCATGAGCTACGGCTAGGCGCCAGATCTCGCTGTCCATCATCAAGGGTCAGCCCACTAAGCTGCGGCAACGGACTACCAGGCGATCCGGAATAGCGCCATGCCGCGTGCCGGCAGCTTCAGCCTATGGTTGGACACACTCGCGTCCGGCTTTCCTTGGTCCGATACTACTCGCGATCGATGGTGATTGAACCGTTGACGAGGCCCCCAAAGGAGAAGCTGCCCGCGAGCCGCTGGGCGTCGGGAAGGCTGCCAGCGAATTCAGCAACATTGGAGTGTAAGTCCTCGCCGGACCCCGTCTGGCGATCGTGAGCGAATTGGCTGATCCTCGC
>CAZYWA010000568.1:0-5000 GCA_964650975.1 uncultured bacterium
CTCGACCGCGAGCCAGCCGCGCTCGCCGAAGGCGCGCTTCTCCGCGGGACTGGCGATCACTCGCGGGCTGGTCACGAACGCGCCCGCGCGGTGCGGGATGTGGGCGCGCTCGATCGCCGACCTGGCGCGCGAGGTGAGCTCCGCGTGGGTCGCGAGCGATTCGCCCAGGCCGGATTCGGGTGCCGCGTGATGAGCGAGCGCCACCACCACGTCGCCGATCGCGAGCCGCGGGTCGAGGCCGCCCGCGAGCCCGGCCATCAGCACCGCCCCCGGACGCTCGCGCGCGAGCAGCGCCCGTGCCGTCTCGCCCGCGCGCTTGGGCCCCATGCCGGTGCGGTGAAGTGTCCAGGCGGGTTCGCGTGACAGTGGCCGGACGCGCGCGAGCGCCCGCTCCTCTCCGCCGGTGGCGGCCAGCACCCAGATCATGGAGCGCGACATCGTTCGACGGCGATCGCCGTTTGACAGCGATTTTCGCCTCGTGGGATATCACCGCGCGCCTTCGATCGGCGCCACTCACCCTCATGCACGCGTTTCCATTCCGGTTCCCCGCGGCGGCACTGCTGATCGCCGCGAGCGGGTGGCTGGTCTTCCCGGCACGCGTGGCGCGCGCCGCGGACACCACGCACGCCTCCGCCGCCGTCGAGCGCCGCCTGAGCGAGCTCGAGGAGCGGGCCGATCGCTGGGACGCGGCTTCCGAGGAGCTGACCCACATCGCCGACGAGCTCGAGTCGCTCAAGAACGAGATCGACGCCGCGGGCGGCAATTCCGATCAAGCGGCGCAGCTCGAGGAGCGCATCCGCGCCCTCGAGGAGAAGCTCAAGACCCACGACGACCGCCTCAAGGGGTTGCGCCGCGACCTGGACCGCGCGCTCGCCGAGCTCCCCGACATCCACCTCACCGGCGAGGTCGATCTCGCGTACGCCTACGATTTCGACCGCCCGGCCGACGGGCACGTGGCGCTGCGCGCGCTCGAGCACGACGACGACAACGATTTCAGCTTCGAGCACGCCAAGCTCGCGGCGGCCGGCTCGATCCTCGACACCGTCGACGCGCGCGTCGAGGTGCTGTTCGGGCGCAGCGCGCAGTTCCTGGCGCCGCTCACCCGCGGCAATCTCGGGAGCGACGACGTGGACGTCGAGCAGGTGTACCTGAGCTACCGCGTTCCGGTCGGAAACGGGCTCACTCTCACGCTGGGGAAAGTGGCGTCGCGGCTCGGCGCCGAGGTGATCGAGCCACCCGCCAACGATCCGTTCTCGCGCTCGTTCATCTTCACGCTCGGCATCCCGCACACCTACACCGGTTTAATCGGTTCGTACTCGTTCTTCGACGGCGCCACCGACGTGGAGCTGGGAGTGGTGAACGGCTGGGACTCGGTGGACGACGGCAACGACGGCAAGACGGTGGTCGGGCGCGTCGCCGATCACGTGAGCGACGGGCTCGATGTGGCGCTCGCCGGCACCTGGGGCGCCGAGCAACCGGGTCGCGAGGGGCCCAAGCGCGGTACTGGCGACCTGATCGTCACCGTGCGACCTGTCGACGAGCTCTCGTTTCTGCTCGAGTTCCTCTACGGCCACGAGGCCGATGCGGTGATGCCGCCTCCGGATGCTCCGAGCGGAGCGCCGCTTCGCGATGCCGGCTGGCGCGCGTTCTCGGGCATCGCGCGCTACGACGCCACGGACAAGGTGAGCCTGTCCCTTCGGGGAGAGGTGTTCGACGACGTCGACGGCGCGCGCAGCGGACAGGCGCAGCAGTTGTGGGAGGTGACCGAGACCTTCGCGTACCAGGTGATCGCCAACCTGGTGGCGCGCGTCGAGCATCGCCACGACGAGTCCGACCACGCGGCCTTCGGCCACGGCCAGGGCCTGAGCCGCTCTCAGGACACCGCGAGCTGCGACGTGTCGTACCGCTTCTGAGTTGCCCGGGGGGCTTTCCAAGCCCCCCGCCCCACGAAAAGCGCGGTTTTCGTGGGGCCCCACCCCCAAATCCGGCGCGACTCCGCGCCGACCGGAACCACGGTTCGACAACGCCTGCCGAACGATTTCCTCACAGACCCCGAGAGACTCGGCACGTCCCGGGGAGACTCCACGCGGGAAAGCTCAATGACGGCGGTAGGTTCTGCTTGACAGTGACAATCCGATCCCCTACGATGCGCAGCCGGTGGGGCGCTTCGGCCGTTTCGCGAGGCGATTCCGCGTGGCACACACGGGAGGAAGTCCGATGAAACGCTTCGTGCTCGGCGCCGCTGCGGCGGCTCTCACGGTGGTCGCTCTCGCCGGATCGGCGCGCGCCAACGAGGAATACGTTCCGGTCATCGACGACCATCCCCTCCGGGTGGCCGCCTATCCGGCGCACATGGTCGGCACGCTCATCCAGTGGGTGGTGTTTCGTCCCATCCACTTCGTGATGTCGCTGCCTTACGTGTCGGACATCTCGGGTCATCAGATCAACGAGACCCTCGAGACCGGCTCGCCGACCGACGCGGCGCTGTAATCTCCCGGGGGGCTTTTCAAGCCCCCCGCCCCGTCCGAAGTGAATTCGGCCGGGGCCCCACCCCCAAGCCGGCGCGACAACGCGCCGACCGGTTACGTGGGTGCGGATTGAACGCGATTAAGAGCCCGAAGGCCTGACGGCCTCGGGCTCTTGGCGTTTTGGCGGAGTGCTACGAGTCGAAGACGCCGAGGTTGGCTTGGCGGACCAGGAGCTTCTTGAGGCCGACCTTCGAGAACTGGACCAGGACTTTGCGGGAGTCGCCGGAGTCCGAGGTGCCGCGGATGGTGCCGCGGCCGAAGGTGGGGTGGAAGACGACCTGGCCAGGGCGCATGTCGTCGGTGGGCATGAGCTTGCGGACCGATTCCTGGCTGGTTTCGGGATCGATCTGACGCTCGTTGCTCGGCGGGGGCTGGGGGGCGGACGGAGTGCGACTGAATCCGAGGCCGGAGCCGCGCGTGCTGCTCGAGTAGCTGCTCGACGTGGAGGCACCGGTGACGCCCACGAACTTCACCGCTTGTCGGTCGAGGTCCTGGACGAACCGGGACGCCACCGTGGGGCGTCGCTCGCCGTGCATCATGCGGGCGTCGGCGTAGGTGATCGTGAGCCGCTCGCGCGCCCGGGTCATGCCGACGTAGAGCAGGCGGCGCTCCTCGGCGACGGCGAGCGGCAGGTTCATCGAGCGCTCGTGCGGCAGCAGCATCTCCTCCAGACCGACCAGGAATACCACCGGGAACTCGAGCCCCTTGGCGGTGTGCAGGGTCATCAGGTTCACGCGGTCCTTGCGGTCGTCGACGTCGTCGGAATCGGCCACCAGCGAGACCTCGTCGAGGAACTGGCGGGCGCCGGCCTCGGGCTCGCGGATCTCGAACTCGCCCGCCACGCGCACCAGCTCGTCGAGGTTCTCGCGCCGGGCTTCGGCCTCGGGATCGTCGTCGGCGTCGAGCGCCTTCCGGTAGCCGCTCTCGTCGAGCAGCTTCTCGAGCAGCGCCATCGGCTTCATGTCGCCCGCCACCGCGCGCACCTCACCGAGCCAGGTGAGGAACTTGTCGAGCGCCTTGCGTGAGCTGGGCGTGATCTCGGGGCGCTGGATCGCGATCGTGAGTGCCTCCGGCCAGCTCACGCGCAGCTCGCGAGCGACGGCGTCGACTCGTTCGAGTGTCGTGGCGCCGATGCCGCGGGCGGGGCGGTTGAGGATCCGCCGCAGCGAGACTGGCTCGTTGGGCGTGAGCGCCGCGCGCAGGTAGCAGAGCGCGTCCTTGATCTCGGCGCGATCGTAGAATCGCGTGCCGCCCACGATCACATACGGCAGGTTCCAGCGGCGCAGCTCGTCCTCGAGCGGCCGCGACTGCGCGTTGGTGCGATAGAAGATCGCGAAGTCGCGAGGCCGGCGGTTCTCGGTACGCGCGAAGCGCAACAGCTCGCTCATCACGAAGCGCGCCTCGTCGAGATCGGTGGGAGTCGCACGCAGCAGCACCTGTTCGCCGTCGCCGCCCTCGGTCCAGAGGGTCTTGTCGCGGCGGTTCTTGTCGGCCGCGATCACCGAGTGCGCGGCCTTCAGGATGTGGCCGGTCGAGCGGTAGTTCTGCTCCAGCTTGATGACCCGGGTATTCGGGAAGTCGCGCTCGAAGCGCAGGATGTGCGACACGTCGGCGCCGCGCCAGCCGTAGATCGACTGGTCCTCGTCGCCCACCGCCATGAGCCGCTCGCCGGCGGCGGCGACCAGGCGCACGAACTGGTGCTGCACCGTGTTGGTGTCCTGGAACTCGTCGATCAGCACGTGCTGGAACGGGCCGCGGCGCAGGTAGTCGGTGAGCGACGGGTCCTCGCGCAGCAGCTTCACCGCGACCAAGAGGAGATCGTCGAAGTCGAGCGCCCCGGCGTCGGCCAGCCGCTGCTGGTAGAGCCGCAGGATGTCGAGCTTGCGCTCGCCCGCGGTGCCGGGAACCTCGGCCTCCGAGTCGCGCGGGTCGATGCCGCGGCTCTTGAGCACACCCATCGCGTGGGTCAGGCGGTTGGGGTGGAACGTGTCCTCGCCGAGATTCGCCTCGCGCACCAGCGCCTTCAGCACCTGCGAGCGATCGGATTCGTCGTAGATCGTGAACTCGCGGGGAATGCCGATGTGGTTGCCGTAGGTGCGCAAGAGTCGCACGCAGATCGAATGGAACGTGCCCGCGCGGATCGCGCGCGCCTCGGGACCGAGGAGCACCTCGAGCCGCTCGCGGATCTCTCCGGCCGCCTTGTTGGTGAAGGTGACGGCCAGGATCGAGTTGGCAGCCGCTCCCCGCACTCCCACCAGATGCGCGATGCGCTGGGTGAGCGCTCGGGTCTTGCCGCTGCCGGCGCCGGCCAGCACCAGCAGCGGAGATCCGTCGTGGAGCACGACTTCGCGCTGGGGCGGATTGAGCCCTTCGAGGGGATCACGATTCAACGAGGACTCCGGAAGACACGAAAACGCGTGACGTGAGCCCCACGGTATAACCGGCCGCGCGCCCGCCGTGGTGAGCGCGCGC
>CAZYWA010000569.1:0-4980 GCA_964650975.1 uncultured bacterium
GCAGCACCACGGACGCGCGCGGTCGCCTGAGCAGCGCCGAGAGCAGCGTCAAGAGCAGCATCCGTCCGATCGCCTCGGGTGCCAGGATGCTTCCGGCGTAAAGAGCCAGCGCCTGCCGCGCATCCGCCGCGTAGAGTCCCGGCGCCGCCACGAGGTGGGCTCGGTCGAACGCCCACGCGGAGACCACCGACCCCACGGCCGCCGTCGCGACCCAGCCCGGCAACTGGACGAGTGGCCGCGGCGCGGTCGCCGCGCGGCGCAGCCCCGGGAGCCGGGCGCGATAGCGCCACGCCATCCCGACGAACGCGGCCAGTACCACGACAGCACCCTCGAGCATCGCCTGCTGGGTGGCGACCGCCGTGGGCGAGAAACCGGCCGGCAGGTGCACCGGGTTGCGCTCCGCGAGCACCGACGCCGACGGGTAGGCCAGGATGGCGGCGGCCGCACCGAGCGCCAGCGCCACGGGCAGCGCTTCGCTCACCCGATGGGCGAAGTCCGGCTCCAGGCTCCCGGGGCCGTCGCTCGACGGCGAGAGTGGAGCCTCCATCAACGGACCGGCCGCCACACGCCGACCAGCGCTTCGTCGTCGGTCCCGACGCTGAAGCGCGCGCCCGCGCCGACCGGCGCCGACACGGCTTCCACCTTGAGCCCCTCGAACCAGAGCGGCTGCGGATCCGAGACCGGGCTGAACGTGAGCGTCGACGGGTGGCTCGGGTCGGGACCGAAGCGGCCCAGCCGGTAGAGGACCGAGCGGAACGGTCCCGCGTCGCCGGGATCCTCGGTACCCGCCGACCACAGCGTGGCGTCGCGGTCGAGCCACAGATCGGCGACGTGGCGCTGATGCTCGAGGTCGGTGCGCCCGTCGGTGGGCGACCGCACGGTGGTCCGTCCTCGCTCGACGAACGTGTGCGCGGCCAGATCGAGCGTTCCCCACCGAAGCCGTCCGGGATTGGCTCCGGGCTCGCCGCCGCGCTCGCCCAGCACCAGCCACACCGCACCGTCGGGGGCGACGGTGCACGCGAGGCCTTCCATCTCGACGACGTCGTGCGGGATCGGAATGCAGCCGAGAAGGTCGGCGCTCGGCGCGGCTTCGTCGCCGTGGTGAATCCGCGCGTGGAACATGCAGCCGCCGCCCCAGCTCTCGCTGGCGAGGATCTCGTCCGCTCGACCGGGAAGGGCGCACGCGGATTCGAGATCAGAGGAGACGCGCGGCCCCCAGGCGACGGCGATCGGCTGGTAGCCCACCGCGCCCTCCTCGTCGACCGAGACCAGACCCAGCCGCGTGCGACCGGGTTGCGAGTCCTTCACGTCGTGGACCACGACGAACGCGCGCGCTCCGACCGGCGCCATGCCGCTCAGGCCGTCGGGCACGGCGCGGGCGAGCAGTGGTTCTGCCGGGACGGGGAGCACGGAGCTCGAGTGCGCGCTGCACCCGCACGCCACGCAGACCGCGCCGAGCACGAGCGCCCGGATCCAGCGGTACCGGCTCGGTTCGGCCTGGCGCGCGAGGGACCGCGCGCGCTCCAAACGGCATCTCCGAGATTCCGGTTGGAGGGCCGCCGGTCTCTCTGTGGCCAGCCGATGAACCGCGAGACTACCGATCCACCTCGTGCGGACCACGTTCACGAGTTGCGCTCGGGTCGTGCGACGCTCGCGATGAACCCGTCGGCGAGCCATGTCGCGAGCATGTTCGCTGCGCGCGGTGCCGCGAGCTCCTCGTCGACCAGCGCGCCGACCGCGTCGCAGATCTCGCCGAATGGCCGCTCGTCGGCCAGCGCGCGCAGCGCCACGCGCTCCGGCTCGTCGACCGGACGGTGAAGGACCTCGTGGTTCCGTCGCCAAACCCGGATCGCCTGTGGGAGGGCCTCGGGTCGTTCGGGTAGCTCTTGGTCATCGGGCGGCGATTCGTCGTGTCCGGAGGTCCACGTGGGGAGCACGGCGAATCGCAGGTCGAGCACACGGGCGGAAGGAACGGCACCGAATCGAAGTCCCGGCCAGTCCTCGGGTGCGACGCCCGCGAGATCCTCGACGCTCGCCGTATCCGAGTCCGGCGCGTCGAAAGCGTCCACCAGCGCCCACTCGAAGCGCGCGAGGTCGGGAAGCCAGGGGCGCTCGGCGGTGAGCGGATGGTCCTCGAGAAATCGCGCCAGCGGTTCGCCCGCGTAGCGAAGCGAAAAGTGGCTCGGTGGATGCGCGAGGAGGTAATCGGTGGCCAGGTTGTGAAAGTGGACCTCGCCGAGCATCCGTGCCACTACCGGGTAGTCCGTCCGCAGCACGTCGAGGAGCCGCGCGAAGTACATGTTCGCGTAGATGTCGAGCCGCTCGACCGCCGAGAGCCGCTCGTCGCTGGTGAGCACCTCCGCGAGCCGCGCGCCGTCCCGGTCGCTCTCGGCGACCAGGCCCTTCGCGACTCCCTCAGGCGCCGTGATGAGCCGCCACAGCAGTTGCTGTGTCGGGCCGAGATCCCAGTGCGCTTCGCGCATGGACGCCTTCCGCGATCGCTCGCGCGTGGTCGAGCTCCGTCTCGAGCTCGGCCAGCGGAGGAATGTGGTCGTCGCGCTCGATGAGCGTGCTCACCGGCCCGAAACGCGCGACGGCGCGCTCGTAGAGAGCCCACACCGGATCGATGATCGGGTGATCGTGCGTGTCGAGGATGTAGCGCCCGTGGTCGGTGTGTCCGGCGAGATGGAACTGAGCGACGCGCTCGCGCGGGATCCCGGCCAGGTATCGATCGGCATCGAAGGAGTGGTTGAAGGCGCTGACGTAGACGTTGTTGACGTCGAGCAGCAGCCAGCAGTCGGCGCGTCGCGCGAGCTCGGCCAGGAAATCCCACTCGGTCATCGACGACGCGCTGAACCGCATGTAGCTGGACGGGTTCTCGATCAGGATCCGGCGGCCCAGGAATTCCTGCACGCGCTCCACGCGACCGGCGACGTGCGCGAGCGCCTCCTCGGTGTAGGGAAGGGGCAGCAGGTCGTGGGTGTTGTGGCCGCCGATGCCGGTCCAGCACAGGTGGTCGGAGATGAGCGACGGCTCGACACGACGCGCCAGCTCGCGCAGCTGGCGCAGGTAGTCGAGGTCGAGCGGATCGGTCGAGCCGATCGACAGCGACACGCCGTGCATCACCACGGGGAATCGTTCGCGCACCCGGTCCAGCACCCACAGGGGCCGGCCCCCGGGGATCATGAAGTTCTCGGAGATGATCTCGAACCAGTCGACGCGCGGCTGGCCTTCGAGAACGTCCGGATAGTGAACGGTCCGGAGGCCGAGCCCGTGTCCCAGATCGGGTGCGCCGGACGCCGTGGTTCGGTTCATGAGCGTGCCTGACCCGGGCAGTCTCCCCGATCGCGTCGTGCCACTGCAAGGGATTCGCCGTGGCCCCAGGGTGATGAGGCAGTCCTCCATCGTCGCAGTGTCTTGCGAACGGTACCGGTGTTACGCGCCAGCAGCGGTGAACGGATGGACCGGGTGCTGCTAGAATCGCCGTCTCACCCCGAATCCATCCCGTGTCCACGACCGCAGCGCTCGCCGAGCTCGAAGCTCTCCTCGGCTCCCGCCATTCGCTGCTCTACCTCCACACCACCGAGGAGCGGCGGTGGGAGCGCGAGCTGCGCCGGCTGGCCGAGCGCGAGCGCGTGGTGCTGCGCATGTGGAGCGAGACCCGTGGTCTCGAGGCCGAGTCCGCCGGGGCCGGGCTCCGCGATCCGCACGCGTTGCTCGCGCATCTCGAGGGGGTCGCGGCCCGGACCTGGTTCCTGCTCGCCGATTTTCACGTGTGGATGGGCGATCACGTGGTGATCCGGCGGCTCAGAGACCTGGCCGAACTGCTCGCCGAGCGCGGCTCGGCGGTGCTGATTTGCTCGCCGCTCTTGGTGGTGCCGGCGGAGCTCGAGCGCGAGGTGGCGATCGTCGAGCTGCCGCTTCCGGAGGCCGTCGATCTGCGGCCGTGGGTCGCAAAGGCGCTCACCCGCTGGAAGCCCGCGACCGAACCGGCCGAAGAGCCGGAAGCGACTCCCGACAGCGTGGCGGAGCGGGTCGAGCTCGCGTTGCTCGGCCTCACCGAGGTGGCCGCGGTGCGGGTGCTCGCGCGGGCGCTGCGCGAGCGGCCACCGTCGAGCCACGACCTGGTGCGCACCATCGTCCACGAAAAGCGCCGCGCGCTCGCCCGCTCCGAGCTTCTCGAGTTCGTGGATCCGGGAGTGGGACTCGCCGACGTGGGCGGGCTCGACGAGCTCAAGCGCTGGATCCAACGCCGCAGTGGTTCCTTCGGCGAGGCCGCGCGCTCGCGCGGTCTGCCCGCGCCGCGCGGACTGCTGATCCTGGGAGTGCAGGGCTGCGGCAAGAGCCTCGCCTCGCGCGCGGTGGCCGACGCGTGGGGCTTCCCTCTGGTGCGCCTCGACCTGAGCGCCGTGATCCGCGCCGAGCGCCAGGGCCGTGACGAAGGACTGCGGCGCGCGCTCGCGGTGACCGAGAAGCTGGCGCCCGCGGTGCTGTGGGTGGACGAGGTCGAGAAAGGCTTCGCGGACGCCGGCGGGGAAGGCGAAGGCGCGGTGGCGCGGGCGCTCGCCACGTTCCTCACCTGGATGCAGGAGAAGCACACCGCGGTGTTCGTCGTGGCCACGGCGAATCGCGTCGACCACCTGCCCGCCGAGCTGGTG
Organism: uncultured bacterium; assembly: GCA_964650975.1. Lineage (GTDB taxonomy): Bacteria > JADJOY01 > JADJOY01 > JADJOY01 > JADJOY01 > CAZYWA01. The sequence continues at coordinate 4,659 of CAZYWA010000569.1, forward strand.
CGCAAGGGACGCTTCGACGAGATCTTCTTCGTCGATCTTCCGACCCTCGCCGAGCGGCGCCAGATCGCCGCCATTCATCTCGCCAAGCGCCGGCTCGACGTGGCGAAGTTCGACCTCGCCGGCCTGGCTCGCTCGTCCGCCGGCCTCACGGGGTCGGAGATCGAGCAGGCGGTTCTCTCCGCTTGCTACGAGAGCTTCGCGGAAGGACAGGAGCCGGCGATGCGCGACGTGCTCACGGCGTTCAAGAGCTCGGTGCCGATCGCGGTCACCATGGCCGAGCAGATCGACCAGCTGCGCGAGTGGGCCGAGAAGCGCGCGCGTC
>CAZYWA010000570.1:0-4979 GCA_964650975.1 uncultured bacterium
GTCGCCGGTCGCGATTCCGGCGGGATCGGGCTTGGGCTCGTCGTCCGCCCAGGAGGTCCCGAGCCAACCCATCACCAGGCTCGCCGCGAGAAGCAGCTGCGCGCCGAGCCACGCTAGCGACCGAGCGTCGCCTCGCCTCCCTGCCCGCCGCCCTACCGGTCGTCCGTCATTCATCTCCCGCTCCTTCCACGTGCGAGTTGGCCTTCAAGTGGTCGTGGCGCGCCGAGCGCCCTCAGATCGCGTGGTCCCCGGTTTCACCGGTACGAATGCGCACCGCGTCGTCGATCCTCGTGATGAAGACCTTGCCGTCGCCGATCGTGCCGGTGCGCGCCGCCTCGCAGATCGCGTTCGCGATCTCCCGTGCGCGCTCGTCGGGAACGACGACCTCGATCTTCGTCTTGGGAAGCAGATCCACCCTGTAGGGCGCTCCGCGATACATCTCGGTGTGCCCCTTCTGGCGCCCGAAGCCCCTCACCTCGGTGACGGTGAGGCCCGACACGCCCAAGTTGTTCAGCACTTCTTTCACTTCCTCCACCTTGAAGGGCTTCACGATCGCTTCGATTCGCTTCATCCGGATCTCCCCGCCGAGTGGGATGGGCACGCGCCGCCGCTCGCTTAGGCAAGGAGCGTGCCTCGCTCGTGCGTCGGCGCTCGCCCCGCGGCGGATCGACGTCGAACGGTGTCGCGAACGTCGCGCGCCGCCCGGCGCGCGACCGCCGCGACTTTGGAATCCATCGTGATGTCGTGCGGTTACTGCGCGAATCGTGATGTCGTCGCACGGCCGATCGACGATCGTGCGCGGCCTTCACGGCTGGGAAGGGACGGCGATTCCGTCGAGTCGTGGGTCTGCGCCGCGCCCCTCGGACTGGCTTCGCGGAGGCCTACGCGCCCACCCGTGGTCGCCCGGTCCCCATCGATCCGCTTCGCGGGTCTCTCGTCACCGGGGAACGGTGAGCCGAACGATACGCTTGCGGAGCGTGGAGCGGTCGAGGCCCAGGATCCGCGCGGCGCGGCTCACATTGCCCTCGCTCTGGCGCAACGCGCACCCGATCAGTATTCGCTCGGCCGCGCGCAAGATCACCGGGTCCGTCTTGGCATGAGCCAGCCCACGCAAGAGCTCCATGGCGTGCTCCTCGATCCGCCCGGCGTGCTCGTGAGACGACGCCGGGACGTGCGCCTCCAGGATGTCGCGCGCCGAGAGCCTCGGGGTGCGTGCCAGGATCACCGCTCGCTTGATCGTGTTCTCGAGCTCGCGAACGTTGCCCGGCCACGGCTGGATGCCCAGCACCGCCTCCGTGCCGGGCGCGAATCCTTCGATCTCCTTCCGGAACACGCGCGCGTAGCGGCGCACGAAGCTCTCCGCCAGCAGTGCCACGTCCCCGGCTCGCTCCCGGAGCGGCGGGATGTGGATGCGGAACACGTTGAGCCGGTAGAAGAGATCCTTGCGGAACCGGCCGACCGCGACCTCGTCCGTGACGTCGCGGTTGGTCGCCGCGATCAGCCGGACGTCGAGCTTCACGGTGCCGGCGCCACCGACTCGCTCGATCTCCCCCGTCTCCAGGACCCGCAAGAGCTTCGCCTGCGCGCCCAGCCCCAGCTCGCCGACCTCGTCCAGAAACAGGGTACCCGAGTCGGCACGCTCGAACCTCCCCAGCACGCGCTCGCTGGCACCCGTGAAGGCACCGCGCTCGTGGCCGAAGAGCTCGGAATCGAGCAGCGTGTCCGGCACCGCGGCACAGTTGATCGCCAGGAACGGATGAGCCGCGCGCCGGCTGTGACGGTGGATCGCGCGCGCCACCAGCTCTTTCCCGGTGCCGCTTTCGCCGGTCACGAGCACGGCGACATCGCGGTCCGCCACCTGGCCGATCGCCTTGTAGACCTCCTGCATCGCCGGCGAGTCGCCGATCAGATCGATGGCCGCTCCGCTCTCCGCGGTCACGAGCGACGGCTGCTCGACGGGGCGCGCCTGGCCGCCAGCCGCCAGCGCCCGGTCGATCGTCTCCAGCGCACGCTCGACGTCGAAGGGCTTGTGGATCGAGTCGAAGGCGCCGTCGCGCATCGACGAGATGGTGACGTCGCTGCTCGCGTATGCCGTCATGATGACGACCCGGATGTGCGGCTGCTCGACCGTGAGCCGCCTCAGCAGCTCGAGGCCGCTCATCCCAGGCAGCTGTACGTCGACCAGCGCCGCGAGCGGCTGCACCTGCTTCAAGACCACGAGGGCGTCCTCGGCGGAGCGCGCCTCGAGAAGCTCGATGCCGCGGCCGCACAGGATCCGGCGAAAGGAATGGTGAACGTCCGGCTCGTCGTCGACCACCAGCAACGTCCGCCGCGCGCCGTCGGTCATGATTGCTTTCCTCCCGGACCGCGCATCCACCATCCCGAGGTCCGGATGTCTGGCGAGCAACCGGTGCGCCAAGGACTCAACCGGGGTCGCCACGTGGCGCCCCAGCACCAAAAGAGCGCCGCGCGCACTCACCGAGATCGCTCGCACCCGGCCAGAGCCCGGCGAAATGACCCGAGAAACCGAGGGCTTCCGCGGTCGGTTGCAGCCGGTACCCGTTCGCCGGCGCCAGCCTGGCCGGAGCAAGCTGGCCGTTCGATCGGCACCGGATGCCGTGCAACTTGCAAGGTCCGCCAACGAGGATCTTTTGATATGCATGATCGACCGCGCCGTGTGTGAGCTGGCGCCTGCTGGCTACACTCCGAGCGGTTTGCCTGGACCCGATTGCAGCGGGGGAGTTCCGTGCACTACCTCCTCATGTACGACGTGGTCGATGGATACGTGGAGCGGCGCCAGCCGCTTCGGAGCGCGCACTTGGCGCATGCCCTGGCGGCGGTTGCGCGAGGCGAGCTGGTACTGGGAGGGGCGCTCGCGAATCCGGCCGACGGCGCGGTGCTGCTCTTCACCGGGTCTTCACCCGAGGTCGCCGAGCGCTTCGCCGCAGCCGATCCGTACGTACGGAACGGCCTCGTCACGCGGTGGCGCGTGCGCGAATGGACCACGGTCGTGGGAGACCTGGCCGCGTCACCGGTTCCGCCGCCCGACGCCACGGGAGCCTGAACGGGTGACGGGCGCGGCGCGCGTGCTGATCGTCTTCGGCACCGGCGAGGGGCACACGGCGAAGGTCGCGCAGGCGCTCGGCCGAACGCTGGGCAAGGGCGGATCGTCCGTCGACGTGGTCGAGGCTCGACGCGGACTGGTCCCGCCGCAGGCGCAGGACTACGACGCGGTGCTGGTCGCGGGGTCGGTCCACTTCGGCCACTACCAGCGCGACCTGGAAACGTGGGTGCGGGCGAACCAAGCGGCGCCCGCAACCGGGCCGAACGCGTTCGTCTTTTGACAGTTCCATCAGTGAATCTTGATATTCCGGGACCCAGCCCATCCCCGCTGCCGCGCCGCCAAACAGACACCTGCCCCGGGCTCGAGTGATGCACTACCGGGCCGAGCTGGCGCCAGTGGAGCGGCGTTCTACTCGAGCTCGTGAAGCTCGACACCGCTGGTGTTGATTCGGGCCCAGGTTCGACGGCCGTCGGGAGGCCAGAGGCCGGTGTTGAGATAGACGCCGGCGCGGCCGTTCGACGTCGCCAGCTCGGTGCGCTCGGCTTGGTGGGTGTGGCCGATCACCACCACGTCGGCGCCCGCCGCCACGCGGCGGCGGGCGTACTCGTGGCTGAGCTCGCGGATCGGGTCGTCCTTCCCCGCGGTGTAGGCCCGCGATTTGCGGCTCGACGCCTCGCCGATCGCCACGTGCAGCCGCGCCGGCGTCACCCGCACCAGCCACCGCACCAGCGGCGTGCGCAACAGCCAGCGCAAGAACAGATACCCGTGATCGTGCGGGTTCACGAGGTCGCCGTGCGAGAGATTCACGCGCCGTCCCGCGACCAGGACCTCGCGCTCCCCCAGGAAGGTGTCGAGGCCCACGGTGCGCGCGAAGTGCGATTCGAGGTAGAGGTCGTGATTGCCTTCGCAGTAGAGGACCGTGACGCCGCGGGCGCGGATCGCGGCCAGCGCCGCGATCACCTCGCGGAAGCGCTCGATCAGGATCGCGTTGTCGGCGACCCACAGGTCGAAGAGATCGCCGAGCACCACCAGCAGATCCACCTCGCCCGGCAGGTTCCGAAGAAACTCGAGCGCGGCCCGGTAGCGCGGCTCCGCGGTGTCCCAGAGGTGCAGGTCGCTGATCACGACCGCGTCGCGGTACCCGGTGGGCATCGTCTCACGCACCGTAGTCGCGGGCTTCGAGAACGTTGCCGTCGGGGTCCTGGAAATAGAACGAGCGCGCGCTCGGACCGCGCGCGCCGAACGACGGGACCGGAAACTCGGTGATCGGGACCGAGCGCGCCGCGAGGCGCGCCGCCAGCGCAGTGAGCTGGGCGGCGGACATCGCCAGACACACGTGATTCACCGGCTGACCGGCGCCGCTCGGGCGCGCCTCACCGGTGAAGACACGCACCGCGTCGGCGCCAGCGCGCGGCATCAGGTCGAGCAGCGAGCCGGCGCTCACGCGCACGCTCGGAAAGGGCGCTTCACCGCGCCCGAAGAGCTCCGCGCGCTCAGGAGTCAGGCCGACCACGCCCTCGTAGAACGCGAGCGCCCGCTCGACGTCCTCGACCCACAGCACGATGTGATCGATTTCCATGCGTACTCGGTCCCCGGATGCGCGTCACACCTCTTGTTGGGCAGTGCCGGATCGGGGAATCTTGGCCTCATCGGGAGTCCTGCGCCAACGCGGACCGGTCCGGCGGTGTCGCTCCTGCCCGCTTCCATGACCCGGCCTTCTAACACCCGAGGTCCGACGAGTATCGCGACCAGGTCCTCCACCGCGCTCGTGGGGCTGACGCTGCTGCTGACATCTCTGGGCGGCTCGGCGGGTTGTGGAGGATCGTCCGCCACCCACGAGGCGCCGGACGGGGTCGAGACCATCACGCGCACGCTGACGGCGGGAGCGAGCGGTGTCGCCACCCACGATTTCTAC
>CAZYWA010000571.1:0-4953 GCA_964650975.1 uncultured bacterium
CTGGGCCGGAGTGCGGGACTTCGACGCACCGACGCACCGTCAAATCTGGCCACGACTACGGAGCGAAATGGCCGCGCGGATCGAGCCGATCGAAGCGGGTCTGCCGCAGTGGGATCTCTTCGCCACGGAGAACGCGGGTGTGTGACCGTCGGCGTGTGCGCGCCGTCGCCTGGCTGATCGTCGCGGCGCTCGGAGCGGCGTGCGGCGGGTCACGAGACGCCGAGCGTGGCGAGCCGGTGCCGTTCGCGCCGACTCCCGATCCGGACGCGTTCTACCTGGCGCCACAACCGGTTCCCGACGAGCCGGCCGGCACCATTCTGAAGACGCGGCCAATCACGTTCGCGCCGGTCCTGGGCAAGCCGCGCGACAACCCGGCCTGGGAGCTGCAGTTCGTGTCGCACGATGCCAAGGGCCATCGGATCGCGGCCGTCGCCACCGTGGTCAAGCCGCTCGCGCCGGCCGCCGGGAACACGCCACTTCTCTCGTATCAGTACGCGGAGGACTCGCTCGCATCTCGCTGCGCTCCGTCGCGTTCGTTGATGGGCGGCACGGCGAACGTGATCAGCCAGGCCGAGGCGGCGTTCCCGCTCGACGCGCTCGATGCGGGGTGGACCGTGGTTTATCCGGACCATGAGGGCCCCTACGGAGCGTTCGCGGTGGGGCGGCTCGCCGGGCAGATCACGCTCGACGCCATCCGGGCGGCGCTCGCCTTCCCGGACCTCGGTCTTTCCTCCACCACGCGCATCGGATTGCAGGGCTACTCGGGCGGCGCCATCGCGACCGCCTGGGCCGCATCGCTACAGCGCTCCTACGCGCCGGAGCTCAACATCGTCGCGGTCGTGAGCGGCGGCACGCCGGCGGATCTCGTGGGTGTCGCGCGCAACGCCGACACCAAACCCATCACCAACACGCTCTTCTTCAGCCTGGTCGCATCCGCCGTCGAGGGGATCAATCGCGCCTACCCGGAGCTCGTCACCTCGATCCTGAACGAGCACGGAAACACGGGCTTCGAAGCGATGAAGGATGGCTGCGTGGGGCTCACGGGTGACGGATCACCCCGGCCCACGGGGCACTTCGCGGACTTCACGACCGTTCCGGATCCGTTCGACGCGGAGGGCGCCCGCATCGTGGCGCCGCAGATCACCCTTCCCTTCGAGCAAGACGCGCCCATCGCCGACACGTTCGTCTATCACGCCACCGGCGACGCCCTGATCCCGGTGGAAGGCGCCGACGCCATGGTGCGCGCGTGGTGCGATGCGGGCACGCCCCTCGCGTATCACCGCGTGAACGGCTCGGGCCACGTCGACCTTGCCGCGACCGGGGCGCCGGCCGCGCAGGCGTTCATGGCGGGTCGCCTGGAGCAAAACGTCGACGTGCTGCCCGACGGCTCGACGACGTGCAATCGGTGAGGTGACGCCGCTTTCCGTGCGGCCGTGCTTCAGCCGCTGTGCGAAGCGCTTTTTCCTTCATGCCGTAACCGATTTCGTGAAGCAGCGACTGCTTCCAGCGAAGTCGGATCGCGAGCAAGGCGAAACCCGCCGTCATAGAGGGACACGGAGACGCCGCATTGGCGATTTCCTGGAGTGCTTTCACCCCCACCCCTGCCCCACGATGTCCGTGAAGCTCGGCGCACCCGTCGCGCACGTCATCCCGCCGTCGATCACCAGGTTGACGCCCGTGATGAAGGACGCGTCGTCCGACGCGAGGAACGCCACCGCGGCCGCCACTTCTTCGGGACGGCCGACGCGCCCGAACGGGATCGCGGCGCGATAGCGTTCCATCACCTCGGGCTGGCTCATGAGCGGCGCGGTGAGCGCCGTCTCGATCGCGCCGGGGCACACGGCGTTGACGCGGATTCCCTCGCACGCGTGGTCGAGCGCCAGCGCGCGCGTGTAGTTCGACACCGCGCCCTTCGCGGCGTTGTAGGCGCCCAGCCCGAAGTCTCCGAAGAGCCCCGATACCGACGACGTGTTGACGATCGATCCGCCACCCGACGCGCGCATGCGCGGGATCGCGGCGCGGCAGCCGTAGAAGACCGAGTGCAGATCCACCTGGATGACCATGTGCCAGAGCGTGGGGTCCAGGTCGGGCGTCTTTCCGTAGCCGCCGATGCCGGCGTTGTTGACCGCCACGTCGAGCCGCCCGAAGCGCTCGACCGCCGCTTGCATGAGCGCCTCCACTTCCTCCATTTCTCCGACGTCGCAGCGCCGCGGCTCCACATCGGCCTTGCCGCCCAGCTCGTTCGCCACCGCGCGTAGGCGATCCTCGTCGAGATCGCCGAGGACGAGCTGCATCCCCTCCTCGGCGAAACGCCGCGCCGTCGCCGCGCCGATCCCCGATCCGGCGCCCGTGATCACCGCGACCTTCCCGCTCAGGCCTCGCATCTCGTTCTCCTTCATCGATCCCGGGGCACCACCTCACAAACCCTCGGATCAACCGGCATGGCCGCCATCGCTCGGCCACATGCCCGGCGGCTCAAGAGCCCCAGCCGGCTGCCGGCAAATTGATGCCAAAGGTCCATTTCCACGCATCGCGGTCCTTGACGTAGATCGACGTTCCCCAGATAGGCCCGACCTGCTGGCCGTAGCAGGTGCCGTCGGCGGCACCTTTGAACGTCAGGATGCCGACCATCGGAGAAAGCATCGTGGCCGTGGCGTCGATGACGCCAACGCTCGTCACGTCGCATCCGGTCCCTGCCCAGTCCTTCAGCGCATCGGTCTTGTTCGCGAAGTAGGTCCCGAAACAATTGACGAACGAAATATCTCCGGCCATCAGGGCTTCGAGCCTTTTGGCGTCGTGATCTTTCCAGGCTTCCCAGACGGCCCTTTCGACCGCGAGCATGCCATGGGTCCCCGCATCTCCATCGGTGTGCTGAAGCTGTGCTTCTTCACGCGCCTCCTTCTGGTCAGCCGGCCTCACGGCAATCGCTTTGGGATCGATGATCGGTGCGTCGGCGTGGAAGGCTCCTTTCCATCGATCACCCTCGCGGACGTATACGCCCGCCGACCAAGTGCTGGCCGGAACCTTTTGTCCGCCGCAGGTGCCGTCGACCGTTGCCTTGTAGGTGATCAGCGCCGCATCGTTGCCGAGCGGCTTCACCTGCTCGTCGGACAGGGCGTAGCTCGCGATTTCGCAATCGGCGCCGGTGTATTCCTTCGTCGCCGATGCCTTGTCGAGCTTGCCGGACGAACCCCAGCCCACGAATCTGTCCGAGAGAAAGGTGTCCCAGAATTTTGCGTCCTTGGACTTCCAGGCCTCGTAGGCACTCTTTTCGAGCGTCACGAGTGCATCCTTTGCAGGTACGCCCGGCGCGGTCTCTCGAGCCGTGCTGGCGGCGTTTACGTCGTTCGACAGCGCAGGTCCCGTCGAGGCGTTGAAAACGAGAACGGCGAGCGCCGCGGGGACGAAGGATTTGATGTTCGGCATCGAGTTTCTCCTCACGGTCATTGCGGCATGGACCGCGACTCGCGCTCACGTTAGTCGGTCCAACTTCCAATTGGAAGGAACGATCGACCTCCAGCGATCAACGCACCCACTCGGCGACGTGTGCGACCACCTCGCGCTCGGTTTTGTCGAGTTGATCCCATGCGTCTTTCTGGGTGAGGTCGAAGCCAGCGCCGGTGTGGAAGCAGCAGCCGAGAGAGCCCGCCGCCTTCGCGGTGCGGAAGCTCTGCTCGAACTCGGAGATCGGCCAGCCGCCCGGCGGCGTGGTCGAGTGGCCGTTGCGGCCCGGCTCTTGGTGGTGGATGGAGATGCCGGGAATCGCTTTTGCCAACGTTTTGGCGTTCGGGCCCTCCGCCGCGCCCCAGCCTTTTACACGTTTGAAGTGAGGGAGCAGGATTTCGCCTTTCACGTCGCGGAAGAGGTTTTGGTAGTCCTGCGGTAGCCCGTCGACGGAGAAAGAGACCGAGGCGCTGACGAGGCAGGTGTGCGGCACGCCGCGCGCGACGGTCATGAGCTCGGTGAAGCGGCCGGGGCTCGTGTGACCCGTATCGGGCGAGCCGTGGCCGCCGGCGCCGCGGACTTCGGCTTCGTTGTCGGCGTCGACGATGCGCAGGGCGTCGTGCTGGCCCCAGCGAACCAGCACGTTCTTCAGGGCGTTTTTGTGCGCGGTGATGTCGTAGCCTTCGCCGCTCTTTTGCGTGGAGTCGTAGTGAGAGGTCTCGAGGGTGAGGTCGAGCGACATCCCGAGCGAAGCGGCGTGCTCGAACGCGCGCTCGAGCTTGTCGGCTTGGGCGCCGATCAGCGCTCCTTTGCGATCGAGGATTCGCGCGGAGGGATCGGGCCGTTCCCAGTCGACCCACACGCGGCAATGGCCGAAGCCGGTGGCGCGGATGCGGTCGAGGTCGCGCTGAATGCGGTCGAGCGGGGCGCCGCCCAGGCCGTAATAGGAAAAGGCCGCGGTGAAGGTATTCGCGGTGAATTGCTTGGCGAGGGGTGGAACGGGCGGCGCGGCGGAGACGTCGATGGGCGGCGGCGCGCCGCCGTTCTTCGGGTCGCCCGGCTTGGGCGGCTTGGGCGGCTTGGGTGCCGCGGGCGGCGTCTCGGTGGCGCACACGATGCGCACGTCTTGCGGTGCTTTGCCGTCGGTGACCACGAGCGGCCAGGCCCAGCTCTCGGCGCTCGCGTCGTCGGCGAGCATGTGGTGGACGTCGAGGGCGTATTGGCCGGGCGGCAGGCCGCCGGGGACGTCGAAGAAGCCGGCGCCGCGACGATCGCTCGGCGGGAGCAGGTCGAAGCTCTTGCCGGCGAGCATCGCGGGTTGGCCGTCGAGCGGGCCCATGGCGTGGCCCGCGTGGGCGCGCACGCCGAACACCGCGGTCCAGCCGCGCGCGGGGCTCAGGCGATAGACGTAGGCGCGGCCGGAAACGGGCACGCCCGCGGCATCGAGGACGCGGCCGAAGGCGCGCACCGGCGGGGCGGCTGCAGAGCCGACGAGATCGAGGAGCGCGG
>CAZYWA010000572.1:0-4938 GCA_964650975.1 uncultured bacterium
GCCGGCCGTCGAGCAGCCCATCGAGCAGCGCGTCCGCGGAATCGAGGACGGGATCGTCCTGGACCGAGGCGGCGTGAACCCGGTTCTTGCCGGCGCGCTTGCTGGCGGCCAGCGCGGCGCGCGCGCTGCGCAGCACGCTCTCGATCGAGGGAGCCTGCAAGTCGACGTTCGCGACGCCGAAGCTGGCACTGGCGCGCACCTCGCGGTCGTGGCCCACCCGGATGGAGGTGCTCGAGATCGACACGCGCGCGCGCTCCGCCACCTCCACCGCGTCGCGCAGCGGCGCCTCGGGCAGCAGGATGATGAACTCGTCGCCACCCACCCGCGCCACCGTGTCCGACGGGCGCACCGAGCGGTCGAGGCGCTGCGCCAGCTCGCTCAGCACCGTGTCGCCGGCCGCGTGACCGTGCTGCTCGTTCACGGCCTTGAAGTTGTCGCAGTCGACCAGCACCGCCGACACCGACTGACCGGTGCGGAAGGCGCGGCTGCACGCCGCCTCGAGCGCCACCTCGAGACCGCGGCGGTTGGGCAAGCCGGTGAGCGGATCGATCTGCGCCAGGCGCCGGAAATTCTCGTTCAGCCGCTCGATCTCGGCGCGCTGGCGGCGGCGCTCGATCGCGAACTCGAGCGAGCGCTCGAGCAGCCGCGGCCCGGTCGACGAGCCGACCACCCAGCCCTTCACCAGGAAGTCGTCGGCCCCGGCCGCGATCGCAGCGCGCCGGATCGCGTCGTCGTCGCGGGTGGAAAGCGCCACGATCGCCGCCGTGCCGGCGGCCTCGCGCAACCGCTCGATCACGGCGGCGCCGTCGGCGCCCGGGTCGATCAGCGCCACGTCGTAGCTCTTGTCGGCGAGGGCCATCACCGCCTGGTCGAGACCCTCGACGTGATCGACCTCGCAGGTGACGTGGACCGCGCGCGTGATCGAGCGAAGCACCAGCTCGGCGTGCCCGAGCCCGTCGACGAGTAAGGCCCGAATCGGGTGGAGCTCTGACGACACGGGGCCGGGCATCTGCAAGACATCCGCCAGGCCGGCGCTCGCGGACCCTCGCGCGGAAGCCCGCAATTTCGTGAGGAATCGCGGGCCAAAGGGCCACCAACGAGCACCCGACGGCTCCCCGAAAAGTCCCCACGCGGGTTTTTCGGCCAAGGCGGCTCGCCGGAGGGCGACGGCAGTCACCTCCCTGACGGACCCTCGACAACCCCGTGACGAAAAGGGCCGGCGGGCTCACGGCTACCCGCCCGACATGCCCTATCCCCGGGTCATCACTGCCTGTGTGAGTTTCGCGGGCGAGATCGAGGCGGCACGAAACGTGCGTGGTGGCCCCCTGGTGACAGACGGGCCTGGGGCCGTCGACATCCCATGATGAAGGACTACTACACCGTACTCGGCGTCGAGCGCGACGCGCCCAAAACGGTCATCAAGGCGGCCTACCGGCGGCTCGCGCGAGCGCATCATCCCGACCTCGCCACCGAGCGCGGCACCGGCGAGCTCAGGGTCGCCGAGCTCAAGATGCGCGAGATCAACGAGGCGTACGCGGCGGTCCGCTCGGATCAGCGGCGGCGCATGGGCCCGCTCGACTCCCACGGCGCGCCCGACCAGTCGCCCGACGATCGAGGCACCTCCGATCCCGGCGCGCCCCCGCACGGCGCCGGGACCGAGATTCCGAGCTCGGCCAACGACCCCACCCGCAGGATGCAGCGGACCACGGTTTCGTCCGCGGTCCTGGAAGGACTGGTGCTGGGTTTCGTCGAGAAGCTCGGTCAGCGGATGCAGCACGACCAGGTGGGGCTCAAGCTCGCGCCAGCTCACGTGGACGGGTTCAAGCTGGCGTTTCGCGGCAAGCTCGACGGGGTCCGGTACACGGTCGCGGTGCAGACCAGGAGCCACCTCGACCCCACGAAGGCCGCCGAGTTCGTGCGCTCCGCGATGAGCGCCGTGGATCGCGAGCACTCGGCGCTGCGCAACAGTGTTTTCATCTTCATGCTCGCCTACGGCAGCGCCGATGGCCTCGAGGCCGTGGTGCGAGCCGTGTCTCGCTTGCCGTCCGGCGCCAAGCGCGGCCACGAGCACGACGAATGCGTGGTGGCGCTCTTGCCCGCCCTCGGCGGTCAATCGGTGGTGTTCGGCAACGCGCTCAAGACCGTCGAGCCGCTGCGCGCGGTGATGGCCCGCTTGCTGCCGGGCGCCGCGATCGGCTGAGCTTCCGTCTTCGGTCGAGAATGCCAGTTTGAGACATTCAGCCCTCTGAGACTAAGACAATCAGCCCTCAGAAAATAAGACAAACAGCCCTCGAAACACGTCGAATCTGCCGCGCTTTTGTGCTGAAACTGCGCAGAAGAGCCGCTCCAGGCTCACAAAGTGGCGTGGAAGCGCGCCACCCGAGCTCGCGAAACGCCCACCTCACTGGAAGTAGACGAGGTTGAGCGCGTCCGACGACGGCCAGTTCGGTATCCGCGTGCGCGACGGTGGCGCTCCGCTCCGGGGATCGTGCCAGTCGACGTCAACCCAGGCGGGAGCCGTGGCGTCCACGAAGACGTCGGTTCCCACGACGAACGGCGCGCGAAACGCGGTGCCGAGCGTGCTCTCGCGGTTCGAGTCGGCGTCGTACATGAAAAGGCCGACGACGTTTCCCGTCCGTCCGGCATTCTCGTCGGTGAGGGTCTCGTGCCCGTCGATCTCGAGGCTGTTCCCGAGATCGTGACGGAACGCGCCGCCCAGATAACGCCCGACCAGCGCGACCTGATCCGGACTTCGCACGATGTGATCCGTGCTGAGCGCCGCGATCAGCCGGTTGTCGGACGGCTTGAGGAAGCGCGCCAGCCGGTTGCTGCGCTTGAACGGAGGAAAGTAGACGTAGCCGATCAGGTGGCCGGTTCCGTCGAACGCCTTCCACTCGTACGGCACGTTCCGGCGAAGCTCGATCGGTCCCACGTGCCCGTGGGCGTCGGAAACGAGCCGCGCGACGGGCTCGCTCCGCTCGGTCGGTGAGCGTCCGAGCTCGTAGACCTCCATGGCGCCGTCCGTCACCGGTACGTTGTCGCCGAAGGTCTCCGCCACTCCTTCGACTGTGATCGTTTCCTCGCCGCACTGGATGGTCGTGTAGCGAGGCGCCTCTCCGTAGAGGTACTGCCAGGTCGCGATGAACGCGTTGAACGACGCCGCGACGGCGAAATGGTCCTCGTCCACGAACGTCACCTGCGTCACGTCCGGCCCGGACGCATGGTGGGGCGTGCCGTTCAGGTCGTTCTGCGACGAGAGGCTGAGCGTCGGGATCGCCGCCGGTGGAGACCCGGGGCCCGAGTAGTTGATGTAGTGCGCGACCTTCGCCGCCCGCGTGGGGTCGCTCAAATAGGTCTCGGCGTGCGCGGTCCCCTGCGAGTGGCCCGCGAGCTCGACCTGATCGGCGCCGGTCCTAGCTCGGACGTCGTCGATCAGCGCGTCGAGTGCCGCGATCGGATTTCCGCCGAGCGAGTCGTAGTCGACGGCCACGAAGCGGTCCTGGCAGTAACCGTTGCTGCCGAAGAGCATCGCGACGTTCGCGATGTTGTCGCCCGACCCGAACGTGCCGTGCACGAACACGAACGGCCGCTTCGTCGTGTCGCAGTCGGCGTCGGCCACGACCACGGGGCAATCGTCGTGTGTCGCGAACGAGTTGCCGCCGTCACCGTTGCAGGCGCTTGCCAGTAGCGCGAGCGAAGCGGCCAGCGCGTGCCATTGTGCGCGGAGGGCCGGCAATCGTGTCCGAGCCGTGCGGGATCGCCGGCCTTGCACGCTGGATGAGGTCACGATCGGCCTTGGCTCGCGGGGGGTGTAAAGGCGGCCGGTCGAACCCAAAGCTCACCTGCGGCCAGGGACTGCCACGGGATCCAGACGAGCGCCACCCCGGGTGCCGTCAGGTGCAGCGCCGAGTTGGGCATCCGACTGCCCGGGCGCAGCCGCAGAGGCGAGTGTGTTGAGCACAGCCTCTAGACGCGCAGTGCTCTCCGAGGCCTTAAGCAGCTGCTGCTTGAAGATCGAAACGGCCTGCTGATCGTCGAGATGGATGACACGACCGGAGCTGTCGGCTCTGAACGAACCATCGCCCGCAGGTCCCTCCAAAAGCCAAAGAGCCCGATGCCCCTGATCTCCACGATGATCGACACGCGGACACGCGAGGTCTGCGGGGTTCTGCCAAACGAGTCTTAGCTTAGAGGATTTCGAGACCGGTGCACCGAAAACGATGAAGTCAGCGGATAGTGCTCCTTCGCCTCGATCGAGAGAGCCATCTCGCCATTCGTGCACGCCTGAGAGCGTAGCAACCACCACCAGGCTCGAGTTCGCAACCAAGAACGGCGCGGGGTAGACCGCCTCCGTAGCACCCGCCCTGAGTGGCGCCAGGACAACGAGAAGTCCTATCAGCGTGAGTGGAAGGGACATTCGCGCCCTGTGTGCCCAACCCTATTTGGTCCGAACTACCCGGGCCAGGATCGTTCAATTCCTTGCCATCTAGCGGGGATTTTCGCCGTTTGGATGGGTGAGGCGCAACTGCTCGATTCTGCATGGGAATTCGCGTGGGTACTTCGGCGAGCGGCAGCTGCGTGGGCGGCGCTACGGAGACCGGCGTGGTGGGGTCTGTTCGGTCGCGACGCCGAGCAGTCGACGGAGCCACGGGCGGGCGCGGCGCACGAGTGCGAGCGCCCGCGCGTAGTCTTCCTGACCGGCTTTTCGAGCCCTCTGAGCTTGGCCGGCGCTCGCCTTCGAGCCGCCTTTACGGCGTGAGGTCGAGGTGGCTGTCGTGCCAGCGGGCGAGGTCGCGGCCGGTCGAGTCGCGGACCACGAGATCGGTGTAGTGGAGGTCGCCCACCTTCTGGCAGGTGGCGAGCAGCGCGGTGCGGCGGACGGCGGCCGGAAGCTCAGACCAGCTCGCGGGCACCCGGACCTCCACGGTCGAGCCCTGC